>JAKPDL010000019.1 GCA_029552825.1 Bacteroidota bacterium
CTCTTTTTTATTTTCACCCCTGAATCCCCTGGGAGGGGACATATTGAATTACAATATTTTAGCTTTTATGTCTTTATTATGCTTACCCAATAAACATCTTTTTAGACAGCCCCTGATATTTTGGGGATCAGTAGCAATCTATCCCCCTCTCAGGGGGTCTGGGGGTTGCCCCCTCTCAGGGGGTCTGGGGGTGAATCCCTGGATGAGAAGTGAAGTTCTGCAATTCGGAAGGGCTGGAGTTGAGGGATTAGGAGTGAGGAATGAGGAATGAGGAGTGAGGCATGAGGGATGAGTATTAATAAAGATGATCCTCTTGGGAATAAACTCCGCTAAAATCCTGATAGCCAAACGTGTCGGGAACTATTGAATTACAATTGAATGACTACTGAATGACGCGCCGAGCAACGCGAGGCGCAAATGACCAAAAAAATAAATGGCAGGCAGAGTTACGGCATACTTACATGCACACCATAAATAGATGCTCAAAACTACTGACCCATGTGCAACCTTTGTGTCCTTTGTGGTCTTTGTGTGAAAAACTTCTTAACCCCTAAAACCCCATAAACCAGTTAACCCATAAACCAGTCAACCAGTTAACCAGTCAACCAGTTAACCAGTCAACCCGTTAACCCTTATTTCCTCCCCATCATCGCCTCAAGTACCGAAAGGCGTTCTTTGAGGGATTCAAGTTCTTCTTTCTGTGATTCGATAATTTTCTGCTGTTCCTTCACTGCATTCACCAGGGCCACGTTAATAACGTGCATATCGAGGTTCAGGTATCCGTCTTCGCCTGTGCTTACTGCATCAGGAAGGTATCTTTGCACATCCTGTGCCACAAAGCCTATATATTCTTTTTCGGATGAGTGATTTCTTGCATTTCCGTTTTTGTATCTGAAATATGATGGATTTAGATTCAGGATTTCATTTAAACCACCTGTAAACTCTCCTTCCAGATCCTTAAGCCTGCTATCAGAACTGTTTAGCCACGATCCGCCACCGGGTTTGTAAGCATCGCTCGACACATAAAAATCCCCGTTGGAAGTATTTATCTTCATAGTTTCAAATGGTGCTCCGTCATTGACACGGCCCAGAACCCGGAAATATGCTCCCGTCCAGCCGGTATTTGTGCTGCCAACCTCTATAGTGGCGAAGTTCCTTGCAGTCAGATCTGTTGCTCCCGGACCAAAGGTTCCGTATAAATACACGGCTGATTTCCTTCCTGCTGCGCCTGATTGTGTATAAAGGAGAAGTTCAGGTACCGGACTACTTATGGTTTGAGAACCATGGACTGTAAGGATTCCTAAATTAAAATCTCCGTATATCAAAGGAGTTGTTGTATTGCTGTTGGCAATATATAATTTGTTTGATCCGGTCTCCTGACCTCCTGCGCCGTATCCAAGGAAAACATTGTGATGACCTGAAACCAGATTTTTGCCCGCATCAGTGCCGATTATGGTGTTAGCATATCCAGTCACAAGGCTGTAACCGGAAAAATGACCAACCATCACATTGCTGTTGCCATAAGATTTGTTCAGGAAATCGCCCGTTAAGTTAACTCCGGTATATGCACCAATAGCTACATTATTACCTCCCCAGGATCTGTATTCAGTAGTGGAGCCTCCCCATGGGAAAAATAATGTAAATGTCTCGTATCCTCCACTGTTATTCATTCCTGAACCTTCTCCTATGAAAATATTCCATGCTGAACTGCTTCCCGCGGCGGCACTTTTTCCGGCATTAAATCCGATATATGTATTGTGCGGCCCTTTTGAATAAAAACCTGCCTGGTAGCCAATAAATGTGTTATTGTCAGCGCTTATATTGCTATAACCTGCCTGGTAGCCTATGAAAGTATTGTATATACCTGTGGATTGGGTACTATTACCGGACTGATAGCCAAGAAATGTATTATATTGACCGGTTGCTGAGGCCTGGGGTGTGACGTTCATAAATGCTTTTGGATTAACCGCTTTCGATGCATCAAAGCTTCCGATGGCAAACCCGCCCTTGACCGCTTTTGCCGGATTATTATCAATGTTTATTCTTACGCTGTCGGGACTGACGGTCAGCAGATTCACTGTCTCGGCACCCGGCGCCTTGGTAGGGTCGAAACCACCAATAGCAAATCCTCCTTTCACACCCTTGCCATCAGTATCCTCTACAAGTATCTTAACACCATTGTTGTATACTGCGAGTACCGGAACACCGAGTTTGTTCTTAACCTGGAAGAGGGGGACATCATCGGGCCACGTTCCTGGAGCCTGTATTTCGGCCCTGCCTGTGGGTAATGATGTGCCGACTCCAAAATTATCTGCTGAAATCAGCACACTGTTTACAGTATACGTGCCAGGATTGCGGGTAACTGTAAGCCATGGACTTGCAGCGGTATATGCATCATTGACAAATCTGCCCACGAAGCCTGTTCCATATGACATAAATTCAGTAATTCTCTGATCAACCTCATTATCAGTTTTGGTAAATCTCAAGGTTGTTTGTACGGCACTGCCCAGAAGGAGCATATCACCTGCAATTGTTCCGTTCACATGAAGCTTTGCTGAAGGTGATGTTGTGCCTATACCCACATTTCCGGTGTAATCAATTGTCATATGAGGAACGGTTCCTCCTCCTCCAATGAACTGAAGTCTTCCTGCACCACCGTTGTTACTTGCAATTGTTCCCATAATGGTTCCGTAATCATGTCCTGATGTAGGATTCAACCTTCCGAACTTCAGTCCTACACCTTTTTCCGTGGCTGTCCAGTCACCGCTGGCATTCTGGATATAAAGCGGATAGGTTATTCCGGTATTATTGTTTTCTGTTATGGTAAGGGCTGTCAGCGGATTACTTGTCCATATACCTACCTTTCCTGCGTTGTGATAAATATTGGCTCCGGCCTGCAGCCATTTTTCGCTTGCAGAGGAGTTCGCCCGCATGGCAAATGGTACGGACCACAATGGGCTAACCCCCATATCCTTCCATCCGCCGTAATCTATTTCGGTTTTGATGTATTTCGGGGTAACACTCCAGTCAATATCGGCAAAAGTTGCGGCAGTACCTGCCTCTCTGGTACCCTGTCCCACAACAAGGGTTAGCATGCCAAAATCGTTGGTTGTTACCGATGAGTGCAACTCCTGCCAGAAGATTGTGGTGCCTGTCAGGTCGCTCTGTATGGTGATGCGCACAGGCATGGCGGTGTTTACAATGGGGTTACCGGAGGCATCGCGGGCGATGGCCTGGTAATTAAATCCCTGCGGGATCTGGCTCAGAGCGCAGAGCACAGGGCTCAGGGTAAGAATTGCTGAAAGAAAAATCTTTGTTTTCATTGTTATTAGGTTTTATCAGATTATTGTATTTATGTTATTTACCTGTTTTATTGACTCAAGTAAGACGAAGAGCGCACGAAGCGAAGCGAAGTCCCGCGAAACGGGAGGGTAAGAATTAATGAGAAAATAAATCTTGTTTTCATGACTGTATTATTTTATTGTATACTCACACTCGATTTATTTGCCCTTTGATTTGCCCCCTGTAGTCCCACAAATGGAAGATTTATTATTATACAGCTTCATACCCGAGTAGCTTCGATTTCTTCCGGAAGAAGGCAAACTCTAAAAAGTATTTTTAATTTTTAGGTTTACAAGTTTTATCTTATATTTCCTCAGGCTGAATGACTCTGGAGATCGGGAGTTGAGAAATCCGGGGACAGGCAACCTTAAATGAAAATAATAATTCGTTAATAAATTTTATATCTAAGTTAAAAATAAAATCAATACCTATCAATTTTTTTTGATGAATGTATAATTAATGTAAATGAACGGAGGAATTTTATAGATGAATGAAAAAAGTTCCGCGTTCAGCGTTCAGAGTTCCGCGTTCAGGGTTCAGAGTTCAGGGTTCAAAGTTCCGCGTTCGGGGTTCAGAGTTCCGCGTTCAGCGTTCAGAGTTCCGCGTTCAGCGTTCAGAGTTTCGCGTTCAGCGTTTAAGGGTTTAAGGGTTTACGGGTTTCATTTTCACCCCTGAATCCCCTGGGAGGGGACATATTGAATTACAATATTTTAGCTTTTATGTCTTTATTATGCTTACCCAATAAACATCTTTTTAGACAGCCCCTGATATTTTGGGGATCAGTGGTAATCTAGCCCCCTCTTAAGGGGTCTGGGGGTCGCTCCCTCACAGAAGATCGGGGTCGCCCCCTCTCATGGTGCCGGGGGGTCGCACCCTCTCATGGTGCCGGGGGGTGAATCACAAAATGTGAAACTAAATCCTACAAAGCGGAATGGCTATAGTTGAGGGATGAGGAATGAGGGATGAGGAATGAGGAATGAGGGATGAGTATTAATAAAGATAATTCTTTGGGGAATAAACTCCGCTAAAATTTTGATAGCCAAACGTATCGGGAACAATCGAGTTTCGAAGTCACGCTTTGCGGGATAAATTCCACGGAGATCCCGACAGCGAAGCGTATCTGGAACGATTGAATTACTATCGAATTACCATTAAATTGCTATCGAATTATTATCGAATTCAAATCCCCAAAAATTATATTGATATTTGTATTGTTTTTAAATAATCTTATATGAAAAAAGTCCTGCGTCTTTTTCTCTGGTTAGTAGCGGTGCTGCTCATCATTTTAATAGTTAAAGCTCTGTTTTTCAAATCACTTCAGGCAAACTTCGGTGAGGTTACAACTGTTGGGTTTGGTACAGAAAGTTTATTAAACCTTTCGGAAGCGGTTAAATATCCTACTGTTTCCTATGCGCCGGGTTTACCGGTAGATACATCGGCTTTTCAGGGTTACATTGGATTTATCAGAAGAAAATATCCACTGGTTGATTCACTTCTTCACCTGGAGGTCTTCAATAAATTCAGTCTTCTTTACCGCTGGGACGGCAGGAATGCTTCACTTTTGCCGGTTATTCTTATGGCTCATTATGATGTTGTTCCACCAGGAGATACTGCAGGGTGGGAGAAAGGTCCTTTTTCGGGGCTGAACGATAGCACTTTCATCTGGGGACGTGGCACACTCGATGATAAGGCTGCAATGATATCAATCCTTGAAGCTGTGGAAAGACTTCTCTCAGAGGGATTTGTTCCTGAGAGGACTATATATCTTTCTTTTGGTCACGATGAAGAGATCAGCGGTGAGAAAGGAGCCAGGGCTATTGCAGCATATCTGGAGGAGAAAGGCGTTAAGGCTGAATATGTGCTTGATGAGGGTATGGCGGTGACTGTCGGGATGGTGCCGATGATTAAGGAGCCTGTGGCTCTGGTGGGCACTTCGGAAAAAGGCTATCTATCTGTAAGACTGACTGCAGAGATGTCTGGCGGCCACTCCTCAACACCCGAGAAAGAATCAGCCCTTACTGTTATTGCAAAGGCTGTTGGTGCTCTGGCTGCAAAACAGATGAAACCCCGTCTTGCCGGACCGGTAAATGATTTCATCCGGTATATTGGCCCTGAGATGCCGGTTTTTGCAAGAGTGATTTTTGCAAACAAATGGCTTTTCAAACCTCTGCTTCTGAGTATATATTCCGGGAGTGCTTCAGGAAATGCACTTGTAAGAACCACAACAGCTCCAACTATTATTCAGGCCGGAATAAAAGACAATGTTATTCCAACAAGGGCAGAAGCAGTTGTGAATTTCAGGATTTTGCCAGGTGAGAGTTCAGCAGATGTTCTTGAGCATATAAGAAAAGTTATTGATGACTCACGTGTAATTATTGAGCCGCTGAAAGATTTTATCAACGAGCCTGCGCCTTTTTCACCGACAGATGCAGCGGGTTTCCAGGTGATTTTCAAAACCCTCAGGCAGGTTTATCCTGAGGCTTATGTTGCACCAACCCTTACACTTAGTGCCACCGATAGCCGCCACTTTTCGGTTATCACAGATAACATTTACCGTTTTGCACCCATCAGAGTTACCGCTGAAGACATGGCCCGGGTACACGGGTTGAATGAGCGGACAAAAATTGAAGATTACCTTCGCGGGATCAGTTTCTATTACATGCTGATCAAAAACTCACAATAGTTTTATTACATGTCTTCTGCAGGCTCAGTTGCCTCCCGCTGTCGAGCCCTTTTATCTTTTTCGTTGACAGGGTTGGCATCCATTACCCACATCCCGCGGCCATGTGTAGCAATGACAATCATGTTATCGCGGGGATGGATTATCAGGTCGTGAACATAAACATATGGTAGTGTTCCCAGTACATCCCACCTGTTACCGCCATCCCTGGTGACGTAAACGGCACAGTCGGTTCCAACATAAAGAATGTCAGGGTTTACGGGGTCTTCCCTTATGACGTTTACAGGCCCGAGAGGAATATTGCCGGATATATCTTTCCATGTAGTTCCAAAATCGGTTGATTTCCAGATATAGACCTGAAAATCATCATCCCTTCTGCCTGTTTGTGTCATATAAACAGTTCCGATGTTAAATTTTGAAGCAACAATACGGGAAACAAATTTCTGAGGTACTGCTCCGTTGCGTATTTCTGTCCAGGTTTTGCCTTCGTCCTTTGTTCTCCATATTCTGCCGTCGTCGGTACCTGCATAGATAAGTCCGAATCTGAGAGGTGATTCATCGATTACTGAGATTGTCTGGTAATTTATGTCACCCCGTTTTTTGGGGTCGTTGTACGACAGGTCGGGGCTGATTATCTCCCAGGTATCACCGCCGTCTTTAGACATCAAAACGTACTGCATTCCGTGATAAATGATATTTGGGTTATGAGGAGAGATCAAAGTTGGAGCGTTCCATTCCCCTCTTAAAGGTGTTTCATCGGGATAAGTATTTGGAAGAAGGCTTTTTGTTTCGCGTGGGTAAGTATCTATTTTCCCCCGTTGCAGTCTGCCGTAGAAGGAACTTGCATAAATGGTATTGTTATCTACGGGGTTTATTGCGTGCATACTTCCTTCGGCTCCAAGGGTGTTTTTGAATTCCTGTGCAGGCACTCTGTCTCTTCCTCTTGAAAGGTCGACAGGTGCATAGAAGCTGTGGTGGTCCTGTATTGAGCCGAATACTCTGAATGGTGTGCTCATGTCGTATGCTACGTTATAGAATTGAGCAAGCGGGAGGGGTTCGATAGGGTATTTCCATGTAGCTCCTTTATCGTACGAAATAGTCAGTCCACCATCCTGAACGTCAAGCAGGTAGTTTGGGTTTTCAGGGTCTATCCATAGTCCATGGTGGTCGACGTGAGGTCCACGCAATGGCCGGAAAGTTTTACCTCCGTCGGTCGATTGATTAAGATTTATTCCGAGGGTATAGACTGTGTTTTCGTCAAGAGGGTCAACACGAATTTGTCCGAATACCCAGCCGTATGTGCCTGAATGGCGTTCCATATATGTTTTCTGGTCGGGTGTAAGGCCGCTCACCTGTTTCCACGACCCTCCGGCATTGTCGCTCCGGTAAACGGTTGCGCCTTTGATTACGTCGGCTCTTGGTCTGCCGTATGAATCGAGTTCGCCGGGCTGGGCTTTGTATGCTACTTCGTAATTGTCGACAAGGGCGTAAAGTACATCGGGTTTTGTAAGACATAGGTCGATGCCTATTCTTCCCATTTTGTTGGGTGCTGGCAGGCCTTCATTTATTTTTTTCCAGTTTCTGCCGCCGTCTGTAGATTTCCAGATGCCGTTGTTTTTTGTCGTTTCGTATGTTCTTGGGTCGTTCCATTTAAGGCGGATACGTTCCCATGTGGTACAATATATTATGTCGGGGTCTCTTGGGTCGAGAAGGAGGTCGAATACTCCGGTATTCTGGTCGATATACAGGATTTTATCCCATGTTTTACCGCCGTCGGTAGTTTTGAAGAGGCCTCTTTCAGGGTTAGGAGTCCATTCGTGGCCGGTAGCTGCTACGTAAACAATATTTGAGTTTTTGGGGTTGATACGTATTCTGCCTATGGTGAAGGTGTTTTCTAGTCCCATATTTGACCATGTTTTACCGCCGTCGGTAGTTTTAAATACACCGCATCCGGCGTTTGAGCTTCTGAAGATGTTTGCCTCGCCGGTGCCGACCCATACAACGTTGGGGTCGTTTGGATCGATGGCGATATCACCTATTGAGGCTGTTGGCATGGCGTCGAAGACGGGTATAAAGGTTGTGCCCTCATTTATGGATTTCCATACTCCGCCTGAAGCGGAGGCTATCCAGATTGTATAGTTTTTTCCTCGTGGGGATATTGCTTCGACGTCGGTGCAGCGTCCGCTGATGTTTGTTGGTCCGAGGTATTGCCACACAAGGTCTTTGTATGGTGAGTTTTGCTGCATCATTTTGTGTTTTTCAAACAGCTGTACTTTTTCGTTTCCGCTGGTCAGGGGTGGTTTTACCTGGGGGAATACTGGTAAGGAAATTATAAGGGCTGTTGTGATTATGGACAGCATTTTTCGGTAATATGGGTTCATAGTCATATGTTTTAAAGGGTGTTGTGATTCACGTATAAAAGTAAGATTAATTTCAGAAAAATGAGTTATAAGTTTTTAACATAATGTTGAATCTTTAAGAGGTTGGAGGGGGTGTTTTTTATCAAATAGTAAAAATTATCGGATAAGAAATTTTATTAAATAGAAATGATTATCATTTAGAAAATTTTATCAAATGGAAAGAATTACTAAATGATAAAAAATATCAAATAATAAAAAATATTAAATGATAAAATATACTATTTGATAAAAAATATTAATTAATAAAATTTATAAAATAAGAATAAATATTATTTAATAAAAATTTTCAGATAGAAGAAATTATCATTTAAAAATGGTTATCAAATAAAAATAATTTCTATCTGATAAAGACTCCCATTCAATAAACTCTACTACCTGGTAAATCTTTTACCTGTTAAATCTTTATTGTTAATACGTTGAATATATTTATGAAACACCTGAATACTAAACAATATTCTTCTTGCTGAAAACTAAATAAATATAAATTTCCAACCAGATCCGCTCAATTATAACGCGGCAACGTAAAAAGAAACTCAGTCCCTCCACCCTGACGCTTCCTTACAGATATTTCACCACGATGCAACAATATAGCATTCTTTACTATCGCCAGACCCAAACCTGTTCCACCACTCTTCCTCGACCGCCCTGAATCAACCCTGTAAAACCTTTCAAAAACCCTCGGTAAATGCTGCTCAGGAATGCCAACACCATTATCGGAAAATGAGAAATAATAGAACTTCCTGTCCCTGCTGTATGCCTTTATCCATATGGTTATGTTCTCACCCGCATAATTGACAGAGTTTTCCATTAGATTCTGAAAAACCGAAAGAATTAACGATTTGTCACCCTTCACAACAATATCATCGTCAACTGATGACTCAACCTTGATGTTTTTTGATTTGATTGCCGACTTAAAATTATTTGTTACATCCTTTATAATCTTCTTGACCTTGACCTTCTCAGGCTGGAACGAACTTCCCGCCTCCTCAATTTTATTCAGCAGCGATATGTCGTTGATGAGCGTGTTGAGCCTGTCAGCTTGCGCCAGTGCCTTCTTGAGAAAATATTTCCTTGTCTTCATGTCCATACCATCTTCATTATACATGGTCTCAATATAACCCTTGATGGAGGAAACAGGTGTCTTAAGCTCATGGGCTATGTTGGAAGTCATCTGCTGCTTGATTATCCTGTTTTTCTCAGTCTTCGTAATGTCACTGATTATAATTTCAAAGGTCCTGTCGTTGAATACCACACACTGAATCCTGAAAAACCTGCCGTTAATGCTTACCTGAAATTCAGTTTTGGGAAGCTCATCAGAAGGAGTAAAATCTGAATAAGTGTGTTCAAGAAATGAATTAATCTGCTCAAATTCGGACATTTTGAACAACGTCTCCGGTACCAAACTCAGCTCACCTGAAATCAGGTTCAGATAATAACTGAAATGATCGTTCGAAAATATCAACTCCCTTTGTTCGGAGAAAAATGCAATCCCTTCATTAAGTGCGTTAAGATGACTGAAAAGCTTTTCCCTCTCATTTGCCAGATCATTTTTTGTCCTGAGCAGACTATTATATATCTCAAGTATCCTAGAACCGATTACTCCAAGTTCATTTCTTGGAAATTCCGATTCAAAAGGTTTATTATTGCTTATGTTGAGCGCAAAATCCCTTAGCCTTGTTATTGACTCCGCAAAGCGATTGGTTACAATCATTAGAATTATTCCGAGAAAAATGAAAAAGCCCAGAATGATAAATAAAAAAAATAGTCTGGCCTTAAGGAAATTAGCAAGATTAATATCATAAATGACAGCAGTTCTTACAAAATAGCCACCAAAGAATTTTGCAAAATAGTAATATTCAATACCGGTTGTTCCCGACTTCCTTACCGCCGTTCCGAAAATTTTATGCTTCGATTCTGCTATTTCAGCCCTGCCAAGATGATTTTCCATATGACTCCAGTCAGGAACTGAACTGTCATACAGAACGATTCCAGTTGTATCAATAATAGTCAGTCTGAGATTCTTATTCGGGAAAAGTTTTACAAATGAATCAATTTTTCTGTAATCTCCGGTTTCATTTATATTATTAGCTTCTATAAAATTGTACGTAATAAGCGCAAAGTTTTGCAATTCATCGTTCAGTGCCGAGGTTCTGTAATCTTTTTCACGCGAATAGAGGTAAAAAATAATCATCAATGCAACAGTTATAAATACTGCTGAATAAAAGAACAGTAGGTTGTTTCTGAATTTATTCCTTCCGTTCATCTGTTGGCATCAGATTAATTCCATTCAAAATAATAACCGTAACCTGATTTGTTCTTAATGCTTGATGAATATTTCCCGAGCTTTCCCCTTAGCCTTGTTATGTTCACATCCACGGTACGGTCGGTAACAATAACTTCTTTTCCCCATACTCGGTTCAGAATCTCATCCCTTGAAAATATTTTTCCAGGATTGTCAACAAGCAGCTTGAGGATTTCATATTCTTTCTTTGTAAGCTCGATTTTCTTATTGTGGATTATCAGCCTTTTTTTACTTGTATCAAGCTCAAAATCACCAAATTTTATAGCAGGAGCATTCGCCTTCTTTTCACCTCCCGACCTTTTAAGTACAGCTTTTACCCGTGCTGTGAGCTCATTTATTGAGAAAGGTTTTGTGATATAGTCATCGGCTCCCAGGCTGAATCCGGTAAGAATATCATTCTCGCTATTTTTAACGGTCAGAAAAATTACGGGAGTCTCGATGTTCATTTCCTTCCTCATCATATCAGCAAGTTTAAAACCTGAAATCTGCCCCATCATAACATCGAGGAGAATCAGATCAAATTCCCCCAGTGGTTTTTTCAAAGCTTCCTCAGCCGAATGTGCCGTCTCAGTTATATATCCCTCATTCCGAAGGTTATATTGAAGAATTTCACAGAGGTCTTCCTCATCATCCACAATCAGTATCTTCTTCCCTTTTAAATCCATAATCAACGGGTTTGATACGATGCAAATTTAACTGAAAAACAAATTATTTCATCATATAAAATATTGACTTTCTGTTACAAAATTATTACAAACAGGTCTGATCTGTAATATCAATTTAACAAAATGTTCACCGGTTTGTAGCCGCTTCTGCCATTTGTATTGTCCAACTTTGCCATGTGTAAAGAATGGAAAAATCATCATTAAAAACTATGAAAACATTAAAGTTAATTTTTCTTGCAGTTATGTGTGCAGTAACAGCTGCAATAAACGGACAGACAGGTACAATTGAGGGAATAGTAAAAGATCTCTCTTCAGGCTCGGCACTTCCCGGGGCTACTGTAATTATTGAAGGCACCACAACCGGAACAACAACTGATGCAGACGGAAGGTTCAGAATCATAAATCTTAAACCGGGTTCGTATAATCTGAAAATTACTTATGTCTCATACCTTCCTGAAACCATCGAAAAAGTTAGGGTTGAGCAGAACAAAACAGCTCAGGTAGAAGTTGTTCTGAAAGAAAATACTGTTAATCTGTCGGATGTCACCGTTACAGCTGTCAGGAAGACAAACACTGAATTATCCATGATTAGCGACATCAAAACAAACGCCTTTGTGACAATCGGTATTTCAGGCCAGCAGATTTCAAAAACTCTGGATAAGGATGCTTCAGAAGTTGTAAAAAGAGTACCGGGAATAACAATTCAGGATGACAGGTTTATTATAGTAAGAGGTTTATCAGAAAGATATAACAATGTTTGGTTAAATAATGCAGCAACTCCCAGTGCAGAAGCTGATGTGAGGGCATTTTCATTTGACATAATACCCAGTTCAATGATAGAGAATATTATGATAATTAAATCACCGGCAGCTGAACTTCCAGCCGATTTTTCGGGTGGTTTTGTAAAGATTACTACCAGAAATATGCCTGAGAACAATAACATAATATTCTCGTACAGTACTGCCTTTAATGAGGGATCAACTTTCAGGAAATTTTATAAATACGATGGGAGTTCAACTGATATTCTGGGTTTTGATGATGGCATTAGAGCTCTACCAGAAGGCATGCCGGCACATCTTAATGAATATGAAGCTGCAACCAATCCTGCAGTCAGAGAAAGGATAACCACAATTGGCAGGTCGATGAACAAGATATGGCTGCCTTATGAAAAAATGGCACTACCCGATCAAAAAATTCTTCTTGGTATTAACCGTAAGTTCGGACAGGGAAAATTCCAGGCCGGAAATACCACAGCCATAAGCTGGAGCTGGTCGGATAATATAGATTTTATCGAATCAAACGATTATACTATTTATGACTATGTAAATGACCAGCCTTTATATCTCAACCAGTTTAATGACAAACGCTATACTAATTCAGCACGGGTTTCAATTATGAATAACTGGGCATTTCTGGCAGGAAGAAGCAGGTTTGAAATACGAAATCTTTTTAACCAGGCTGGATATACCCGTACCATAGAAAGAACAGGCAGAGAATGGTATAACGATGGCCGGTATATCTTTTTGGAAGAACTGAGATACTTGAGCCGTTCCATCTATACCGGGCAGATTGCAGGAAGTCACTCTCTTAACAATTCCGGTTCATCAAAAATCGAATGGATTGCAGGCTATTCTTATGCCGGGAAAAACGAGCCCGATACAAAACGCTACCGCTACATAAGAAATCCTCAGGATACAACAAAATATATTCTCCTTTTCAGCGACAATGCAGATCTGTCATCAGTGTCAAGAATGTGGATAAAACTTAATGAAAACACTCTAACCGGCTCAATTAACCTGACACTGAGCCCTGAAGTTTTCAACGGAAGAAAAGCAGAAATCAAAACGGGGGTCTATTTTGAAAGTAAATCGAGAAGTTTCAGAGCCAGAAATTTTGGTTATGCTAAAGGAAGTCTCAATTCAGGTTTCAGCCAGACATCTCTGCCAATAACCGAGATCTTCAGAGATGAGAATATTAACCTTACAGACGGAATTAAACTGGTGGAAATGACTGCACTATCTGATTCATATACTGCTTCAAACCTTCAAATGGCTGCCTATGCTTCAGCAAGGATTCCGATTACATCCAGATTAAACCTCTATTCAGGTGTAAGAATAGAAAGAAACAAACAGACCCTTTCGAGTTACAAACAGGGTTCAACTGTGAGGGTTGATGTTGACCGTGATTCAGTCAATATTTTCCCTTCAGTTAATCTGACTTATAATTTCTCAGAAAAAAGTCTTGTAAGGGCAGCCTACGGGATGACAATCAACAGGCCGGAATTCAGGGAGATAGCCCCCTTCTACTATGTTGATTTTGAATTGAATGCAGGAATATACGGAGAACCGGAAATCAGGCAAGCCTATATTCATAATTTTGATATTAGATATGAACTCTATCCTGAAAACGGAGAAATGTTCAGCATCGGGATTTTTTACAAAGATTTTTTAAATCCTATTGAGCAGGTTATACTTGGAAACAGCCCTACCCAGTATTCATTCAGGAACGTAAAATCGGCTTACAGTGCAGGAATAGAGGCAGAACTCAGGAAATCACTGGCCTTCATACCTGGAATGGAGGATTTCAATTTAATACTAAACGGTTCACTGATTAAGAGCAGAGTTCATTTTGAAGAGGGTTCGCTCTACAGAAACAGACCTCTTGAAGGACAGTCGCCATACATTGTTAATGCAGGACTTTTTTATCAGAATAATCAAAAGGGGTTGATGATGAGCTTATTGTACAATGTTATCGGTAAACGTATTACTGCTGTCGGAAGACCTTCGCCAAACCAGTGGGAAGATATACCCGATATCTATGAAATGCCGAGAAATGTTATAGATCTGACATTCAGCAAAACATTAGGGAATAGGATTGAAATTAAGGGAGGTATTAAAGATATCCTGAATCAGCCTGTGAGATTTGTCCAGAATGTCAATACAACGGTCGACATGAATGTATATGCCCGGGGGGCCGATACAGGTATAAAATACTTTGACAGAAACCAGGTAACCAAGTATTATATACCTGGAAGGACATTTATAATTGGAGTATCTCTGAAGTTCTGATCAGAACTATATAAATAGATGATTAGTAACTATTTAAATTAATTAATTATGAAAATTGATTTTAGCAAAAAATTTCTTACAGCAGCACTTATTGTAATTTCATTGTTTGCTGTATCATGTGAAAAAGAAGTTAAAGTAACGGCAATTGAACTGAGCAGGACTTCGGCTGAGGTTATGGTCGGTGCTACCCTTAATCTAACAGTTGTATTTACTCCTCCGGATGCAACAAACAAAGGAATTATCTGGAGAACATCCAATAAAGACATTGCAACAGTTGCAGAGGGAGTTATAACGGGTGTGGCTGTAGGGCAAGCCGAGATAACGGCTATCAGCAGATCTGATACTACTTTGAAGGCTGTATGTGAGGTTACAGTAATACCTTCAAACGGCCAACAGATAACTCTCAGCGGTGATATTACAAGCGATATAACACTCTATTCAAATGCCCGTTACTTTCTGTCAGGTTTTGTGTATGTAAAAAATAATGCAACAATTACCATACAGCCTGGAACAATAATAAAAGGAGTTTCTGGTACAAAAGGTACGCTTATTATTGAGAGAGGTTCAAAAATAATAGCCGAAGGTACTCCATCACAACCGATAGTATTTACTTCCGATAAACCAGTAGGACAGCGTGCGATGGGTGACTGGGGTGGAATTGTAATTTGCGGCAGGGCAACGACCAATAAACATGATATGGGCACAGGTGTTGGCGTTGCAGAAGGTGGAATCGGCTCTCTCTATGGAGGTAATGATGACTCTGATAATTCAGGAATTCTTAAATATGTAAGAATAGAGTTTCCGGGTATTCCTCTTACTTCCACACCTAACAGCGAAATTAACGGACTGACTTTATATGCGGTAGGAAGTGGAACAGTGATTGACCATGTACAGGTTTCGTTCAGCGGCGACGACTCGTTTGAATGGTTCGGAGGAACAGTTAATTGTAAATATCTTGTCGCATTCAGAGGGCTTGATGATGATTTTGATACGGATAACGGTTACAAAGGCAAAATACAGTTTGCTCTGGGAATCCGCGATCCAAATCAGTCGGACCAGTCGGGTTCAAACGGTTTCGAATCAGACAATGATGCTGATGGTTCAACGCTTACGCCAGTTACAAAACCGATTTTCTCCAATGTGACATTTTTAGGTCCATATACAGTAACAAACTCTCTGCCTGCAAATCATCTGTTCAAGAGGGCCATGCATATAAGAAGGTCTTCACAGCTTTGTGTATACAATTCAATATTTGTCGGTTATCCCAAAGGGCTTATTATTGATGGTACCACAGGGAACAGTCCTACAATGGCTACAAATAATGTGCTTCAGATTGAGAAGAGCATTCTTGCAGGGATGGCTACCAATTATGAGGTTGCCTCAGGCACTCCTGCAACACCCTATACAATTGCTGAGCTGCAGTCATATTTTGAAAATCCCTCAAGGGGTAATGTCGCAAATGCAACCATACAGGATATTATTGGTTCAAATTTGCTAAATCTTACATCACCCTCATTTATGCCGGCAGCTGGGGCATTTTATCTTACCGGTGCATCATTCAGTAATGCCAACCTGAACAATCAGTTTTTTGAAACTGTAACCTTCAGAGGTGCTTTCGGAACCGTTAACTGGACATCAGGTTGGTGCAACTGGGATCCTCAAAATACTGCTTATTAATTGCTTATCAAGATAAAAGAGCGATGATTTTTCTGAAATAGCTCTTTACACCGCCGGTACGAAGTCTCCGTTACACAAAGCGGGGACTTCTTTTTTTAATCATTTTTCCCTAATCCCTGACCCTGAATAATTATATATCCGGAATTTTTTTAACTTTCACATTTAAACGAAACAGTAATGCCAGGTAAGACGATTACGCTTATTTTGATGCTGGTTTCTGCTGCCAGTACTACCATATACTCACAGGTATATACAAGTCCAAATTATGGAATCAAAAGTCATGAGACCCTTGAGATAAAAAGGATAGAGGTAACCCCGCAGAATACAATAATATATCTTACGATAGAGAATAAAATTACCGGAGGGTATTTTTGCACAGATAAAAGAACCTATCTTATTTATCCTGACGGCACAAGGTTGAGAATGACAAGAGCTTCGGGTATCCCATACTGTCCGGAGTTGCATAAATTTTATTCGGTTGGGGAAAAACTTCATTTTGAACTCATTTTCCCTCCTCTGGCACCTGGAACAAAGTGGATTGATATGGTTGAGCAGTGCGGTGGCAATTGTTACTGGGTTTACGGGATTATGCTGGATGAAGAACTCAACAGGAAGCTGGATGAGATTTTCAGGATTACTTCTGCAGGCAAGCCTGAGGAAAATATAATAGTATTCCGTCGATTTCTGGAGGAAATCGATAGCCTAAACTACGGAATAGAAGGTATGCTTTACTTCAATATAATAAATGCATTCATAGAAGCAGGCGACTCAATAGGAGCAGGCGTGTGGTACAAAAGACTCGGTGAGTCAGATGCCCCTCGAAAGGAGCAATATCTGAGACTTCTGAATGAAAGAGGTATTAAGTTTTAGAGATAAGCTTTAAAGATTTTTTTAAATTAATACAAAAATACCGCGAAAATCTAAAGGCGCCAGAAAATTGCTTCTTCTGGCGCCTTCAGGGTATGAAAAGACTTATTAAAGTTTACTTATTACCAATCAGAAACTGAAATCAACACCTACGCCTATAACCATAGCATTCTTATGGTAGGTTTCATCGGGCTGGAAGATTATTCCGGCGGGTGACATGTGGTTAATACTTACACGGTCTTTCATATAGAACGTGTAGCTGAAACCTGCATTTAGCAGAATATTTTCGGTAATCTTATAAGCACCTCCTGCACCCAGTGTATGAGTTGCAAGTCCGAATGTCAGATCGCTCTGGTACTTGTCGTTGACACCCTTGTTTGCAAATGAATAACCTCCACTAAGCAAAAGTTTTTCCGACAGGCCATATTCAGCGCCGCAACTTAAAGACCAACCGTTATGTTTAATTATTTCCTTGTTTGAAATAAATATTGACGGTGTGGTTGATTTGAGATCGTGGTCTATTTTATGGCCATAGTCAGCATTTTTATCGAAGAAATAGTTCAGGCCACACGATAGCCGGAGGTTGTCGGAAGCTGAATAATCGAGTCCGAGTGCCAGCATTGCAGGCATATCAGAAGGTGTGAGAATTCCATCGGGAAACATTGTGATTGGAGTTCCTGTTTCAGTGAAGCCAACAAGGAAATCCTTGGTGGTTTTGTTCTCGAGCTGCATGCTGGTCTTCATCTCATATCTTATAGCGATGTTGAGATTTTCTGATGGTGAGATGTTGACGCTGAAAATTGGCGAAATTCCTGAGCCTGTTTGTTTGACATCAGCTTCCTGATCACCCAATACGGTGGCTGTAGCAGAGTACTTTGCTGCATTTGCAAGTAGGGTTGGAGAAGCTGCAGTAATTGTTCCGCTTATCTGATTGACGGTCATGAGCGGAATATTTGAAGAGGGCACTCCCACCACACCGAGGGCAGCATATATTGCCTGCTGTTGCTGGACTGTCATCTGTCCGGCGGCTACTAACTGGGCAATTGTAAAATTGCCTCCACCTGCCGAAATGATTGGACTGAGTTGTGTGGGAATAGTTGTAATGGCGGTAAGCTGACTTGCTATTCCATTCAGAATCGCATCAGCCCTCACCCAGTTTGAACCCTGCTGGAGTTCAACATCTTTAAGATGGCCTACATACGAGTTGTTTGCAATTACATAACGCAATCCTGCAGCTACAGAGAGCCAGTCGTTTATCTTGAATGATACACCTCCCTGGATTCCGAAATAGACCGATGAGCCTTTCAGATAGGAATCGAGCCGGTACCCTGTAACATTCTGGGAGGCAAGTGCGGGAACAAGATCGGAAATGCTCAGCTCAAAAGAGGGCAGACCTTCTTTATATTCTGCACCACCCCCTCCGCCAATAGGATTGAAACCTGCCCATATTGCAAGCCGGTCCATCTTATATGCGGCATAGATGCCAGGAAAGATTGGAGCTTTTACATCTCCGGTAAAGAGAGTATCATTTAACCATCTGTAAAAGTTCTCTACTTTCCTTTTCTGAAAAATTGTCTGATTTGAAACTGAAAAGTGAAAACCGTTTTCAAGTTTCATGAGTCCTGCGGGGTTGTAATTTACTGCATCGATGGATGTTGAAGCATTTCTCGACGGCATACGTACCCATGCAGCACTCTGGTTGGTATTGGTCACAAGACCACCGGCAATAAGTATACCGGGTACCACCACAGCAATTAAAAGCGTAAGCAGTTTTTTCATAGATTAAATTTTTAGTTTATCGGTTATTTTCAGTTCACCAACCTGTTCATTATATCCGCAAACTTCAATAATTTCAGGTTGCCGGTAATTGAACAGGCGCCGTAAATGTAGAAAAATATTTTGTTTCTGCAATAGTCGAATTATAAAATATTAATTAACAGAACATTAAAATTAAAATAATTTATCCGGTCTAATTTCTATTTACAATATTGAAATCACCTGATAATCCGTACTCTTTAAGGTTGTATTCACTGCCCGGGGGATATGACCTGACGTTTCTCCAGCTCCATGGCGAGGCAATACCTGCCGGGGGATTATTATGATGAGGCCCGAGAAGATTCTTCAGACTGCCGATTACCTTCAACTCTATTCTGTTTTTTCCCGCAGATATGAACGGAGTAATGTCAGCCTCATAAGGAGGAAAGGCAATGATACCTGCTTTTTTACCATTGACAAAAACTTCTGAAACAGTTCCTTTCCAATCAGTCACCTTTAAAATGTATTTGCCTCCGGGTGATTCAATGGTGTAATTTTTCGAATAAGTTACGCCCCACGAATAAAACGGCATACCCTGTTTAACCCAAGGACCAGTAGTAAGTTCTTTCATTGGTGATGTTATCACCCATCCTTTCCTGGCAGGTTCAACAGAAAAATCTCCAAGAATATATACAGGTTCTATCTCGGCGTGAACTTTCATAGGTGTAACAGAAAGTGTAAGCCGGTTTTCCCCCTCCTTAACAATATTGGCTATATTAAAGACTTTAAATGAACGGTCGAGCCACCATTTGTCGAGGTTGGGGCTAATTTCGGTTCCGTTCAGAGTAACCTTCCATAATTCCGGTCTTTCCACCACAGCAAGCAGCGTTGACTTATCCTGCAGGTTTTTTATGATGAATTTGTATGTAACTCTGAAACCTGTACCGCTGCCGAATGTGTCTCTTTCGACAATGGCTTTTTTGTACTGCACAGAATGATTCCACGGGTTGCCCGATGCAAATCCGTAATGCTTGAATACTTTATCAGCTGCATCATATATATGCATATCAGCCTCTGTTTTGCCTTCCAGTTCCAGATCGCAGAAATCAATCATCAGTGCATTTGGTTCATCTCTTGTAACTGTCACTTTTTCTTCAGATTCAATAACTTTTTCCGTATTCACATTTTCTGGAACAACATCGGGAATTGAAATTCCCTGCGATGGGAAGAACAGCAGAAGACTGCCTGCAGGGGCCAGACTGAAACGTGCTTCAACTTTTTTATCTTTTTTCTCTGCAGGGTAACCTTTTATCTCTCCGTCAATTGTATTGAGTTCAACAGCAGTAACTCCGGGTGCTGTAAGGGTTCCCGCGGCGCTAGTTTCAAGGCTTGAATTTGCAAGGAAAACCACTAAACCATCTTTCAGCACGCGTGTATGATGAAACAATCCTTCTCCTTCGATAGATGTGAACGTAACATCCCTGTTTCCAAGGTGGGTTTTTATCAATTCGTCGTTAAGTGATTCACATTTAACCACATTGTTGGATGACGAACTTATAAACTCTTTCAGTTCTTCATTTTCGGAGCCATCAACAAGCGAAGGAGATGAGAAAAGCAGTAGTTTACCACCCTCTTTAACAAACTGCCGGAGAAGCGTAAATGTCTTAAGATTAAGATTTTCTGTAAGTGGCGGTATGACAACAGTTTTATATGCACAATTCCCGACGACAAATTTTCCCTTTTTCACCGATCCAAGGTCTTTTATAATGTTTTCAGAACCAAGGTCATATTCCACCTGTTGTTTTTCGAGTTTTGTAATAAACTTCTGAAATGTTTGTCCTATTACATCACGGTAAGGGTCGGGTTTTAGATATGAATCATACATCCATGTAGTTGTAGTCGGTTCAATTACAAGTATCTCATTGATTTGTCTGCCGGAGGAGAGGGCAAGGGAGAGTCTTGCGTAATGGTCGGCCAGGAGTTTGTAGTTGTTCCACCATGGTTCATGGTAGTCGAATGTTGGCGGGTAGTCATATTTTCTTGCACCTGCCATTGTGAAGAATGTGAGGTGCTGGTTCATCAGGTTCACGCCCAGGGCATACTCCCAGTCGCCATTGCGTTTCATCTCAGTGAATGTGAGGTCCCAGCCTGAGCCACCGTATGTTTCGCTGAGCTTTCTGTTCCACCCTGCCTGGTTGGCAGCGCTTGCAAGTTCTTTCACTGAGCGTACATTTCCGAATTGAGCCGTTGAAGAGGTGTCGTTCCACTGGTTGAAGAGCATATCTATTCCAGGAACCTGATGCCATGCGTACATCGCCATATTGTCACCTCCATGATGCATTTTGGGCCATTCATGTTCCCAGTAGTGACCTGTAAATTTCAATCCTGCACTGTCGCAGTATTCTTTCCATGGCTTTGCCCAGCGGTCGATAAACATTTGAAGCAAAGTGCAGGTATAATTATGCCTTACCTTCTTCCAGTCTCCAGTTTGTTCAAAGAGTGATGGCAGGGCTGTTTTAAGGTCATAGTTCCACATTTTAAGGAATACATCAAAAAGGTCGGGGGTATAACGAATCCCGCCAGATGTATGGATATGTGGTTCATCGGTGAAGGTTCCTGGAATAGTTTTGCCAAACTCTTCTCCTGCAATTTTTTCGTAACCCTGCATTGTAAGTTCAATAAATTTCTGAGTTACACCCGGATAGAGGAGGTCAACATATGAAAAGCCACCGTACCATTCCGATGGGCTATGGAATGTTTTTCTGAAAAGACAATATTTGCCTGTTTTGCCCATCTCTGTTTGATAAGAGCTGGTGATATCTGTGAACACTCCATTTTCTTCTTTCAGAATAATAAAGAATTTATCGGCAGTGTCGGGCAGTGTTTCAACACGGGTCATTCTGAGACCCTGTCCCTGGTTGTACGATTCGGGCATATTTGCCGGGACGTGTCCTCCGGCAAAACCGCTTGGATATGAGTTTTCATCATATATCCACACTTTCATACCGAGTTCCTTTCCCCTGTCAACCGTATATCTGAACAATTCAAACCATTCATCCGAGCGGTATTCTGTAATAAGTCCGGGCCGGGGATGAACAAAGACCTGCTTTATGCCCTGGCGGTAGAATTCGTCCATGAAATTGTCAATCTCTGCTTGCGTTATCTCACCGTTCCAGACAAAGAATGGGGCGGTGGTGTATTCTGCAGGCGGCTCTTTGAAATTAGCAGAAAGAGATTTGAAATCATTTACACCTGTAATCTCTGCTTTTTTTGGTCCACACGAATAACCCAGAAGCAGAATTAAAGAAAATAATCCGGTGAATAAAAAATTATCAGTTAGTTTTTTCTTCATAATTAAAATTTTAGTTCATTATTTTCTTTTTATTTCGAAATCAGTTGAATCCACCCATCCAGCTGATTTTGTATTTAGTTCACCTTTCATGAATCTGTTGTAGAAGTCACGCACTTTTTCATCGGCATAGGTATACCTGTCGAAAATATCACCTTTCCCCAGTATTCTAGGATCTTGTTGTTCGGAAAGCAGCTCGAACATTGTTTCTCTCATTTTCTGCCATGCGGAGCTGTAGCCGGGGTTATTTATCAGGTTGTCAACGCAATCGGGATCTATTCCGATTCTGTACAATTCTTCCGCTCCTCTTTGCCCGAACGACAGATTCCAGTAATTAAGGTCACTGCCTGAGCGGCGGAGGCTCAATATCCACGATTTTGTGGGACTACCGTCGCAATTGAGGTAACCTGTTTCGGGATTTCCTGCTGGCCATCTTCCCGGCCTGAAGTTTCTGATATATAGAAAATTGTTCTGTATTATGGCTCTTACAGGGTAGCCAACATCGCCAGGCCGTCCGACATCATGTCGCTCTTTGCCGAGAAGGATATAATTTCGAGATTTGTCAATTACTTTATTCTTTCTTGTGAAGAAGATGTTTGTAAGGCTTTTCCCTTCAATGGGCTGCATTCCGCACTTTTCCAGGTCTAATCCTGCTACTTCAAGAAGGGTTGGCGCGATGTCGATAAAACTTATGAGGTCGTAAACTATTCTTCCGGGCCTTTTGATCCCTTTCTTCCACATTATAGCAAGAGGGATGTGGTTGGAATATTCATAAACCTGCCCTTTGGCACGCGGGAAAGGCATGCCGTTGTCACCGGTTACAATAACAATAGTGTTGTCGAGTTCTCCTCTTTCACGGAGGATTTCGAGCATCTTAACGAGATGGCTGTCGAAGTGTTCTATTTCAAAGGCATAATCGAGAAGGTCGTTTCGAACAATCTCATTATCGGGAAGGAATCTGGGAACCCGTGGGATATCTTCCAGACGTTTGCCTCCCTTTGTTACTCCTGAGCCATATTCATAACCGCGATGAGGTTCTCTCGAGCCGTACCAGAAACAGAAAGGCATATTATCAGGCCTTGAATTCAGGAAATCCTCAAAATTTCCGGCGTAGTCAATGTTTGAGATTCCTTTTGCAGGTGGTACAAGCTGTTTTGCGTTATAGGCTTTACCTGTCAGTTCTCTTGGTTTTCCGGTACTGTCCAATGCCACACCGGGCGCCCATCCCTTCGCGGTATAGCCTGTGAAGTATCCGTTTTCGCCCAGAACTTCTATAAATGATTTGAATTTTACCGGAAAGTAAGGTACATGGTTTGCTGCTTCTTCCAATTGCCATGAGTTCCTGCCCGTCAGGAAGCATGCTCTTGAAGGCGATGACTTGGAATTGGGCGTGTAGGCATTGTAAAAAAGAAGTCCTTCTTTTGCAACTCTGTCGAACCCGGGTGTCTTGATCCATGAAGTGCCATATGCCCCCATATGAGGATATGAAATATCGTCACCCATCGCTATCAGAATATTAGGTTTCCTACCTGAAAGTTTTTCACCATGCTCTCCCGCACATCCGGATAACAACAGTGGCGAAACCAGAATCAAAGTTCCAATGTGAAAGGGTTTCATGTTTTCAAATATCACAATTTTCCAGTTAATCTCACGCTGATATTTCTGGGTGGCTGTATATCGCCCGGACGTCCCATATACTCGGTGTTTGTAGCGTTTTTCAACGCCATAGATATTTTCAGCCAGCGGTTGATGTTGTAACCCAGACTCAGATCTGCTGCAAAATAACCTGTGTTATGAGTCAGCCAGTAGTCGTAGAACCCCGGCAGTATTGCTTCTCTTGTCATCGGATCGACGAATACATCATCTATGTTGAGGATCCTGGATCTTATATATACTGTAAATTCCGATTCCAGCTTCTTCCATGCAGCATTAAGGTTTAGCTTGAATGAATGTTTTCTTCTGTATTTCAGATAGGTAATTTCACCAGAAGGTGCACCTGCCCTCATGTCTATGGGCATAACAAAAGTGTATCCTCCGCTCATTGTGGTGTTAAGGCTGCCGGTTGAGCGGTTAAGCAGAAACTCAATCTCAGCACCGTAGATCCTCGATTGTTCAATGTTGTCTGCCCTGAAACCGAGTCCGTCGGGATAGACGCCGAAAAGATACTCTATGAAGTTTTTGTTCTGTGAGAAGAATAACGAGAGATCGGCCTGTCCGGTTATGTTTTTACCGATGAGGATGCCCTGTTTTATTCCGGCTTCGGAACTCCAGCCCGATTCGGCCTGCAGTGTTGGGTTGGGGAAGATAGTAACTGAGCCGAGGGTTGTAGAAGCATGTTTCTCGGCTATTGACGGGAACCGGTAACCCTGCCCGAATGATGCCCTGATGAAGGTATAATCAGCAGCCTGCCAGTTTACCCCGGCTCTGAAAACTGGTACGATTTTATCGGCATCAGAATCTAGAATGTTCTGCTCCAGTCTTACTCCGGCAACAAGTTTAAGCCTTTCCGACGGTTTCATTTCTGCCTGCCCGAAAGCAGCAATGTTAATACCATTATGATCGCCGAAAAAATTAGAATTGATTTTATTCCATGTTTCAGATACTCCTGCAGTGATACTCACTAAATCTGAAAGTTTGTACCATAGCTGGTATTCAGAGTAAATGGAGAAAGTACGTGCGTTGTTTTTCACCTTCACCGGAAAGCGGTTTTCGTTCGATTGTATTCTGGCTCTGAAATCATGCCTGAAACGTTCCTGCTTCGAGTATGATATGAAAGGGTCGGCCGCCATAAACCTTCCGTGCAGAAACGATACACTTGAAGTGTCCTGAATAAGAGCTGAATCTTTTGCATTGCCCCACAGCAGGAAATCAGTTTTATCAGTGAGACCTCCGGTGAAATTGATTCCGTAATTGAGCCCTTCTGTTTTTTCGCTGAAGTGTTTGACTTTCAGACTTACTTTTCCGAGTTTTTCGTCGTTGAATTTTCTGTAGCTGTTATCTGTGAAAAGGTTAACAATAAATCCGAGATCGGTGCTGCCTTCCTTTCTCAGGTGTGTAAAAGAAACTGTGGAGAAGACTCTCGGTGTTGTCCACCATTTCCATTCTTCGTTGCCGGGTTTGCAGTATAGACCTGCTTCGGCAAAAAACTTTGTAACCGGTATATTGCTTGCATCGGCAGTGCGGAAGTTTATTATTCCGTTAAGCGCGGAGGAGCCGTACATAACCGATGATGCTCCTTTTATTATCTCAACCTGCGACAGGTTTTCAACCGGCAGGTATTGCCACCTGATGCCTCCGGCATCGGGCGAAAGCAGAGGAAGTCCGTCAACAAGCGCCATCACCCTGCTACCGACACCGTAACTGAACCCGCTTCCGCCTCTTATGGAAGCCTGACCGTCGAGTACCTCAATGCCAGATGTCTTTGTTATCAGCTCGGTAGCATCGGTAATATGGTTTCTCGACAGAAAGTCGGCTTTGATAACCGATACCGAAACAATCATTTCCGAAATTTTGTGTTCAACCCGGTCGGCACTTACAACAATCTGATCTATCGAATGAGTTTCGGTTTCGAGCTGGACATCAACACTATGAACCTCACCCCTGCGGAGGCTGATCTGCCGTATTACAGTTTTGTATCCTATATATTGAAAGGTAACAGTAATTTTTGCGGAATCGGTTTTGAATGAATAGTTTCCATATTCGTCGGTTGAGGTGCCGAGCCCGTTTCCATAAATAACATAGACTCCTGCAAGGGGTTCTCCGGTGTCCCTATCAGAGACTCTGCCTTTTATAACAGACTGAGCATTAAGTACCGGAATAATATTACCCGCAAGTAGAATTATCGCAGATAGAAATAACCTCATTGTTTCGGTTTGAATGTCATTCGTATGTTAAATGGGTTCTGAGGATTTGCAAGATTGGGATAAACAGTTGTGATTTTAAGGTCTGTAGTTGTAAGCAATACAATTTTGGCGGTGAGAGGAACCTGCAGTGAATCGGATTCAATAACCAGATTCTCTTCCCCGTAGGCAAACCTCCATGTTCCCTTGTATTTACCAAAGTATCCCGTTCCGTCCTTCTCGAATTTAGCATCTCCCTTGAATTTTTCGAGCATGCCCCCTGGCCCTCCTGCATCAACGCCGTTGACAAGCAGGCTGTCGCTTGTCCAGATATGTGCTGTTAACAACGTGAAGCGTTCAGATTCTTTTTCTTTACTGCACGAGAAAAATGCGGCAGTAATTCCTGCAATAATAAGAAATAATGTTATCTTTTTCATATTCCCCGGTTTTTGGTTTGACAGAAATTTCAAAATATTCTGTTGTAGCTTCTGCTGGTAGTTCAAAATTATGAAACTTTAATGATTTTAGAAGCATTAGCAAGTATGAAAATAGCTTTATTAATTATTATAACCATTGTTAAAACCGCAATGTTCATATTTCGAAAATAATTAACATAATTTCTTTGTCAAGAACTCTGGCATACACTAATAATTTGTGTTGTAAAAACAGAATGTGTTATCAGAAAGGAAATTTCTGAGTCAGGTAAAATGTAAATCTGCTCCCTTTCACGATATCGTCATGAGTTATGAACCAGTTGTAATATCTGGCACCGTTTCTGTTCATTGCAGCTATGTATGCATTACCTGATGGGCGGTCGAGGCAGTTTATAAGAAAGGTATTTCTACCGGGCACCACTATACGCACTTCATCAAATGCTGGTGTGGTTATTACATATTCATTTGATGCCGGGTTAACCGGGTAGAAGCCCATCATGGCAAAGACCAGCCATGCCGACATCTGGCCTGCGTCCTCATTTCCGCTAAGTCCGCCGGGGCCTGTACCATACTCTTCCTTAAGGATAGTCTGGGTCCATTTTTGTGTTTTATCGGGGCGCCCCGCCATTGCATACATGAACGGGATCTGGTGCCCTGGTTCATTGCCGTGCCAGTAATGGCCTTCATCGAAGAATTTATCAAGTTTCATCAGGAATTGTGTCTGGCCGCCCATTGCCTTTATCAATCCCGGTACATCATGCGGTACGTACCATGTGTAATGGAACGGCGTTCCCTCGCAGATGTATTTTGCCCTGCTGAAAGGGTCAAAAGGTTCCACCCAGCGGCCGTCGGCATGGCGTCCACGCACAAAACCTGTTTCAGTGTCGAAAACATTCTTCCAGTTTTCTGACCGTTTCATCAGTATAGCTGAATCTTCGGTTTTTCCTAAAGCACCTGCAAACAGTGCAAGTGCATAATCGTCGAAGGCGTATTCAAGGGTTCTCGAGACCTGTTCATTTTTATGGAATGCATCCCACACGCTGTCTTCCATGGGAATGTAACCATACTGGATATAGCTCTTTAGGGCTCTTCTTCCTTTGCCATCTTTATATTCATCGTCAGGTGGAGTTTCAAAAGCATTTTTGCGCATATAGAACCATGCCTGTTCTGTATCGAAGCCGGTGATCCCCTTGAGGTATGCACTTGCAATGGTTGTGCTTACGTGGTCGCCTATCATTGCGGAGGTGTAGTTTGCCCATAAAGGGAAGATTGGCATCCAGCTTCCCTGTTGTGCTTTCAATACAAGTGAACGTACCATGTCGCGTGTCCGTTCAGGCTCTATGATAGTCATCAGCGGATGCAGAGCCCGGTAAGTGTCCCACATAGAGAAATCATCGTAATAGTCGAAACCCTCTGTTTTGCAGATTTTACCTCCCGAAGAAAAACAGATATAACTGCCGTCAGCGTCGCTGGCGATGCGGGGGAGGATGTAGCAGTGGTATAATGCAGTGTAGAATTTTATTTTATCTTCTTCGGGACCATTTCTCACAATTATTTTACTGAGTGTCTGGTTCCAGACGTTTTCGCTTTCCCTGCGGACTGCGTCGAAGTCCCAGCCCGGTATCTCTTTTATCATGTTGTTACGGGCGGCTTCAGCGCCTGTAAAAGATGTGCCTGCCTTAACCACTATTGTCTTTTCAGCACCGACACTAATTACAAGCTGCTGTTCATTTTTCAGGTATGAGACTTCCTGAAAAGGCTTGTCGGTTTTGATGACAAACCAGCCGCTGAAACCTGCAGGTTTCCCCCATCCCTGATAGATTCTGTGAACCGGGTTATAGCCTATTATCTCATTTTTTTCCCTGTCTATCCACACCTTGCCTTCTTTCTCGTCGCTGTTCATCCGTATGAGTATAAATCCTTCCGGTTTGCCCGGGAAGGTAAAACGCATCATTCCTGCTCTTGTGGTGCCGGTTATTTCAGCAGTTATTCCGAATGTGCTGAGGTTTATCCGGTAATAAGCCGGGGAGACTGTTTCGGATTTATGATTTAATGTTGAAACAGGGTTTACAGTTATGGTATCTGGTTTTGATGAAGTGAAGGGCATTATGGTGGCAGAACCGTATTCCTGTGTACAGCTGCCGCTCATCCAGTGGCTTCCACGGAAGCCTGTTAAATATTTATCGTTATAGTAGTATGGAGCCATGCATTTCGTTTCGGTGGTTCGTGTTTCGGGTGTCCATTGTGTCATGCCGAAGGGTCGTCCCACAGCGGGGAAGGTCTGACCTTTGTCTTCTGTTCCTGAGCCATGACGACGCGCACTTTCGGTTGTGGCAGGGGCTGTGCCGATGAGGGGATTGACATACTGCAGGGGAGGCTGGGCAACCAGAGCTATAGACCAAACAAGGAAAATAAGATGGAATGTTATTTGCTTCGCTTCATTCATTGTTAATTTCAACTGAATTACTATTGAATTACTGCAG
Organism: Bacteroidota bacterium; assembly: GCA_029552825.1. Classification (GTDB taxonomy): domain Bacteria; phylum Bacteroidota; class Bacteroidia; order Bacteroidales; family VadinHA17; genus LD21. Next base: position 28,882 of record JAKPDL010000019.1, read on the forward strand.
AATTACTATTGAATGACTTTCTTATTGTTCCCAGTCATCAGTTCTGAATGAGGATGCCGGCAGACCCTCGGTATTGAACAGATCACCTACAATAAAATCCTTGAAGGCATATCTGACGGCAACGGGCTGGGGCACCAGGGGTGAAAACAGGGTAATTCCGGCGTTGGTTATAAATGCTTTTGCAGGGAAAAACCTTCTGTTTGCTCCTGCCACCTCAAAACATGACAATTCTTTCCCGAAAGAAGTCAGTCCGTTTGGAGCATTGTCGAAAGTAAGGTAAACCAGACTGCCTTCAACCCTCATCTCTTTCAACACAGGGCCTTCGCAGGCAAATCCTTTCTTGCCGTATGTCTTTGCCAGAGCGAGATATGCCAGTCTGTCGCCGGCCGCCTTTTTGTTTGCAGGATGTATACAATCCTTTTCACCGGTGTCCATCACGCATGCCATTCCGAAATTTGGTATTGCAGTGGCAGCTTTAAGCTGTGCCTCACGAAGAAAAGCTGAATTGAATCCCTGTTCCCCATAATCATATGGTGCAATCTGGACATAGTACATCGGGAATTCTCCTATTCCCCATACCCTCCTCCAGTCGAGAGCCAGACCGGGCATCAGTTTCTGGTACTCTTTAGGCTCCTTGCGGTTTGCCTCACCCTGATACCATATTGCACCACGGATGCCGTAACCCACAATGGGATTAACCATTGCATTAAAGAGTACCGTTGGTGTTTGCTGGGAGAGTTTTTCAACTTTTGCTGTTTTGTCAGGCAGTTTTACCCATTCGAATGGTTTGAGTCCTTCCTCGCTCATCCATGGCTCAATGCGCGTACCGCCCCAGCTTGTACAGATAAGTCCGACAGGTACGTTCAGCGCTTTGTTGAGCATCAATCCGAAGAAGTAAGCAGTAGCGCTGAATTCAGCAACATTTTCAGGTTCACATAGTTTCCACTGGCCCTTGAAATCATCAAGTGGCGTCAGGCTCGTTGCATGGGGGACTGTAATAAGCCTGATAGAGTTATTGGATGAAGTTGCAATATACTCGTTTGCACCAAGCACCGGCTGGTTTCTGTAACCCTTCATCGGCATCTCCATGTTCGACTGACCAGAGCAAACCCATACTTCACCAATCATCACATTTCTGATAACCAGAGGTTTCCCATCACTTATTGTGATCGTATAAGGCCCACCTGCTGCAGGAGTGGCAACCCGGGTCTTCCATTTACCGTCAGTTCCGGCTTTTACAGTATAACTCTTACCGTTCCACGAGGTTTTAATAGTTACAGTTGAATTGGGGGAAGCATTTCCCCATATTGCAGCATTGGTCTGTTGCTGCAGAACCATATTATCGCCAAAGATGGCAGGAAGCTTAATTTCTGCGAGAGCATTCAGGGTTGAAATAACCAAAGCACCTGTTACAATAATTAATAAAGCAATCCTTTTCATATATCTAAACATTTAGTTAAATATAGATTTTATTTAATTCCTATTCTGAACAGAAAATCAGATGTTCTAATTAAGATTGAATTTCTAAGGATAGCCGGAGTTGCATAAATTTCACCGGGCAGTCTGTTCCTGGAAAGAATATTTAGTTCCTTTCCTTCAGTTATTACAAGGGTTTCGCCTGTTACCGACGGAAAATATATTTTCCCTGCGGCATATACCGGGGAGGCGTTGTATTTATCTTTGAGTCTGTACGTGTAAAATGTATTTCCAGTTGCTGCATCGATGCACTGCAGAGTATTTCGTGTATCGACAAGGTAGATCAAGCCATCTTTTATCAGAGGCGTCAGCAATTGAAGAACAGGAAATTTTTTTCTCCAGATAATGTTGGTTCCGGCTATATCCCCTTTTCCGTCAGGGTTTACTGCCATTAGTTCACAGTACTGGCCTTCTCCTTGCACTGTAACAAAACTTGTGAAAAAATAGACAATGCCATTCTCACTGAAAGGCATTGATATTGTTGAATCTTCGCCCTGTACAATTCTCCATACTTCTGTTCCGGTCTGAATATCATATGCAATACAAACGGCCGATCCGTTGGAAATTAGCAGGTCACGTCCGTTCACATTAATTACAATTGGTGTAATATATGCTTTTTTTCCTATACGTGGGAGCTTATCCATCAGGTCCCTGGGTCTTTCGGTGCGCCAAATTGTTTTGCCGGTTGTTTTATCAAGTGCTGTAATAAATTGAACATCAGTTCCTTCAAGATGCAAAATAAGCATGTTTTTCCATATTATTGGAGAAGACCCCGGTCCCTGAACATGGTCACAATTAAGATCGGTGCGTTTCCATACTACCGAACCATTGGTGGTGTTAACGCATGCTGTGCCATAGGTTCCGAAATGGAAATAAGCGAAGTCTTTTTCAATGCAGGGAGTAGGAGTGGCATAGGTGTTTATTTCGTGTTTTGAAAAGACTTTTTCAGGTTCGAAAAGTTTAATTCTGTAGAGCTCCTTTCCTGTTGTGAAGTCGTAGCAGAGGGCATACATCTGTTTCCCATTATTTGTTTCTGAAGTTATCCAGACCTGGTTGCCGTAAACCACAGGAGATGACCAACCTCTGCCAAAAGATGGTACTTTCCAGACGATGCCGGACGATTCATCCCATTTAACAGGAACATTTTTTTCTGTCGATATTCCGTTTAGCAGGCTACCTCTGAAGTGAGTCCAGTCGGTCTGCTGTGCCGGAAGTACAATGGACAATAAGGTTAAAAAAAGCGAAGAGAGGAAGGAGTAAAGGATTTTCATGTATAAGATTTTATCTATAATTTCATGGATTGAAATTATAAAAATCCTGTTTATAAAAAAATTGAATTTAATTTTACAAATCTGTATTTTTAAAGTTCATTAAAAGTAATTCAATTTTAAACTCTTAAAAAACCCGGTTATGAAAATGAGAAATATAGGTCTTTTTATGTTACCGGTGATTGTCATCGGAGTAATATCATGTACTTCAAAACAGCCTGCAGGTAGTCCGCAGGCATTGCTGGCGGAGATTGACAGAAATGCTCCACCCAATACTCTTACAAAGAAAGAGGCAAAGAAGGGGTGGCAGTTGTTGTTTGATGGTAAAACAACCAATGGATGGCGTGGATATAATATGAAAGAGTTCCCGGATTGCTGGGCAATTGAAGACGGGGCACTTACAATGAACACAACAGGAGGTGCCGAAAGTCAGGATATTATAACAACGCGCAAGTATAAAAATTTTGTGTTGAGTCTGGAATACAAACTTACTCCGGCTGCAAACAGTGGGATAATGTATCAGGTAGAGGAGGATACTATTTATAAATTTCCTTATGAGACCGGTCCTGAATTTCAGGTAATTGACAGTGACGGCTGGCCAGAAAAGCTTGAGGAGTGGCAGGTAAACGGCGCCAATTACGCCATGTATCCTCCCCGTGTAAAACCATATAAGCGTGTTGGAGAATGGAATCATGCAATGCTGATAGTAAATGGTAATAAAGTGACTCAGATACTGAATGGAGAAATTGTTGTAGAGTACGAAAAGTACTCTGATGAATGGAACAAGCTTCGTAACAGTGGTAAATGGAATGATTATCCCGATTGGGGGAAATTCGATGAGGGCTATATTGCGTTACAGAATCATGGAACGAAGGTGTGGTATCGAAATATCAAGCTCAAGGAACTTGATTGAGGTGTAAAGTAACCTGACGTCATCCTATCAGCCCTTCAGCCATCCTTCAATAAAATTTAGGGAGTACGGTTGAAGGGTTATTATTTTTTCAGAATTGTAAATTTTTTCATCTTTTATCCCTGTCCAGCGGCAGTCGCTGACAGCTTCTTTTAAAGTTGTCTGATTAAGAGATCTCATGCGGAACATCCCCGATAATCCTTCAAGTTTAACATTCTGTTCTGAATCGGTATAATTTACCATTACCAGTTTTGCTTCACCATCACTTGCCATTGAAAAACAGTCGGCACACAGAGGGTCAGAACTTATACTTTTCAATATGTTGTAATCGTTGTGCAGTAGAACGTAGCGGAAGAGATGAAATACTGGAAAAATCAATCCTTTTGTTGAGGGGAAAAACTCCGGCCATTCAGGTTCTTTCTCTCCCTGCATGATTCCTCTTTCTCCAACGGCTTCGAAATATGTGATGCTGTCAACATCTGCTTCACACAGATATTTAAGGCTCCCGGCAGTCCAGCAGGCTCCAAATAGCGTCATCTGCCTGAGGTCAATCTGTGGTGGAACACCTTCTCCTTCCCATGGAAGTTCGATAAATGAAATTCCAGGATTAAATCTTTTTTTTAAAGTAACTGGTGACACCACCACACCTTTTCTGCCTGCAAAATTTTTTGCACTTCTGACACTATATTCCTGGCCTTTTAGATTTTCAATAAGAGTGGTATCGTCTGAAGCATGTTCCTGGGGATGAATTGAATATGTGATATAGTCGTTTCCGGTGTCACCCGGCCTATTGCGGTTTAGCTGGGCAAAGTTTGCATTGGTACCTGTGGCAATTCTGATGTCAGGGTTCTTTTTACGCAAAATGGTTATTACTTCCTTTGCCATATCATCAGGTGTCGCAGGCTTATCACGGTGAAACAGTAATATTCTTGCAATATCAGGATTTCTCGATTCAAGCCACTCTGCAAACGTACTAGCCTGTTGTTTTATATCGCCTGTAAAAAACAATGCAACTTCCAGTGGCCATCCAAGCTCAATTGATTCATTCAGCGAAAGGTCGGCTGCCACAGGCCAGTCGGGTGAAAAAAGATGAATATCGGTTCGGTAATGGCTGAAACCTGCGGCACGCAGCATCTTTATTTCCTTCAGGGTAAGCTCCCTGCCCGAAGATGAACGGCATATTCCTATGGAAGGGAATGTATAAGCCTCTTCCGGTACCAGCTCAATGTGAATAATATCGTCTTTCGCAGCGAAAGTTTCTGTGACACCGGATGCACTGAAGACTACTTTCTGGTAAATTCTTGTTCCTTTTTCAATTGTTACCGGATGAGGCAAAGAAAGAGGTGTTGAGTAGGTTTTGTAGGAATTGTCAGTCCAGTTCCGCTGGTCCTCTGTTTCAAATATGTCTCCCTCGAACTGCAACTGGCATGTTATTCCTTTATTTACCCATTTCATTGACTTTATGTCTCTGAAAACCTGATGCGGGCTGATATCCTCGGGAAAAATCGACTGCTCAATGGTGCCATCGGTATGTTCAATAAGACAATTCTGACCTGCATAAGGTTCTATCGGGTGAAGAACACAAAATCCTATCCGGTTCTTTTCAAATGTCTCGAGTGCCTCACCATTCATCACCAGGATAAGAGTATTATCATTATGCCCTTCAATAATATATTCAGCGTCAAATTTTATTCTGTCATTTTCATAAAGACATCTGATTTTCACTGTAAATGTATCATTCGACCGGTCGATTTTTTCTTCAACAATACGTGGAATCACAGTTTCCCAGTTCCGGTCTCTCACAGCAGGATATATCATCCTGATAAGTTCATTCCGCCCTGTGGAAATGTATCTCAGAGCACCCTTCTCATATATCATCGACAGCCTTCCTGCTTTGTAAAACGTTTTCATTTTTCAAGATTATTGGGCTGAAATAGATTTGTTAATTGAATATTTCCCTGCGATATAAAATCTTTCAGATGACTGCTTTTTAAACCATAATCCTTCTTTTTGCGGTTTGGAATAAATTTGTTTTGCTGTATCAAAAAAATTGTAAATCTTCACATAAAAATAGAAATTTATTTTTACATAAATCTCAAGCCATGAGCAGTTCATCAGGAAACATTTACCCATTGAAAGGATTAATAGTTGTTCTTCCGATAATTATGATTGTTACGATTGTAAATTTTTCATGCAGGATAAAATCCAGTCAATTGCAGCTGGTTCAGGATACTTTATTGCTCAGCGACACAATTCAATATCACCCGGTAAGGATAAATAAGTCTGATGGCTCCATTCTACCATGGTTTTCAGCCGACAAAGGTGAATCGTACGATACAGTTATTTTACTGGTATGGAATTTCTGGAAGAATATGGAGACTGATTCGAACGGGCTAAAATATTACATGAACCACCAGGTGTGGGCACCCTGGCATGATATGCGCGGACTGGGAGGTGACCAGATCAATATGGCGCTTTCATCATGGGCACTTCTATATGCTTATACTGGTGACTCCGAAATCATTGAAAATATGAAATATATGGCTGACAATTATCTGGAGAGGTCTCTTTCCGGACCTGATGATAAATGGCCATATATTCCTTATCCGTACAATACTGAAGTTCATTCGGGGAAATATGATGGTGATATGATAAATGGAAAGGGATTTACCCAGCCCGATAAAGCAGGTACTTTCGGTTATGAACTTGTGAACCTTTACAAAATAACCGGCGAGGGCAAATATCTTGAAGCGGCAAAAAGAATTGCCCTGACGCTCTCCCGGAAAATGACGGAAGGAGACAGTCTGCATTCGCCTCTTCCTTTCAGGGTGAATGCAAAAACAGGAGAAATTGCGCCTCTTCTCGAGAGGAGAATAACTGGCAGGAAGGTGGGAGAGGCTTGTTATACAACCAACTGGACAGGCACCATGCAATTGTTTGAGGAACTTGCAAAACTGGATGATGCAAACAAAGAGATCTACATGAAAAGTTTTTCGGTAATCCTTGAGTGGATGAAGAAATATCCACTGAAAACAAATAAATGGGGTCCGTTTTTTGAAGATGTCCCGGGATGGAGTGACACACAGACCAATGCCATCAGCTTTGCAATGTTTATACTTCAGCACAGGGCTCTCTTTCCTGATTGGAAGGAAGATGTGAAAGGCATAATTGACTGGACATACAGGGAACTTGGCAACCATGAATATGAAAAATACGGTGTTACGGTAATGAACGAGCAGACAGCCTACAGGGTTCCGGGAAATAGCCATTCGTCGCGGCAGGCCTCGGTAGAACTCATGTTTGCTGCTCTCTCAGGCGATACCTCTTATGTGAGAAATGCAGTCAGGACTCTTAACTGGGCTACTTATACAGTTGCACCTGACGGCCGTAACCGTTATATACGTGATGATATATGGCTTACTGATGGTTATGGGGATTATGTCAGACATTATATCAGAGCAATGGGCACCATGCCTCAACTTGCTCCTTCGTCAAAAGACAGGTTTTTAAAAACTTCATCAATAGTAAGATCAATTCAATATTCACCTGAAGAAATAATTTACAGTACTTATGATGAAGCGGAAGACATTTTAAGGCTTACTAAAAAGCCCCGTTCAGTAACATGTGATGGGACGAAGCTGATAGAGAGCACTGATGATATGCCTGAAAGCTATTCATGGAAGCCTCTTGAAAAAGGCGGGGTACTGATAGTAAGGCATACTGGTAAAAAGGTTGAAATAATATTTTAATTAATATGAAAAATGAGTTGTATATTGCAAGTTTAGGATGCATTTTGCTTCTGCCTGCCTGCGGGCAAAAGAATTATGAAAAGCCGAATATTGTATTTATCCTGGCCGATGACCTTGGTTATGGTGATGTAAGTTTCCTTAATCCTGATTCAAAAATACCCACGCCCAACATTGACAGGATAGCCCGGACGGGAGTTACTTTCACCGATGCACATTCATCTTCAGCTGTAAGTACCCCTACAAGATATGGATTACTTACTGGAAGATACAGCTGGAGAAGTGAAATGAAAAGCGGAGTGCTGAATGGTTATTCGGAAGCATTAATTCCTGAAAGCAGAAAAACAATAGCTCAGATGCTCAGAGAAGTTGGTTACAATACTGCCTGTATCGGGAAATGGCATCTGGGATGGAAATGGAACAACATCGAAAAAGGCAATGACAGCGTTGATTTTTCGAAACCTATTACCGATGGTCCCACCGAAAGAGGGTTTGATTATTTCTTTGGAATCAGTGCCTCGCTCGATATGCCACCATATGTTTATGTGGAAAATGATATGCCTACCTCAATGCCTGACAGAATAACCACAGGCAACAATATTTCATATGGTAATCCTGGTTATGATGGTTCGATGTGGAGGGAAGGACCAACTGGAAGTGATTTTTTTCATATTGAATGCACCCCGGAATTTTTCCGCAGGGCTGGCAAATACATTGAAGAGAAAGCACGGGAGAAACAGCCTTACTTCCTTTACCTTGCACTGTCATCGCCTCATACCCCTATCCTTCCAACGGATGAATTTAAAGGTAAATCAGGCATAAATCCATATGCCGATTTTGTAATGATGGTTGATGCCGAAGTGGGCAAACTACTTGATATTATAGAGGGAACGGGTGAAAGTGAAAATACAATTATTGTTTTCACCTCTGACAATGGTACTGCGCCATGGGCGGATATCAAAACACTCAAATCGAAAGGACACATGACAAGTTATATTTTCAGAGGCTACAAAGCCGACCTTTATGAAGGGGGTCACAGGATACCATGTTTTGTGAGTTGGCCCGCCAGGATAAGAAAACCTCATGTTGTTGGGCAGACAATATGTCTTAATGATTTGTATGCGACTTTTGCGGCTGTTACGGGATATAAAATAGCTGATAATGAGGCTGAAGACAGTTACAATCTTCTACCGGCATTGCTTAAACCCGGATACAGGAAGATTATAAGAGAAGCAACAGTCCATCAGTCGGTTAATGGCAATCTTGCAATAAGAAAAGGCGACTGGAAGCTTTTAATGACGCCAGGATCGGGAGGCTGGAGTTTCCCGCGGCCGGGAAGGGAAGAGGAAGGACTGCCTCCAGTACAGCTTTTTAATATGAAGGATGACCCATCAGAACAGAAAGACCTTCAGGCTGAGTACCCCGAAATTGTTAAAGAATTAACAGAACTATTAAAGAAATACATAGAAGATGGGCGCAGTACCCCAGGCATTCCTCAGAAAAACGAAGGGGAATTTCCTGCTAAGCTAAGATTCTGGGAATAATTTAATTAAAAACTTTGTTTCCGGCAATCAACACCCATGGGTTATTGTCAGGAGATGTAAAAACGCCTTCAGAAGTTGTTTCTCCTCCGGTTATGGTCTCACCTGTTTTAGGGTTAAACCAGTAAAACGGTAAACCCTCAGGCATATTTTTAATTTTTATTGTTCCTCCTTTGTCGAGGTATGAGATATAAAATACTCCTTCTTTTGCAAGTAATGGTTTATTGCCATCTGTCAGGTCCCAGCGCCTTTCCATATCGGCAAAGTCAAAGCCATCAAATGCTTTTGCAACATATCCTACATAGTATGCTGTTGACCGGAATACCCTGTTTTCCTGCTGAGACCTTTATCAAACGGTTCTGAAAAGGTTGTCCACCGCCATAAAGATCCTGAGTCGGGTGGAGCAAACCGTATTTTCCAGATATTTCCACCATCCCAGAATGCCGGTCTGATAAGTGTATCATTTTTGTCGCTAATAAACTGAGCCCAGACATCAACACTTATATATGGATTATCATAATTAATGCTTGATTTAAGCACTATTTCGTTAGTGGTCTATTGTTCAACCAGTTGTATTTCTTTTCTGCACGAACAAAAAAATGCCGGTATAATAACCAGAAGAGGCATTTTTAATTTTTTCATTCAAATAAGAACTTTCTGTTTAATAATTTGTTTTAGTAATATAAAATTAAAATTAAATGAAAAAAGTAAAAATTGTTCTGATTATTTCAGTTTTTGTTGTTTATTCTTTTCTCTCAAACGCATCTGCCCAGACAGGTATTGATATTGAGACAGGTTTAGTTTTTACCGGATACAATGATGTGCGTATTCCGGGAAATACGGGTACATTGTTTTCCCTCAGCGATGATCTCAGTGCAAAAGAAAAGATATTTTACAGGATAAGGATAAATCATTCTTTTGGTAACAGACATGACATATCTGTTCTATATGCACCTCTGACTATTGTTTCTTCCGGTATTTTTACTGATAATGTGATTTTCGAAGGAGTTCTTTTCCAGTCGGGCAGGGATGTAGAGGCAGATTATAAATTCAACTCTTATCGTCTTACATACAGATACGACATTATTAAGAGGGATAAGCTGGAGTTTGGTATCGGTTTTACAGCAAAAATACGCGATGCTAAAATTGCTTTGCGTTCAGGTGGAATTGAAAGTATCAAAACCAATGTCGGATTTGTACCTATTCTGAACTTCAGACTGCTCTGGAATGTTAAGGATAATCTTGGTGTGTTGCTTTATGGTGATGCGCTTGCTGCACCTCAGGGGCGCGCCGAGGATGTGCTTATGGCATTGCAGTATAAAGTAAACGAAAAGGTAACTCTTAAAGGCGGATACAGAATACTTGAGGGAGGTGCAGACAATGACGAAGTTTATAGTTTTGCACTGTTTAATTATGCTGTACTTGGAGTGACTTTTAAACTCTGAAACAAGGTTTTATTCTATCTTAATTAAGACACAGGTAAATCTTTTCCTGTCTTTAGCAGATAGGATTTTCTCCTTTTTTCAAAAAAGTTTAATTTTAAATGATTTTTAAAAAAGGAGGAAATCATGAAACTCGGATTTGTAAGTGCTATTTTACCTGAGCTTCCGCTTGAAGAGCTTGTTGACTATGCCGCTCATCTGGGATATAAATGCATTGAAGTATGTTGCTGGCCTGTAGGAAAGGCCGAAAGGCGTTATGCAGGCGTTACTCACATTGATGTTGATGCGCTTGATGAGAAGCGTGCTTCAGAGATAAGGGAATATTTTAACAAGAATGGAGTAGAAATTTCCGGCTTGGGATACTATCCGAATCCGCTTGATCCTGACCCTGAAAAGAGAGCTTTTTATGCGTCCCATATCAAAAAGGTTATTGACGCTGCTGCACTTCTTGGCGTAAACAGGATGAACACATTTATTGGCAGGGATAAGACAAAGAATGTTGAGGGGAATTTTGAGATGTTCCGGCAGGTCTGGCCCGGTATCATCAGACATGCCGAAGAAAGGGGCGTGAAGGTGGGCATCGAAAACTGTCCGATGATTTTCACTTACGACGAATGGCCCGGAGGATGCAACCTGGCAACCACACCTGTTATCTGGCGGAGGATGTTCTCCGAGATAAAGAGTGACTTCTTCGGATTGAACTTTGATCCCTCCCACATGCTTTGGCAGCAGATGGATTACATTAAACCTTTATATGAATTCAAAGACAAAATATTCCATATTCATTTGAAAGATGCCCGGCTGCACCGTGACAGGCTCGATGAGGTGGGAATAATGGCAACACCACTGCAGTTCCATACTCCAAAGCTTCCGGGCCTCGGCGATATCGACTGGGCAAAATTTATTTCAACTCTATATGAGACAGGTTATGACGGTCCGGCTTGTGTTGAGGTTGAGGACAGAGCCTTTGAAGGTTCACTCGACGACCGGAAGAAATCACTGGCTCTGGCGAAAAAATATCTGGATCAGTTTATAATATAAATGTTAACTGTTTGATACTAAGATTTAATCTATTTTTGTGTTTCCCTGCCCGGCAAGCTAGCCTGACACGCCCTCAAGGAAACAACAAAATACTCCTTTCCCTTTGGGGGAAGGTTGGGATGGGGTAATGGACCAAATCAATAGAGACATTTAATGATTTCAGATCTACAAAAAACATCTCAAAATGAAACCACAAAAAAGAATCAGACGTCGCGAGTTTGTTAAGAAAACTGCTATGGCGGCAGCAGCAGCGACAATTGTTCCGGGATTTTTTATGGGATGCACCCGTAAAACGGAACCAATGAAACGCTTGCTTGGACGCACAGGCTTTGCAGCCACGACACTGGGTCTGGGCGGACAGGCTTCCCTTCAGTGGACACCGGAAGGCATTGATCCGGTTAAGATAATTCTTAAGGCATTTGACCTCGGAATTAACTACTTTGATACTTCCAACCTTTATGGTCCCAGCCAGCTTAATTTCGGAAAGGCTTTCAAAATTCTGAAACTGATACCCGGAGAGGCTGGATATAACGAATATCTCAGGAAATCAATCTTTCTTACCACTAAAACACATCTGCGATATGCAAAGGGTGGTGATGATGTGCCCGGCGTAAGTAACCGGACTAACGGGGAGCCCGGAAGCAAAACGATAGATGACCTGAAAAGGTCTCTTTCACAGATGTTCGGTGACGGGCTGGGTAATTATCCGGAAGGAGCATACGTGGATATGGTACTATTCCATAATCTCAACACAAGGGAAGAGGTTGATGCTATCTATGAGGGAATAGAAAATACCAATCCGGATATGGAAAGAATTGGTGCCCTGGCAGCATTGCGCGACTACCGGAATGGGACAAACTTAACCGGGCTGAATCCGAAAAATGAAAAACTGCTACGGCATATCGGTTTCTCGGGACACCACGACCCTTCCGTTAACATGTACATGATTCAGCGCGACAAATACGACCTGCTCGATGCAATGCTTGTTGCAATAAATGCAAACGATAAGCTGATGTTCAATATGCAGCATAACGTTATTCCACTTGCAAAAGCAAAAAATATGGGGGTTATAGGGATGAAGGTCTTTGCAGACGGAGCCATGTACACAAAACCTGCCCGGTGGTCGGGTACACCTGAAGATGTTGTGATGACTGTGGGCGACAGTACACTTCCCAGCCGCCCGCTGATACAATATGCACTAACCACACCCGGGGTTGACCTGGTGATAATAGGAATCGGTCATATCAGCGACAACGATGAAGAATGCCAGCTTGTACAGAATTTTTCGGCGGCACAAATACTGCCTGATGGTCTGTCGGAACAGGAGCGTGCTGAAATTGAAAAAATGGCAGCAAAGGTGAAGGACGGAAAGACAAATTATTTCCAGCTTCCGTCCCGCGGACTTGTACCACCGGGAGAAGTAAAAGCTGACCAGGTGATTGAAAATAATACCAGAAAAATTGTTATTGGCTGGAGTACAGCTTATGCCCTCACATCACCCCTGAAGAAATACGTAATACTCAGGGATAATCAACCAGTGCATGAACAGGATTTTTCTCCACAGCTTACAACGGATTTATTTACATGGTCGGAAACAATTACCGACAGGGAACCGCATTCATATACAGTGAGAATAGTAGATTCTTCAGGTAATACTGCTGATTCAGAATCTGTTACTATTGAGAAGGTTTGACCGGGGGTGTATTGTCCTGAAATAACATGTACTCACCCCCCAACCCCCCTAAGAGGGGGGCTGTATATTTTATTATCTTGTAAACCTATATCAGGACAAGACATATAGTTGAATTTTAGAAAATTTTCTGATATTTTTTCAGATGAATCCACCAAACCAGCTAAGATATTCTTCCTGACAATTTAATGATTTTTCTTGTGTTTAATGATTTTTTTTACCGAAATCATTAAAGCGATTTTGATATTTTGCATATTAAGAAAATTTTTTATATTTTTATATTAATAAAGTGAAAGTGATAATCCGTATTTTATTAACAGACGTTGTTTGAAGGGTTTAACTATTTAATTATTAAGGTTATGAAAAGGGTATTTATGATTCTAATAATTTTAATGGGGGGGATATTTTTATTTGCCCAACCTGCTGATTTCAGATGGGATAAGAGACATCAAGATCGTTATAAGCCAGATTCTTTAACAAATTATATTTCAGATGCCAAAAATCAGAAAGAACAGGGACCATGCGGAGCTTTTGCTGCAGTTGCTGCAGTTGAAGCCATAGCGCAGATTTATTTCAATAAAACAGGGCCAATGCTTGATTTGTCTGAAAGCAACATTTATAGTGGTATTGATACAAGCATGAATTGTAAAGGTGTAGGTTGTGGAGCCGTTGGCGTAATATCTTCTTTGTTTTTTATTAAAAACAACGGAATAGTTGATGAAAATTGTTTTAGATACCCTGATCAACCACTACCACCACATAAAGGAGATTCGACTTACAGGTACTGTTATGAAGATTGCCAGATTATGTGCGATAATCCTGACTACCGTGTTTTTATTCCTTATTATGATGATACTGCAAATATTAACAATAATACGGAATTAAAACAAGCTATTATGGATTACGGGCCTATTATTGTAGAGTTTGCAAACGGTCTTATAGGCTGTAGGTTGCATCCGGATGATCCCAATTGTAATAATCCTCATTCATTATTATTTATAGGTTGGGAGACAAAATCTGGAAATCTCTGGTGGAGGTTTAAAGACAGCTGGCCAAATAAGGAAAGTATTAAAAGTGATACGTTAAATATTTTTAATTACAGACCCACCTTTATTCGTGTTTATCCTGTTTACAATGGCGATACTATTCGTTGCCAGGGAAGTTACTGTACACTTTTCAATTCAAGAAAGTGTGAAGATAAAGACAAAGATGGTTTTTATAACTGGGGATTTGATACCCAACCCAAACCTTCTGGTTGCCCGGGGCCTGATAAAATGGATTTTAATGATAGGGACTCGTCAATAATTTTTCGCGTTGGTTATGAACCTCTTCCTGCACCACAACTGACAGGGCCTTCTTACGTATGTTCACAGCAAAGAACATTTACCCTGCATAATGTTCCGTCATTATTTCTTGAGCACCCGGATTCAATTGAATGGGAAGTGACCCCTTCAGTCTATTTTGATACACCCCGAAGCGGTAAAGGAGATACTGTTGTAAACATAAATCCATATCCGGGTTACATAGGGAAACAGGGTGAAATAAAATTTACATTGCGTCATAATGGTAAAGTGGAATATAAACATAATTTCACAATAACCGGACCCCGTGAGGACCTTGTCTCAATCTCCGTAATAGATTCATATGGAGGTTCTCCGCCAAAATATGGTGATATATATTACATCTGTCCCAATACAATCTACCACATTTACTACAACAATTACGACTCAAACTGCTCCACGTGGGATTATGACTGGGTACTTCCTTACGGCTGGACGGAATACTGGAGATACGGTAACATGATATCAGTTAACACGAATGATTATCCTTACGGGCTGCTTGAGGTGTGGGGGAAAACTTGCTGTGAAAACCAGTCAAGAATTAAACTGAAAACGCAATATTTTTATGAGTACTATGAATGTGGTGAATATTTCATGGCGTTTCCCAATCCTGCAAACAGTTATGTGGATATAGATATCAACAGGGAAAAGATGGCAGAAGAAAACATAAGAACTGATGCAAAATGTACGTTAACTTTGTATGATAAAACAGGTCTGGTAAAGTATAAGACCGAATTCAGGGGATTTCCCTTCAGGATTGAAACAGTCAATTTACCTGAAGGAGTCTATTTGATGAACCTTCTGTATAATGGAAGGACATATTCGATGAGTGTAGTGATTAAACATTAAAAGTTTTGGGTATGAAAAGTTCTGTAATGCTTCGGATATTACCGGTTATAGTTTCAGTAGTTTTATTTACTGCCGGATGTGAATTTGAAAGAGATAGTGGATTGCCGGTTGATGGTGACGGGAATGTATATGATACAGTTGTCATTGGCACTCAGGTATGGCTTAAGGAAAACCTGAAAACAACCAGATTCAGAGATGGGACTCCTATCCCTCTTGTTACTGACAATAACAAATGGGCTTCAATGACCTCGGCTGCATATTGCTGGTATAATAATAATCCTGTATACAAGGATAATTATGGTGCGATATATAATTGGTATGCTGCAGCCTATGCATGTCCTGTGGGCTGGCGTTTGCCAACAAAGGAAGAGTTGGAAACATTAAAGAACTATGCAGAAGAGGATGCAGGAAAACTAAAAGATCCAAAATTCTGGTCTTGCCCGCCCGGATATGTAATGGATTGTAGTGGAAACAATGAAACAGGTTTTTCTGCAAGGCCTGGTGGCGCCAGGGATTACGAATATGGCTATTTTGCTAACATCGGACACGTTTTTGCCATATGGTCTTCTACGGCAAACGAATCTGGGGCATGGGGCCTACATTTTTGGTCCAATTCTTTTGTTATAACCATACAACCTTCTCGGAAAAGGGGTGGATGTTCCGTCCGTTGCATAAAAGATTCCAATTGACTAAAGTATATCGTCATAAAAAAAGTTGACAGATTTTTAGAACTTTACATATTATATTACCCCCTTTCCCCGGCTGTTGCCGGTACCTTCCCCCAGAGAGGGGAAGGAGTTGGGATATGAGCGCCAGCTGGGGGGCAGAAACACTGTCTCGTCCTAAAAAAAGTTGACAGATTTTTCGTTTAATCCTGACATAAGTTTACAAATTTGTTCTCTTATCCTGTCAAACTATTTCAGTGCAAGTGATACTTAAGTCCCCCTCTTAGTTTGATACGTTTGATTTTCTTCTATTTGATAATTATGTGCAAGTGAGCCTTAAGTCCCCCTCTTAGGGGGATTAGGGGGTGAAAAACTAAAAAGAAGTCTCGCAATACAATTAATGAGAAAAATTTAAATTTACCTTAAATAACTGAAGAAATAACCCCTTAAAATTACCAGAAATGAAAAATATCCTGATTATGTTGAAAAAAGCATTTGTGCT
Source organism: Bacteroidota bacterium (assembly GCA_029552825.1). GTDB lineage: Bacteria > Bacteroidota > Bacteroidia > Bacteroidales > VadinHA17 > LD21. Next base: position 45,352 of record JAKPDL010000019.1, read on the forward strand.
AATAATGGGTATACTTGTATATTCCTGCACAGGAAAACAACCAGTTCTGACAGAACCGATATTTAACCCTTCTTTTACATCTGATATTGAATCATTCGGGCAGTACAACTATCCGGAGTGGTTCCGCGATGCCAAGTTCGGCATCTGGGCTCACTGGGGGCCACAGGCCGTTCCGCGCCAGGGCGACTGGTATGCCCGTAAACTCTATGAAGAAGGAGGGCCAGTTTATAAATATCATCTTGAACATTACGGCCATCCCTCAAAATTCGGTTATAAGGATATTATACCTCTCTGGAAAGCTGAGAGATGGGACCCCGACAGTCTGATGGCACTTTACAAAAGGGTCGGAGCAAGATATTTTGTAAGCATGGCAACACACCACGACAATTTTTTCCTCTGGAATTCTAAAATCCACAGATGGAATTCCGTAAATATGGGTCCTCAGAAAGATGTTGTTGGTTTATGGCAGGAGGCGGCAAGAAAATACGGGTTGCGTTTCGGTGTCTCAGAACACCTTGGAGCCAGTTTTACATGGTTTCAGGTGAGTCATGGCTCAGATAAGACGGGTCCGATGAAGGGTGTGCCATACGATGGCGCAAATCCCGAGTACCAGGATCTTTATCATTGGCCCGCTGCTCCCGACGATAAAGGATGGCTTACAAAAGACACAGCTTACCATAAAAGATGGCTTGCCTGCATAACAGAACTAATCGATATGTACAAACCTGACCTGCTATACTCCGACAGCGAACTACCCTTTGGCGAAACAGGCCGTAAAATGCTGGCACACTTTTATAACCAGGATATTGTCAAAAACAACGGCGGGCTTGAGGCTGTCTATACCTGCAAACACCTTGCATCTGAAGGACGATGGGTGAGGGATATCGAACGAGGAGCAATGGATACAATCAGCGCCGATCCCTGGCAGACCGATACCTCAATAGGCGATTGGTACTACCGCACCGGACAGAAATACATGACCGGTACCCAGGTAATACAGATGCTTGTGGATATCGTGAGCAAGAACGGCAACCTTCTGCTCAATGTGGTTCAGACACCCGAAGGAGACCTCGAACAGGATGTCCTTGACATACTTGAGGAAATAGCTGCCTGGATATCCGTCAACGGGGAAGGAATTTACGAAACACGCCCGTGGAAGGTCTATGGCGAAGGACCCTCGATGAAGAAACAGGAAAAGGGACGTTTCGGAGGCGTAAAGGACGTCAGAACCTATCAACAGGCAGATATCAGGTTCACTTCAAAAGGGAACACCCTTTATGCATTCGTAATGGAAAAGCCTTCGGAAGATATAAAAATTGCTTCACTCGGAAAGAAAACATGGCCTGAAACTGTCAGGGTCAAATCAGTTAAGATGCTGGGCAGTGATGAAAGACTCAAATGGAAGCAGGAAGATAGTGCCCTCATTATCTCCCTGCCGGCCAGGCTTCCGGAATGGAAGGTTACATGCTTCAGGATTGAATTGAAATAATAATCTTTAAATAAACAAATTAATAAATTAAAAATGCGATTCCGGAACATCATTCCTTTATTGCTTTTTTGGCTTGTTTGTTACAATCCTTTATCTGGTCAGAAAATTTATCTTTCTCCTTCGGGAGACGACACTAATCCGGGTACCAGTGAAAAGCCCCTTGCAACACTTACAGCAGCCCGCGACAAAGTGAGGGAATTACGCAAACAGGGAAGTATCACGAAACCTGTGGAGATAGTCGCCCTACCCGGTGAATATTTTCTGATGCAACCACTTGTACTGAGCACAGAAGATTCAGGAACTGAAAACGCACCGCTTGTTATAAAATCTGATGCAGGAACGAAGGCAGTTTTCAGGGGAGGCGTTGAACTGAAAGGATTTGAGAAAGTTAATGATAAACTTTGGAGATGCTTTATCCCTCAGGTTGCTTATTATAATTCATACTTCGAACAACTTTATGTGAACGGACGGAGGGCAATAAGAGCAAGAGAACCTGATGAGGGATTCGCAGTAGTAAAAACTGTTAAGGAAACAGTACTCGATAAAGGTTCAGGCAGAGCACCTGCGCTTGCAGTTCAGAAGATTGGGATCGACTCCCGGCATGCCGCAATGGTAAGAAACTTTACAGATGACGATTTCCGCGATGCCCTGATAATTTTCTACCATAACTGGGATAATACACGAAAGAGAATTCTCGGCTGCAGCAGTGATTCTGCCTTCATATTTACGGCCGGACAGGGGATGAAACCATGGAATCCCATTAACAGTAAATCGAGATACCTTATCGAAAACTTCAGGGCAGCACTTGATACTCCCGGTGAGTGGTTCCTCGACAGATCGGGTTACCTTTATTATATTCCCCGTGAGGGTGAAACCATCGAAAACACAGAATTTATTGCGCCTGTTCTGAAGGAGTTTGTGATTCTAAAAGGTGAATCACCTGAAAAGCCTGTTTCCAATATTGTATTTGAAAACCTCGTTTTTAATTATGCCGGCTATCTTACTCCGGCCGACGGCAACGAACCGGCTCAGGCAGCCGCCCCGGTAAGTGCTGTAATGACAGCTGATTTTGCTAAAAACATCTCCTTCTCCGATTGTGAAATTGCCCATACCGGAACTTATGCCTTCTGGTTCAGAAGGGCGGTGAACAATTGCCTTGTTACAAAGTGTTTTATGCATGACCTTGGCGCAGGTGGAGTAAAAATTGGCGAAACAATCCTGCGGCAGTCTGTTGATGAGTTAACACATCATATAACTGTTGACAATAACATAATTACTGATGCCGGACATGTATTTCCATGCGCTGTTGGAATTATCATATTCCATGGAAGTGATAACCGTCTCACTCATAATGAAATATCAAATCTCAGGTATTCAGGCATTTCCGTGGGGTGGATCTGGGGCTATGCTTACAGTCCGTCGAAGAGAAACCTGATTGCATATAATCACATACATCACCTTGGCTGGGGAGAATTATGTGACATGGGAGGAGTATATACACTTGGTGCTTCAGAAGGAACGGTTGTTTCAAACAATGTGATTCACCATGTCTATTCTTTCGATTATGGCGGCTGGGGACTCTATACCGACGAAGGCTCTTACGGAATCGTTATGGAAAAGAATTTGGTTTATCTATGTAAAAACTCCGGCTTCCACCAGCATTACGGAAAAGAAAACATAATCCGCAACAACATATTTGCATTTAACATAAGAGCACAGCTTCAGGCAACAAGGGTTGAAGAACACAGGTCGCTGAGTTTTACCAATAATATTATATATTTCGACAGGGGGACACTTACTTCCAGTAACTGGCATAAATTCAACCTTTTTACCGATTATAACTGCTACTGGGATATACGCACAAAAGAATTAAGATTTGGTGACAGGACATTTGCGGAATGGCAGAAGGAAGGAAAGGATCTGCATTCAGTTATTGCCGATCCCATGTTTGTTGACCCGGTAAAGTTCGACTTCAGATTTAAGAATCTTTCGGTTGCACGCAGAATAAAATTCGTTCCGTTCGACTATTCACTTGCAGGCATTTATGGTGATGAGGAATGGAAAAAGAAAGCTGTGCTTGACCCTGAACTGATAAAAAAATTTGACGAAAGAGTGACAGAAATGGAAAAACAGGTAAAAAAATAAATGTAAATTGTCAAAAAATGATTTTTAATGGATAAACCTGAACTAACCTGAAAAATAGGAGATCTATGAAAACACTCATTTTAACAATTCTGGTGGCATTATTTCCTGCACTTGTTTTTTCCCAGCAGGAGAGGAAGATCAATGTAATTGTCTTTGGGGCTCATCCCGATGATTGTGATGGCAAGGTAGGAGGTACAGCAATTGAGTTTGCAAAAAGGGGACATAATGTTCTTTTTGTATCGGTGACTGACGGCAGTGCGGGTCACCATGAATATGGAGGGGCGCCTCTTGCAAACACACGAAAACTTGAAGCACAGGAAGCCGGTAGAAGGTTCGGAGTTAAGTATTTGGTGCTCGACCATCCCGATGGTAAGCTCATGCCAACCCTTGATGTAAGGGAAGAGATTATCAGGCTGATTCGCCAGTGGAATGCCGATATAGTAATTGTTCACAGGCCCAATGATTACCACCCCGATCACCGCTATACTTCTACACTGGTCCAGGATGCGGCATACATGGTTATTGTTCCTAATATTGTTCCCGATACACCACCCCTTAAAAAGAACCCGGTCTTCCTCTATATGGAGGATAATTTCAAAAAGCCTCAGCCCTTTACTCCGGATATTGTGATAGATATAACCGATTCGTGGGACCAGAAGATGTATGCACTTGCAGCCCATACATCACAAATGTTTGAGTGGCTTCCCTGGACAAATGGCACGCTTAGCCAGGTTCCGGCAGGTGAGAAAGAGAGGCTTGAATGGCTGAAGAAGACACGGGGCCCAGGGCAGATTTCACCTGAGAAAAGAGCAGCACTCGAAAAATGGTACGGAAAAGAAAGAGCCCAGAAGGCGAAAATAGTTGAATCATTCGAGATATGCGAATATGGGCGCCGTCCTTCCGAAGACGAAATAAGGCAACTCTTCCCGATGATGGTGAAATAGTTTGCTCATAACGGAACAGGTGTCACTATTCAACCTCCCCTTTGAGGGGAGTGAAAAGAAATAAATTGACAAAGTGATTTTCTGTAATTAATACTTTTTACATGACAAACATTAACAAAGCTGGAAGTTATCTTTTAACAATTGTAAGAATTGCCATTGGCTGGCAATTCCTTTATGAAGGTATCGCCAAAATTATTGCAGGAAACTGGACGTCAGCACCTTATCTTGCAGGCTCAAAATGGATACTTGCGCCTCTTTTTACAGCAATGGCTGACAATCAGGCTGCTGTTGCCTTTGTTGATTTTATAAACATATGGGGTATGGTGCTTGTAGGAGTCGGACTTATGCTTGGTCTTCTGTCGAGATGGGCAAGTGCAGGCGGAGCATTGATGCTTCTACTCTATTTTATGGCGTACCCTCCTATACCCGGATATATGACCGGTGTACCCACTGAAGGCAGTTATCTGTGGGTAAACAGAAACCTTATTGAACTATTTGTCCTGGCAATTTTTGTTTTCATCTCTCCAGCTTCACACTACGGACTCGACAGACTTATAAAGAGATGGAAAGAAGAGAGGGCGCGTCAGCCTGTGCCTGAACCTTCAGGAGGTAAAGAAGCTGCCTCACAACGTCGCGAACTGCTGAGGGATCTTATATCCGTTCCTGCTATAGGTGCTTTTGCATATGCATTATACCGCAAGAGGAAATGGGACAGCTTTGAGGAAAGACTGCTTAAGGTACAGGGCATTGATGCAAACACCGGTGCAACACTTCTTACCTTCACTTATACCTCTTTAAAGGAACTTAAAGGTCAAATTCCGAAAGGAGTTATTAAATATAACGGTAAGGATGGAAGTCAGTCGCAGTTCGAACTCAGCCGTATCATAATGGGAGGTAATCTTATCGGGGGCTGGGCTCATGCACGTGACCTTATTTATGTGTCGAAGCTGATAAAGACATACCATACCGACGAAAAAGTAATGCAGACTCTTGCACTGGCTGAAAAATGCGGTGTGAACGCACTGCTGACAAACCCGCAGCTCGGGAGAATATTTCAGAAATATAAGCATGAATTTAGAAGCAAAATGAAATTTATCTCCGACTGCGGAGTAGGACTCGATTTTCAGAAGGGTATTGCAATGTCGCTGGCCGTTGGTGCCGATGCTCTTTATTGCCAGGGCGAGATTACAGACCGCTGGACAGATGAAAACTGGAAAGACCCTCAGAAGAGAACACCTGAACAGCGGATGGAACTGATAAGCAAAGGCATCGAAGAAATCAGAAGCCACGGCAAACCTGCAGGAATAGGTGCCCACAAAATTGAGGCAATAAAGAAGTGTGTAGAGTACGGAATTAAACCGGATTTCTGGGTAAAAACCTGCCATAGCCACAACTACTGGTCGGCTAAAGCAAACCCCGAATGGCACGACAATATTTTTGATTATGACCCGGAGGAAACAATCAGGTATATGGCAACTTTGGAAGAGCCATGGATTGCCTTCAAAGTGCTGGCAGCCGGAGCAATAAAACCGGAAGAAGGCCTTAAGTATGCCTTCTCAAACGGAGCCGATTTTGTGTGCCTCGGAATGTACGATTTCCAGATAGTTGAAGATATCAACATTGCTCTCGACACTTTATCGTCAATAACTGAAAGGCAGAGACCCTGGAGGGGATAGGTTGTTAATCTGAGAATAATAAACTAAAAGATTTAATATAAAATTTCACGCAAAGGCCACGAAGTTCACAAAGAAAAAAATCTTTGTGTTCTTTGTGCTCTTTGTGTGAGACATAAGAAATTTTTGAGATAAAAGAAGAAAGAAAAAAGAATAATTCACACAGAGGCCACAAAGGGCACAAAGAATATACCGAAGAATTGCAGATGGAGAAAAATTACATTTTATGAGACGCTTGCCTTTAGTCCATGTTGCTTTTTTCACCTCCGGACTATTGTCGTGTGCCGTGAAAAGGGACCTGATCCGGAAATATGGGAAACATATCCGCGTCTGCAGGGAGAAATACGTAAATTTCCAGCTCCTGACAATAAATAATCAATTGAATCATGAATCAGTTATCTTTTCTATCCTTCTGTATTGCCGGCGCCCATATCTTTTCAGCACAGATCTCTGCTCAGAAAAGTGAGGCAAAACCTAATATCATCCTTATACTTGCCGACGACATGGGCTACTCCGACATTGGATGTTTTGGTTCGGAGATAAAGACCCCCAACCTCGACCGGCTGGCACAGCAGGGATTGAGAATGACACAGTTCTACAACGCTTCGCGCAGCTGCCCTACACGGGCCTCACTGCTTACCGGACTCTACCAGCACCAGGCCGGAATAGGAGATATGGTTTCGAACCTAGGATACCCGTCATACCAGGGTTATCTGAATGAAAAATGCGTGACAATAGCCGAGGTACTGAAGATGAACGGTTACAGAACATATATGTCGGGCAAGTGGCATGTGGGCAGTCAGTCCGAAGTGCACCCCCTCAGGAGAGGCTTCGACCGTTATTTCGGTCTGATTGATGGTGCCGGAAGTTATTTCAAACCAATTGCCTACAGGCCAAATATGAAACCCGTCAGATGGATGCTCGACGATAAAGATTTCTTTCCGCCTGATACTGGATTTTATATGACTGATGCTATCGGTGATTATGCACTTTCATTCATTAAGGAAAGGGATAAAAATGAACCGTTTTTCCTCTATATGGCATTCACCGCACCTCACTGGCCACTTCATGCATTGCCTGAGGATATCGAAAAATACCGGGGAAAATACATGATGGGCTGGGATAAGCTCAGGGAAGAAAGGTATAACCGTATGCTCTCAATGGGTATTATTGACCCTTCTGTGAGACTTTCGCCCCGCGACGTAAGGGTGCCTCAGTGGGATACTTTGCCTGAAGCAACAAAAAAGATGTGGGACCTCCGTATGGCTGTTTATGCAGCAATGATCGACCGTATGGATCAGAATATTGGCAAGGTTATAAGTTATCTGGAGAAAACAGGTGAGATGGACAATACGTTGATAATCTTTCTTTCCGATAACGGTGGTTGCCACGAATCAACCCGCAGTCAGGCAGAGTTCCTTAAGGTGAAAGGAGAGACCGGTACCCCTGATTCATTTGATGCATACGAATACCCGTGGGCAAATGCAAGCAACACCCCGTTCAGAATGTTCAAGCACTGGGTGCATGAAGGTGGAATAGCAACGCCGTTTATAGCTTATTACCCGAAGCTGATAAAGGGTGGCAGAATTGATTCACAGACAGGGCATATAATAGATATCATGCCTACTATTGTGGAACTTACAGGGGCAAACTATCCTGACAGGATTGTGGAACTGGAGGGACTGGAAAATCCAGAAAAATTTAAAGAGAGAGATATTATTCCTATGGAGGGGATAAGTCTTGTACCGGTTTTTAAAGGGAAAAAACTGAAGCGGAAATCTCCTCTCTTCTGGGAGCACGAAGGGAACTGTGCCGTAAGGTATGGCGACTGGAAACTGGTTTCGCTCTATGATAACTCAACCCGGAAATCTGGCATGTGGGAGTTATACGATATGAGAAACGACCGTTCGGAACTGAATGACCTCAGTGAAAAATTCCCCCGTAAAAAGCTGGAAATGATTGAGATGTACGAAAAATGGGCAACACGGGTCGGTGTTGTTCCAAGAGAACAGATAGACAGAAGGTAAACTATCGTGAAGGGAATAACCACAAATAATGCAATCCAGACTTTTTGCCGAAATGTGCTGGGGGGATTTGCCTCAAGAAGATTTCACAGACCACCATCAGGACTGGGTCTAAGCCCCCTGTCAATAAGCTGTATTAAAACCATCCGTAAAATCGAGGAAAAAGTAAGAATGTGGGATATTGTCCCCAGGATGGATCTGTTGATGGATGTGGAAGATAATGAAGCATATCTTGCAGCTAAGGAAGGTGATGTTTATGTAATCTTTTTTACAAATGGGGGAGAAGCAACTCTGGATCTGAGGGGACATGACAACAGATTCTCAATAAACTGGATTTCTGTTGACAAACCTGAATGGATAAAACATGGTTACATTGATGGAAACGGCCTGGTAAAAATTAAAGCAGATTCTTTTAAGACCTGTTTTGCCGTAATTGAGGTTGTCAGATAAATTCATTTAATTTGTAGATTGTTAATATGTAAATAATTATTTTAAGAATGAAAATTGTTGTACTGGACGGTTATGCACTGAACCCTGGGGATATCTCATGGGATGAGCTGAAATCTCTCGGAGAGGTGGAGGTTTATGACCGCACACCTGATAATATGATAACTGAAAGGGCAGCAGATGCAGAGATAATTCTTACGAATAAAAATCTGATGATGGCAAATGTTATAGAGAAGCTGCCACGTTTGAAATATATAGGTGTGCTGGCCACGGGTTACAATGTTGTGGACACTGAAGCAGCAAAACGGAGAGGCATTATTGTAACAAATGTACCGGCATACAGTACTGCATCGGTAGCCCAGCATACTTTTGCTCTTATTCTTGAATTTTACAATTACCCTGGAAAATTTTCTGATGAAGTCAGGGAAGGGCGGTGGAGCAGGAATCTGGATTTCTGCTACTGGGACAAACAGTTGATAGAGTTAGCAGGAAAAACAATTGGTATTGTGGGTTTCGGAAGGATAGGGAAGGCGGTCGCAAGGGTTGCCGAGGCTCTGGAAATGAATGTAATAGTTAGTGAGGTAACAGATGTTGAAGGTTATGAAAACTACCCGCTGGATGAACTCCTCAAACGTAGCGATATAGTCACCCTTCATTGTCCGCTCACACCCGGAACGAAAGGCATTATCAACAGGGAAAGGCTCCGGCTGATGAAGCCTTCAGCGCTGCTGGTGAACTGTGCCCGCGGGCAGCTTATTGTGGAGCACGATCTGGCTGAAGCACTCAACGAAGGCAGGATAGCCGGTGCTGCGCTCGATGTCCTCTCAGAAGAACCACCCTGTCCAGATAACCCTCTGCTGAAGGCAAAAAACTGCATAATTACCCCGCATGTAGCATGGGCAACCCTTGAGGCCCGTCAGCGGCTGATGAAGATAGCAGTGAATAATGTCAGGAGTTTTATGGAAGGTAAACCGGTAAATGTTGTAAATTGAATTCAGCTTTAACGGTTACCCTGTACCATAATTGTCATGCGGTTTTGCGGTCTGATTTCGTGCGGTTTGTTTTTACCGATTACTGAATACCGAATACCGAATACCGAATACCGAATACTGTTTACCCTGAGCCCTGAGCCCTCCCGCTTTGCGGGACTTCACTTCGCTGCGCGATCTCTGTACCCTCACGCTCCCGCATACACCAGCAACGCCAGCCCCGCAAAGTATGCAAAAAACATCAACGCTATCAAAATATTCACCTGTCTGCTCGCACCCCTGAACTCCTTCCATATAAATACCCCCCACAACGCTGCTACCAGTGTGGCACCCTGACCGAGCCCGTAAGATATTGCAAACCCTGCCTTACCGGCAGCTATGATGCTCATCGACATTCCTGTGTTCCATATTATGCCCCCGAGCACACCCGTGAGATGCACCTTCAGGCTGCCCCCTACATAATCCCTGAACGAGAGTGGTTCACCCTCAATGGGCTTTTTCATCAGAAGATAATTGAAAATAAAGTTGCTGATAAGCACACCAACAGCAAAAAACAGTACCGCCGAATATGGAGTGAGTCTGCCCGGCTCCGGAGCAGCAAAATCAGTTGCCATAGAGCTTGCAACAAACCTGTAAAACATCGACATAAGTATACCTGCCGACACAGATAGAATTATACCCTTCCCCGAAACCCTGCTCTGAGAGGCACTATGCTGGCGGTATGCTAAAGCATCAATTATAATGGCAGCCACAATGAGAGCAAGTCCCGTGAAAAGTACTACCGGATCTCCTTTGGGCGCTGCAACATAGTTGACAATAACCCCTACTGCAAGTGCAATGCCCACACCCACAGGAAATGCAACAGCCATCCCCGCTATTGCCATCGCTGCAACAAGCAGTATGTTGGAAGCATTGAATATCACTCCTCCTGCAATAGCTTTTAGTACGTTTTCAACGTCAGCCTGAAGGATATCCTTAAGAAAACTCCTCCCTTCCTGTCCAAAACTGCCAAGAGTGAAGCCGGATATCAATGCAAACAACAAAATTCCCAGGACGTAATCCCAGTAAAAGAGTTCGAAACGCCATGTTTTGCCGGCAAGCTTCTGGGTGTTGCCCCACGAACCCCAGCAAAGCATGGTGATGACACATAAAACAACTGCCAGTGGGTAAGATTGTGGAATGAACATGGCTTTTAAATAAATGATAAAAATATGATAATTAATTAGTTATTAGTATTCAAATGAAAACTTGTAACCTTCATTTTTCTTTTTCTCAGTTCTAAAAATTGTGGCAGATGTCAGGTACACATTTGTTCCTGATGATTCGGGCCTCTTCTCTCCTTTAACAACAATTTTCACTTTATGCTCACCCGGCTCCAGGTGCATAACATGCCAGATGCTTGTTGTATGCTGCTGGCGTGCGAAATCGTAATATGTATCAATGGTGCGGTGCAGCTCGTCATCAACAAAAATATCTGCCATTCCACCGTCGCGCCACCAGTTACCCTCAATGGAGATCCCGGTGCCGGTAAAGGTTATTTCTGCCTCATCACCTGCTTTGCCAGAAACTATCGACTGACTTCGTGGTTTACCATCCCTGCCCGTCACTTCGTGTACCTTCCAGTTTCCCCTGAAGACCCACTCTCTGCTGTCAAAAACAGGCAACCTCCTGTCGAAAACCACATCGGGAAATGATACTTCCAGTGCAGGTGCTGCAGGCTCCTGAGCCTTTATCTTTATTTTTCCGCCCGATACCATACCGCCTCCTTTTTCAATATGCTGCAGGGCATAGTTGTATGTGCTCTCAACAGCTTTGTTGAAGGAGTACGTTGTATGAATAAAATTCGAATCGGCAAAGGCTTTAATCCCTTCCTGCATCTCTGCCGGCAGACCGCTGAACCCGTTTATGACACCGAGCACCGCCATAGCATTCGATGGATTGCAGTCCGAATCCTGGCCGCACCGCGTGGAGATTTCAAGCGTCTTCACAGGATCTCCTCCGCCGTAAAGAAGCCCCATAACAATATATGCTCCGTTAAGCTTCGCATCAATATTAAAGGCTGATCCGGCACCGCAGATGTCAACATCACCCCACTTATCCTCAAGTTCCTTCCATGCCGCCCGCCAATCGTCCGGATAATGATTGTAAAGTCTGATTACATCCTTAATTATCCTGTAATAATCGCTTTCTGCCGGTATTGATAGCAGTGCCTTTTCAATAATTTTCATTATGTCATTTTCAAAAAATGCTTCGGCATAAAGGGCGGCAACAAAGATGCCTCCATAAACGCCATCGCCGTAATTCATTATATGCCCGATTTTGTCGGCTATTTCCACAGCAGTTACCGGCATACCCGGGCACATAAACCCGATATAGTCGGCTTCGATCTGGAAATCAATGTCATCGGCGTGTATGTTGTACATCGGGTGACCCGACATAGGAGGGAAGATGCTGTCGTACCAGTTTTTGCGCGCCTGCATGTTAGCATGCCAGAGGCCGTAGCCGGCTTTTGCAAAGAGCTCCTGGAACTTCTTAGCAGGCGCATCAGTTCCGTATTTGTCCATCGCCATCAGAAAAGTGAGCTGAACGTAAATGTCGTCCTGCCAGAGACTTCCACGGACGTCAGAGGGTTTCCAGTTTATCGGGTCTTCATAGATTTTTCCCTGTGCCCTGAACTCCGTGGGAGCGCCATAGGTTACACCAATCATTTTTCCGGCCCACCCACCGGCGATCTTGTCTTTTAAAACGTATGCAGAGATGGTTCTGAAATTGCTGTTATCGGATGTGCAGGATGCTATCATCGAAAATATAATTAACAGAATAGGGTTGCTGATAAGTCTGGTCATGGCTAAGTGTGTTTACAACAATATTCTGAAATAAAGATAAAAAGATTATTCGAAACAGGCTCAAGTTGTGCAACTTTTTTTCTGTAAAATCATTTAAGCCACGATTAATTTTTTGACATTTAGAGAAGTATCCGAAGGAAGAGGAGCATGCTCCTCTTCCTTCGGAGCGTTTTCTTTTTCCCATATCCAGAGAGGTTCCATTT
>JAKPDL010000043.1 GCA_029552825.1 Bacteroidota bacterium
GATGAGAAAGAAGGGATTTACTCTCATTGAACTGCTGGTGGTGATTGCAATCATTGCAATACTTGCTGCGATGTTGCTTCCTGCATTGAGCAAGGCAAGGGAAAGAGCAAGAGCAGCAGTATGCATGAACAACCTAAAACAAATTGCCACTGCCATTGGTATTTACGAACAGGACTATGACCGGAGGCCGTTCATTAGTGGGAATATAATTGAATACAATAAATTGTGGTATCAACTGTTGTATGGCCTCAAGTATGTTACAAATTATCAGATGTTCAGATGTCCATCAGACCCGCGAAAAGCCGGTTATAACTGGACTCCAACAGGGAATTTAACAAGTTATGGTACCACTTATGACGTATACGATGTACCAAAGTTGGAGTGGGTACTTGACGCAAACCCTGCTGGCTGTTATTACATTGGTGAATGCGCAACTGGTTCATGGTATACTTATGACTACAGGCAGGCAGTATTGAATAACAACCAGACATACATTCAGAATATCAAAGCATATATTGCAAAGCATAATGGTGGTTCAAATGTTCTGTGGTATGACTATCACGTTTCCTGGATTCCATATTCAGAATTTGAAAGAAGTGCTCTGATTCCTGGTAAAGGATGGTCAGGCACATGGGAAGGAGTATATGCTGGTGGAATATTTTCTCTTGCTCGCAGCAATCAATAAGGGGGTGACAAAATGAAAAGGAAAAAAGGATTTACTTTAATTGAACTTCTTGTAGTGATCGCAATCATCGCAGTGCTTGCAGCGATGCTATTGCCTGCCCTTGAAAGAGCAAGAACCCTGGCAAGGCAATCAGTATGTATGAGCAATCTCAAACAACTGGGACTTGCAGTCGGGATGTATCTCAATGACTTTAATGAATATTTTTATCCCACAGTATGGGCGTGGACAAGCGACATGGGCACTTACAATGGGACGAGTTTTTTAAGGACACTTGTTCAATTGGGTTATGCTCAAGGACGAATGGTATACAGTGGTGGAACAAGTGGTAATCTGATACAGGCAGATGGTATTGTTGTGTGTCCTGATGTCAGACGTCCACAATGTGCTTCCTATGTGGCTGACTTCAATTATAACTATTATCTCGGTCAGTTGGGTACATATGGAAAACTGAAAAGGGTAAGGTTTCCTTCAAAAACAATTGTTTTCTGCGAGGGTTGTTATAGCCAGCGTCATTATGCACCTGATATCTGGTCAAATACTCTTAATCACCGTATTTATGGCAGGCACTTTAATTATCAATTCTTGAATTGTCTTTTTGTTGACGGAAGTGTGAGGCCACTGAATTATCATGAATTTGTAAAAGAGAATGTGTTTTATCCCTGATATCAGGAATAAATTGTTTGTTTTTTTGTGTGTGCAAGCAAGCTGAGACCTCTGGTCCCTGGATTTGACATTGAACACCAGAAATTGTAAATTAATCCTGCCTTTTTAAAAATTTTTTACAACTGTTATGGCCTGTACTGAGCACTCATAAAGGGGTTATTCTAATAACTGCCAGTAAATGTATCATTACACCCCTTCAAAAATATTCAAACAAGGAGTGATAGAAAATGAAAAAGAAATTGAAAATAGGAGTAATTGGTGCTGGTGGTAGGGGACGGCTTGCCCATCTTGCTCACAGACCTGAAGAAGGTTTTGAACTTGTTGCAGGAGTTGACACGCGAAAAGAGATACTGCAGGAATTTAAGGAAAAATTCCCTGAAGCATTTGTCAGCACTGATTACAGGGAACTACTTGAAATCAAGGAAATTGACGCTGTTTTTATTACGACCCCTGATTACCTTCACCAGGAGCATGCCCTTGCAGCAATTGAAGC
>JAKPDL010000048.1 GCA_029552825.1 Bacteroidota bacterium
GTTAAAGCCATAGAGGTCAGGCAGGGAATACAAATTGCGGCATTGGAAGAGATTGCCTATTACAATGGCTGGATTACAAGAGAAGAATTGCTTGCAAGTGCGGATTTGTATGGGAAGTCACCTTATGGAACTTATCTGAAACGAGTCGCAGAAGGAATATATATTTGCTGATCAGGAGTGAACAATGTATGAAAATAGCAATTACAGGCGGAGCGGGGTTTATTGGCGCGAACTTTGTTTATTACATTTTAGAGAAGTATCCTGAATACGATGTTATTTGCATAGATGCGCTCACATATGCAGGCAATATGGAGACCCTTGAATCTGCACTTGCTGACCGCAGATTTGTTTTTCGCAAGGCAGATATAGCGGATCGTACGGCCATCTGCGAAATATTCGAAGAACACAGGCCTGATGTGGTAGTCAATTTTGCAGCAGAAAGTCACGTTGACAGGTCCATTGAGAATCCCGAGCTTTTTTTAAGGACCAATATCCTCGGCACACAGGTTTTGCTGGATGCTTGCAATAAATACAGTGTTAAGAGGTTTCACCAGGTATCCACGGATGAAGTATATGGTGATCTGCCTTTGGACAGGCCTGATTTAATGTTTACAGAAGAAAGACCGCTGCATGCTTCCAGTCCGTACTCGGCTTCAAAGGCAGGCGCAGACTTGCTGGTGCAGGCATATTACCGCACATACGGAACTCCTGTAACAATTTCACGATGTTCCAATAATTATGGTCCTTTTCAGTTCCCTGAGAAGCTTATTCCTCTTATGATATCCAATGCAATGAAAAACAAGCCATTGCCTGTTTACGGGAAAGGCGAAAATGTGCGTGACTGGCTGTATGTAGAGGATCATTGTACGGCGATAGATTTGATAATTCATAAGGGCAGGCCGGGAGAGGTATATAATATTGGCGGAAACAACGAAAGGACGAATCTGGAAGTCGTCAGGACCATAGTCCGCATACTGGGCAGGAGCGAAAACCTGATTACATTTGTAAAGGACCGGCCCGGCCATGACCTGCGGTATGCGATCGATGCAAGCAAGATACGTAAGGAAATGGGCTGGGAACCCCGGACCGGCTTTGAAGAAGGCCTAAAACGGACTATTGAATGGTACATCAGTAATCAGCAGTGGATAGAGCATGTAACGAGCGGTGAATACCAGGGCTATTATGCCAGAATGTATGAAAACAGATAGGTGAGAACATGGACAAGAACGGAATGGTCGGCAAGGTGGCCCAGTTTGTCAGGTTTGGTCTCGTTGGTTTGAGCAATACATTGATTTCTCTGCTTATTTATTATTTGCTCATCGGGTTGCAGGTTAACTATTTACTGGCCACGATCGCAGGATATGTGATAAGCTCTTTGAGTGGCTATATTTTGAATAAGCTTTGGGTATTCAGGGACAAAAAGAAGGTAAAAACTTCAATATTCAGGTATTATGCCGTCTATATCAGTTCATTGCTGCTGAATACGGTGTTGATGTATCTGTGGGTCGACATATTTGGTATATCTGAGCAGATAGCGCCAATACTGACTTTATGTGTTACTGTACCTTACAATTTTGTTTTTAGCAAGTTATGGACCTTTAAAAGCAGATAGACGCATGACATTTAACAGAGGTGAGTTGGGATGAAAATAATGCCTAATCGGATGGACCGGGGGTTTTTCAGATACCAGGCTGAGTTTGAGCAAAAATCATTGGAAGTGCTTCGCTCAGGGTGGTATATCCTGGGCAGCGAAGTCTCTGCATTTGAACAGGAGTTTGCCGCGTATACAGGTGCTAAATACTGCGTAGGGCTTGCCAGTGGCCTTGATGCCCTGTGGATATCGTTCCGTATCCTTGGGATAGGGGCTGGCGATGAGGTGATCGTGCAGGGAAACACCTATATTGCAAGTGTGATGGGTATTACTATCAATGGAGCCACACCGGTATTTGTCGAGCCTGATAAGTATAACAACATTGATGTGACAAAGATAGAAGAAAAAATCAGCGAAAGAACAAAGGCGATTTTAGTTGTGCATCTATATGGACAGGCATCCAGGATGGATGCTGTAATGGAGATAGCGAAAAAATATAACCTCCGTGTAGTGGAGGATTGTGCGCAGTCTCATGGAGCGTGCTTCAACGGGAAAATGACAGGAACATTCGGCGATATAGGATGTTTTTCATTCTACCCTTCGAAAAACCTTGGCGCTTTCGGAGATGCGGGTGCTATTGTGACAGATGATGAAGAGCTGGCAACGAAATTTAGAATATTCTGCAATTATGGAAGTGAGAAGCGATACCATAATATTGTGGTCGGGACGAATTCCAGGCTGGACGAATTGCAGGCAGGCCTGCTCAGGGTTCGCCTGTCCCACCTTGATGAGTTGAATAGTGAGAGACATGAATTATGTAGAAGATATCTTTCTGAAATAAAGAATCCGATCATCGAGTTGCCTGAAGTCTGTGAAAATGCGACAACGGTATGGCACCAGTTTGTGATCCGTACTCCTGTAAGGGATCGATTGATCGAGTACCTGAACAGTTGTGAAATCGGGACGATCATCCATTATCCCATACCGCCGCATCTGGCAAAGGCATATGAATATTTGGGAATGAAGAAGGGCGATTTGCCGATAACAGAAAGATTTGCTGATGAAGTGCTTTCTCTTCCGTTATATAACGGTATGACAGAGGATGAGCAAAGCTACGTGATAGAAAAAATAAACAGCTTCAGGTGTTGATGAGCTATAAAACAGGTTAAAAAGGTGAGGATAGCATGAAAACGAAATTGATTGAATTTCCGCAAATGGGAGATGCCAGGGGAAACCTTGTTGTAATCGAAGGCAAAAAGGAGATCCCCTTCGACATAAAAAGGATATTTTACATTTATGGTGCCGATCCTTCAGCAGTACGGGGGCAACACGCAAACAGGAATTCTGAATTTGTACTGATAAATATCAACGGCAGCAGCAAGGTTAGAGTTAAAGATGGCAAAGGGAATGAAGAGGTTTTTATACTCGACCGTCCATATATCGGGTTATATATACCCAAAATGTTATGGAAGGATATGTATAATTTTTCACATGATGCCATTCTGCTGGTATTGGCGAGCGAGTATTATGATGCCGGGGAGTATATAAGGAATTACGAAGATTTTGAGAAAGAAGTGAATGGTTATGAGTAAGCTGTCAGTTATTGTTCCTGTGTATTACAATGCTGATACACTTGAGCTTTTATATAAAGATATGCAGGAAAAAATATTCACGGCTATGCCGCCAGAAGATCAGTATGAGCTTGTCATGGTGGATGACGGGTCCGGTGATGACTCATGGGAAGTAATGAAAAGTATTGCCGGGAAAGATAAAAATGTAGTCCTGGTAAAGCTATCGAGGAATTTTGGCTCTCATGCAGCTGTACTGGCAGGGTTTTCAGTATGTACCGGTGATTGTGCGACAGTAAAATCCGCAGATTTACAGGAACCGTCAGAAATTATAATGCAAATGTTTCAAAGCTGGAAGAATGGGAACAAGGTCGTTCTTGCCGTTCGTTCGGACAGGGAAGAAGGCGCAATACAAAAAACACTGTCAAATATGTATTATGATTTGGTTCGCAAACTTGCCATTAAATCCATGCCTAAGGGTGGATTCGACTGCTACCTGATTGACAGGAAAGTGATCGAAGTACTGAAACTAATGGATGAGAAAAATTCTGCAATTACGTTGCAGATACTCTGGGCAGGATTCAGAACCGATATGATATATTATGTACGCAAAAAGAGGGAAATCGGGCGTTCCAGATGGACATTGGCAAAGAAGATAAAGCTGGCTGTAGACTCTGTGGTAAGTTTCTCATTTATACCCATACGTTTCATGTCTGTGATTGGAACCATTTTCTTTATAGTTTCTGTCTTCTGGGGGATGTTTGTGCTGCTTTCCAAGGTTTTTGGCAATATACAGGTGCAAGGATGGACAACACTCATGATACTGCTGCTGTTTTCGTCAGGGATTATTATGCTGACACTCGGGATACTGGGCGAGTATATATGGAGAGGCATGGATGCGGCAAGAAACAGGCCTGTTTATATTATTGATGAAATTTTTCGAAATGATGATTACTAATTTGACAATTACAATAAATCAGATTAACATAAACCTATGAAAAAGGAATTTGATGTAATATATCAAGTTTTTGAGAGGAATGAAAATGCGATACAATGGCTTACTTGAAGGGAAACTGGTGCTTTTGCGTTCAATTGAAGAATCGGATGCAGAATATACTTTTAATATCCGTCAGGATAAAGAGAAAACGAAATATCTGCATGCTGTCAGCGGAACAGCAGAAGACCAGCGAAGGTGGATTATCAGACAGATTGCAAGACCTGATGATTACACATTCATTATAGAAGATAAGCAAAGAAAACCTTTGGGCATGTATGGTGTGTACAATATCAGGAATGATGAGGCAGAGATCGGAAGGGCATTGTTGTATGGCAATCCTATACAGAATGCAGAAGCAGCGATATTGATACATGATTTTGCTTTCAATATTTGCTCATTGTCAAAACTTCATGCTAATATTTTTGAGGATAATAAGCCAACTTTGGGTTTGACGTTACACTTAGGCGGGGCAGAAGTAAATCGGAATTTTGATGCGGAATTTAAAATGACAAATATTGAATTCATTATTACAAAAGAATCATATTTATCATGCAGAGATAAGGTAATGTCGCTGATTAATCGATTTTCAGCGAGATCTTAGAGTTGTGCATGGAGAAATAAGAAAAATGTAAGCATATCAGGAATACAGTATTTGGAGTAAAACTATGCTTAGTGGAAAAGTTGCTTTAGTTACAGGATGTAATCGGGGTATTGGAAAATCGATTTTGGAGAAATTTGCTGAGAATGGTGCCGTTGTATATGCAAATGCACGTTCAGTTGGATGTTTGGATGATATAGCACAGGAATTATCTCAAAAATATTCAACTAAAATAATTCCTGTATATTTTGATGTGACAAATAATTCAGCAATAAAAGGGTGCTTTGAAAAAATACGCAATGAGGAAAATCGCCTGGATATACTTGTTAACAATGCAGGAATTATGAAAGACGCACTAATAGGAATGATCGATCAAAAGCTAATGCATGATGTTTTTAACACCAATGTATATTCAGTTATTAATATAACTCAATATGCAGTTAAATTTATGAGGCGCCAGAAAAGCGGAAGCATAATAAATATCGCATCAATTGTTGGAATGGAAGGAAGCCCGGGCCAGGTGATTTACTCTGCCAGTAAAGGAGCAGTTATTGCTTTAACAAAAAGTTTGTCTAAAGAATTAGGCGTTTATGGTATCAGGGTGAATGCAATTGCTCCTGGTATGATTGATACAGACTTAATCAAACCTATAGGCTCTGCTAGAATTGACGAAAATATAAAAAAAGTTGTGATGGGACGTTTGGGGAAACCGAGTGAAATAGCCGATGCAGCATTATTTTTAGCGTCGGATATGTCATCTTTTATTTCAGGACAGATTTTAGTTGTTGACGGGAATACAATAATTTAGCGAAATTCAAAGGAGGAAGGTTAAGTGACGAACTTAGAAAAGTATGTTAAAGCATTTACTGATTCGTTTGAAATTTCGGAAGATCAGGTATCAGCATTGGAGTATCAGTCAATTGTACAGTGGGATTCCGTAGGGCATATGAGCCTGATTGCAGCAATCGAAGATGCATTTGGAATAATGATGGATACCGATGATATAATTGATTTCAGCTCATTTGAGAAGGGTAAGGAAATACTTAAGAAATACAATGTAGTAATCGAGTAAGTAACCTGCTTTAGAATTCCTTAAGGGGCGTGAACAACATTAACTTCTTTGATGATATCGGAGTATATTCAGATAATATTGCCATTATTACGGAAGATGGGGAGCAGATCTCATACAGAACATTGCTGAATGCGGCTGATGAGATTGCATCCTTTATTCCAGCGCGTAAGGTCGTTTTCCTTGTATGCAGGAACACATTCCAGTCTGTAGCTGCTTATATCGGTTTTTTGAGGAAAAGGGTCATCCCGGTCCTTATCAGTCCGGACATTAACAAGTCATTATTAAGTGATTTGCTTGAGAGTTACAGGCCCGGATATATATGTTGTCCCGACGGCTGGAATGAAGATGGTGAACAGATATATCAAAAGAACGGATATGTACTGATCAGGACCGGGTATGATGTATCGGTCGGGCCGAACCCTCAACTGGCCCTGTTGCTGACTACTTCCGGAAGTACGGGAAGTCCGAAGCTGGTAAGGCAATCCTATGTCAACATAGAGAGCAATGCTGCTTCGATTGTGGACTACCTGAAGATCACTGCCGATGAAAGGCCTATTACAACATTGCCTATGCATTATACCTATGGACTGTCCATAATCAACAGCCATCTGCTGGCAGGGGCATCGATTATTTTAACGGATGCAACATTGCTGGAGAAGAAATTCTGGCAGTTGCTCAAATCCCTGAACGCTACCAGTTTTGGCGGTGTACCGTACACATATGAGATGCTCAGGAAGCTGAGGTTTGAAAGAATGGAGCTGCCAAGCCTGCGGTATATAACACAGGCTGGAGGAAAACTGCCGAAAGAAATGTGCTCCTTTTTTGCATCTGTCTGCAGCGAGAAAAACATAAAATTTATTGTGATGTACGGACAGACAGAAGCTACTGCGCGAATGTCTTATCTGCCATGGGAGTTTGCCGAATCAAAGGCGGGGAGTATCGGTATCGCCATACCCGGAGGAAAGTTCAGCCTGATCGACGAGAACGGGAAAGTTATCGAGGAAAGTGATACGATAGGGGAACTTGTTTATCAGGGCAAAAACGTAACGCTTGGTTATGCTTTGAATTACCAGGACCTGGCAAAAGGCGATGAGAATAATGGTGTGCTTTATACTGGTGACATTGCGCAAAGAGACAGCGACGGTTTTTATTATATAGTCGGCAGGAAAAAGCGATTCTTAAAAATATTTGGTAACCGTGTAAATCTGGATGAAATGGAAAGTATGCTTAACAAGGCCGGGTTTACATGTGTATGCGCAGGTTCGGACGATAATATGAAAATATATGTCACTGGCGGACAGAAAGCTGATGAAGTAAAAGCTTTTGTTGTTGACAGAACGCATCTGAATCCGGCGGGCTTTACCGTAAAGCAGATCGGCGAAATACCCCGCAATGAAGCGGGTAAAGTGCTTTACAGCAAACTGGAGGGGTTGTATGGTTAATTATGAAGAAATACTCAACATGCCGCCTTACTCACTTGACAAAAGTAAAAAACATGAATTCCTGACAGAACAGCTGAGCATTTTGACCAGGCATCACTACTATAACTGTCCTGAGTATCGAAAGATCATTGATGCATTCGGATTTGATGTTAATTGCATTAAGAGTTATTGTGATATTCCATTTTTGCCTGTGAGGCTTTTTAAGGAATATGACCTGTTGAGTGTTCCCCGGGAAGATGTGGTAAAGACAATGACATCCTCAGGAACGACCGGCCAGAAGGTTTCTAAGATATACCTGGATAAAGAGACATCATCAAACCAGACCAAAACGCTGGTTAAAATCGTTTCTTCGTATATCGGGGCCAAAAGGCTCCCTATGATAGTGATCGATACATCTGCTGTACTAAAGGACCGCAACATGTTTTCTGCCCGTGGTGCCGGTATACTGGGTTTTTCCGTATTCGCAAGAGACCGGATATTTGCTCTCGACGAAAACATGGAGCTCGATATTGACGGTTTGGTCCAGTTTCTCCGGAAATATGAGGGCGAAGATATTTTGCTTTTTGGATTTACTTATATGATATGGCAGCATTTTTACAATAAGCTGAAGGAACTGGATTTGAGCCTGGATTTATCCAGGGGCGTCATGATCCATGGCGGAGGTTGGAAAAAGCTGCAGGAGCACGCGATATCTCCTGCCGGGTTCAAAGAAGCTTTGCACCATGTATGTGGAATAAACCGGGTATATGATTATTATGGGATGGTTGAGCAGACCGGTACTGTTTATATTGAGTGCGAATGCGGGCATTTGCATTCGAGCGTTTTTTCAGATGTTATAATACGCCGGAGCTCTGACTTCGGTATAGCTGAAACCGGAGAAAAGGGCATTATTGAGGTAGTTTCGGTCCTGCCCAAATCATATCCGGGCCATGTGCTGCTGACGGAAGATGAGGGCATCATTATCGGTGAGGATGACTGCTCCTGCGGCAGGAAGGGGAAGTATTTCAGGATTACAGGCCGTATTAATAACGCGGAGATCAGGGGGTGCAGTGATACCTATGCAGATAGATTTAAATAAGGTGGAATTTCTATGCCATAGCGGCATATCTTTTGAAGAGATGAAAAATGTAAAACCCCTCAGACCTTTTGCTGATGAGGTTGTTTCTTTTCTTTCCGCGCTTTCACAGGAGCTTCTTAGGAGCAAAACCAACAAAGCTTATCCTGAAATAATTACGTTTGCGTTTTACTGCCGGAAGGCAAACCTGGAAAGTGAGAAAAAGAAATATCTTGACTGCATGGAAAACCATATTGGACGTGGACTGACGTTCCATATAGCACCTTCAAATGTACCAGTAAACTTTGCTTACAGCATGGTGGCGGGTCTTTTGAGCGGGAACGCCTGTATAGTTCGTGTATCGTCGAAGCCTTTCCCGCAAACAGATGTAATATGCAATGCAATAAATAGTGTTCTGTCTTCAGGCGAACATGATAAAATGAAAGAGTTTATCTCTATTATCCGATATGAAAGGGATGTTGAGGTCACTTCTTATTTATCTGCTTTATGCAACGTAAGGATTATCTGGGGAGGAGACAGCACGATAAGCGAAATAAGGAAATCACCGGTTGCACCTCGTGCATTTGACGTAACTTTTGCTGACAGATACTCTATATGTGTGATCAAAGCAAAGGAATACCTGGCCCAGGGCAATTATCAAAAGGTAGCGCATGATTTTTACAATGACACATACCTGTTTGATCAGAATGCATGCTCTTCGCCGCATTTAATAGTGTGGATAGGTACGGATGATGATATAGCGAAAGCAAAAGATATTTTCTGGGATGCTGTTTATACTTTTGCTAAGCAGAATTACAAAGTAGAAGCTATTACTGCAGTTGACAAGCTGACAACGCTCTGCAGATG
Organism: Bacteroidota bacterium; assembly: GCA_029552825.1. Lineage (GTDB taxonomy): Bacteria > Bacteroidota > Bacteroidia > Bacteroidales > VadinHA17 > LD21. The sequence goes on from JAKPDL010000048.1 coordinate 9,190, forward strand.
CGCCATTGATATTGGGCCTGTTAAGTGGGAACGTATGCATGGTAATCTTGTCAGCAGGATCAGTATAAACCGTTTGCCAAGTGAAATATATGAATATCGCTGCCCTGGCGGTAGTTTTATTGAATATAGTGATGTAAATTTAGACTCGTTAACCGGAATCATTAACGATAAATATCAAACCATGACATATATCGGATATGAGCCGGAAGAATTAAAGAAATGGGTCATGTCAAATGGCCTGCAGGGAATAGATCGTATTGTACCCGTAGGCAAATCGGCTGATTTCTCTCTTATATGGGATGG
>JAKPDL010000051.1 GCA_029552825.1 Bacteroidota bacterium
GAAGGGATGAGATGCTTTACGGAATGGATGCATTCGGGGTTCTTTTAGATACTTACAGGGATAATGAAAACGCCTTAGCCTTTTTTACTGCGCCGTCGGGTCTAAGAACCGATTTTACTATTTCCAATGATGCTGCAGGGATGAGAGGTGGTGGTGGTGGCGGCGGCGGAGGCGGCGGTGGCGGCGGCGGCTTCGGAGGTGGTGTTATGAACTACAGCTGGAATACATTCTGGGATGTTAAAACCAGCAGAGACGATAAAGGCTGGTATGCAGAGATGAGAATCCCCTTCTCGAGCCTCAGGTTTAAAAACATAAATAACCTGACACGGATGGGTCTTTCAATTGTCAGAAACATAGGAACCAATAATGAAGTTGACACTTACCCTGCAATAGAACCAAAATATGGCATGATGGCCATCTATAAACCTTCTCTGTCAAAGACAATTGTTCTCGACGGACTTAAACCGGCTCAACCGGTGTACCTTTCACCTTACGTAATAGGTGGATTTACAAGAGATTATTCATTGAATGAAGAAAATACTGAATATTTAAAAAAAGACAAACCAAACTTTAACGCAGGGTTTGACATTAAATACAGTATAAAAAGCAATTTTACCATTGACCTGACTGCAAACACTGACTTTGCTCAGGTTGAAGCCGACGAACAGCAAGTAAATCTTACACGCTACAGTCTTTTCTTTCCGGAAAAAAGAATGTTCTTCCAGGAACGTTCAAGCCTTTTTAACTTCAGTCTTGGAGGAATGGCCGATAACCTGTTTTACAGCCGAAACATTGGAATTGCCCATGGTGAAATGATCAGAATTTTAGGTGGTGCAAGAGTGACAGGGCATATAGGCAGGTGGGAAATGGGATTCCTCAATATGCAGACAGATAAATTTGAAGATATACCTTCAGAAAATTTTGGAGTACTAAGAGTCAGAAGACAGGTATTCAACCCTAATTCATATATTGGAACAATGGTCACTTCCCGTATAGACCTTGATGGCAACAAGAATATTGCTTATGGGCTTGATGGTATATTTAAAGTAAAAGGGGAAGATTACCTCAATCTTAAATGGGCACAGACATGGGACAGCCAGACAGGCAACAGCCTTAACTCGATAAATTCCTCATTCATATATGCCAACTGGGAAAGGCGTTCGGAAAGGGGATTTGCATATAATTTTGGTTATACATATTCAGGTCTCGACTTTAATCCACGTGCCGGATTCATGAGAAGAGGAGGTCTTCAGGGTTATAACGGCCAATTACTCTACGGATGGTTCCCCGGTGAAAAATCAAAAATATTCAGTATGGCTGCAACAATAAGGGGAGAATACTATACCCGTATTGAAGACGGAAAGCTCGAAAACAGCATCATTGAACCTGGTTTCAGAATCAATACCAAAAAGGGATTCCGTTATGATATCAGCATGGAGTACAGAACAGAAGGGGTCCAGGATGACTTTGAAATTGCCGATAACATAATAATTTCAAGCGGAGAATATTCCTTCATTAATTTCCAGGGCAGGTTCGGTACACCTTCCTCAAGGATATTTTCGGTTATGGGAAGTATAGATGCCGGTCAGTACTATGACGGTTACAGACTGACAATTCGGCCCAATATCAACTTCAACCTCTCTTCAAGCTTCAGACTTATGGCAGGATACCAGTACAATGCGATCAGATTCCCGGATAGAAGCGAGCATAAAAAACTGGACATCCATCTTATCAATGCCAACCTGATGTACATGCTCAGTACCAAATTGTCAGCAACATTAATGGTTCAGTATGTCAATACCAGCGATGATTTTATAGCCAACTTCAGGCTGAGATATAACCCAAGGGAAGGTAATGACCTGTACCTTGTTATCAACGACTATCAGGGCTTCGACCGCTATGGGGAAATACCGCATAAACCACCTTTCTTTAACCGCACAATAGTCGTTAAATATACGCATACATTTATTCTTTGATTTTTGATGGCACACAGATGACACTGACTTGACAGATTTTCACAGATATAATCCGTGATTATCCGTTTAATCAGTGTTATCCTTGTGCCATTTTTAAAATTCATATCATTTCTACTGGTTGCTGGAGGTATATAAAAAATAAATATATCGGTTTACACAATAAAAATTAGAATTACTTTTGGGTGTAATTCGTTAAATCATGAAAAGGATTTCTAACTCCCGTCGCCAGTTTTTGAGGAAAGCAACTATCGCATCAGCTGCTGTAACACTTGCCCCCCGGCTCTTGTCATGTGAGGCAGATGAGCCTTTGAAAAACAAGCTGCCCCGCTGGAAAGGATTTAACCTGCTTGATTTCTTTTCGGCAAACCCGCCGAGGAATCCGCAGGCAAACAGTACCACGGAGGATGACCTTAAATGGATGAGGGACTGGGGTTTTGATTTTGTCAGGATACCGATGGCCTATCCGCGGTATCTGAAGTTCGACCGCACCCGCGACATTTCAAAGGATGAAATCTGTAATTATGACCCCGTCGTACTCGAAGAAGTCGACAGGTTGATCTATTTATGCCATAAATACAACCTCCATGTAAGTCTTAACCTTCACAGGGCACCTGGTTATTGTATAAATGCCGGTTTTCATGAACCCTTTAATCTTTGGAAAGACAGCGATGCACAGGAAGCTTTTGCTGCACACTGGGGAATGTGGGCAAAGCGGTATAAAAATATTTCACCCGAAAAACTGAGCTTCGACCTTTTGAATGAACCGGCTTATATTGAAGATATGAACGACCAGTTTGCTCGTAAAGTCGCACTACCCGGCACTACATACAGGAAGGTTGCTGAGATGGCTGTTAATGCAATTCGAAAAGAAAGCCCAGAAAGATTGATTATTGCCGATGGCAATAATGTAGGGAATAACGTAACTCCCGAATTGTTCGACCTGAATATTGCACAGAGCTGTCGGGGATACTATCCGCATTACGTATCACACTATCAGGCTTCATGGGTCTGGAAAGACCCATCACAGGCACCGATGCCCGTATGGCCTGGAGTGATTGATGGGAAGGAATTCAGCCGCAAAAACCTCGAAGAGCTCTATAAACCATGGATAGATGCTGTAAATAAAGGTATTGGGGTCCATTGCGGTGAGTGTGGATGCTATAATAAAACACCCCATAATGTTTTTCTTGCATGGTTCCAAGATGTTCTGGATATACTTACAGATGCAGGTATAGGATATGCCCTCTGGAACTTCAGAGGCGACTTTGGCATACTCGACTCAAGGCGCACCGATGTCGACTACACCGACTGGTATGGCCACAAACTCGACAGCAAACTCCTTAACCTGCTGAAAAAATACTGACCATTAAACCCCATCAACCCATCAACCCGTATACCAGTTAACCCGTAAACCAGTTAACCAGTTAACCAGTTAACCCGTTAACCAGTTAACCCGTCAACCCGTTAACCCTCAAACCCTTAATCCTCTAACGCCTGATAAACCATCGCCTTGAATTTGTTCTGGATTTCACCGTGGCTCAGTGGGACCTGCTGGCAGAAGAGCAGGCCTATAATTCTTTCTTTTGGATCGGCCCAGTAAATGGTTCCGAAATATCCGCCCCACGAAAAGGAACCTTCAGATACTCCAAGAACCGATTGTCCTCTTGCAGTAGTAATTTGAAACCCAAGACCGAATTTATCATAACCTATATTCAGATCACCTATCTGGTTTGAAGTGATTAAATCCACAGTTCTCCTTGAAAGGAGACGTTTACCATTGTATTCTCCCCTGTTAAGCAGCATCTGAAGGAATACCGCATAATCATAAACAGTAGAACTGAGACCGGCACCACCCGAATAATATGTTCCTTTGAGAAGCGGATAGTTTACAGCATCCTGAGGCATAGCTCTTACATGATGGTTCTCGTCTTCAGTATTAACCTTAACAAGCCTGTTATGTTTTTCTTCTGGAAGATAGAAATATGTGTCGTTCATGCCGAGAGGCACGAAAATATGATTTCTGAAGTATTCATCAAGGCTTTCGCCCGACCAAATTTCAATCAAGTAACCCAGCACATCAACGTTGAGGCCATAGGTGAATCTCTCGCCAGGATTATGTGCAAGCGGTAGCTTCCCCAGTGCTCTCATTTTGTCACCAATCACCATTTTATCGGTGCCGAACCCTCCGGGAATATCATATTTGGCATATATAGCACGCATGGTTGGTGAGCCGATACCTGCATAATCTATTCCTGATGTATGGGTGAAAAGATCCCTGATTGTTATTTCCCGTTTTGCAGGAACAGTTGTGAAGGTTGTATCTTTCTCGTTGAATTTTTCTATTACCCGTGGGTTTTTGAATTCTGGTATATATTTTGAAACCGGATCATCGAGCAGGAATTTCCCCTCTTCAAATAACATCATGGCAGCAATGCTTGTAATGGCTTTTGTCTGGGAAGCAATACGGAAAATATCATCTTTTTTCAATTGTGTTTTTGCTTCCAGGTCGCTGACGCCAAAAGCTTTGTGATATATTATTTTGCCATCGCGGGATATGAAACCCACGGCACCGGCTATCCAGCCGCTGTCAACAGCCGATTGTATCATCTTATCAATACGGCTCAGACGTTCCGCTGACATCCCGGCCGATTCAGGTGTTGCTTCCTTCAGAACCGGAGCAGGGGATGTTTTTGTTACAGGATTGGTGCATGAATATGCAGCCAGAATTAACAATGCCTGAAAAAGAATGAAGATTTTTTTCATAATTTCCTGTTTATTTATCATTGATAAAATTATATCTAAATTTATAGTTGATCCCTGTAAATTCTCATGCTCTTCTCTTGCTCCTTTCTACTTTAGCTTATAAACCTCCGATCCTGCAAGCAGGAAGCATCCAAGTCCGAAATCCTCAAAATTTGGGACTCTGTCATATCCGACAGGCTGACTGTCTTTTGGTTCCTTTCCTGTGCCCTGTACATATCCAAGGAATCCGTTGGGATGCAGGCAGTCCTCCACAAGTGCTTTCCATGAATGTTCCACAATAGGTTTGAACTTTTTTGGGTCGAGTATTCCGTTGTTGATACCCCATGCAATACCATAAGTAAATAGTGATGTTCCTGTAAGTTCCTTTCCTCCGAAGTGTGAAGGGTCGTGTAAACTTACATTCCAGAATCCGTCATATCTGCGGCACTCCAGAAGGGCATCAACCATTTCCCTGTAAGTTTTAACAAATTCATCTCTGTACGGGCTGTTTTGGGGAAGCCATTCAAGTGTTCGGACTATTCCTGCCAGGACCCATCCGTTACCCCTCGACCAATAGCAGTTTCTCCCGTTAGGCTCCTTATAAGGAGGGTCAAAATCTTTATCGCGCCACCACAGATGGTCTTTTGTGCTGTACAATCCGTTATCACCGTGTTTTGTTTTTGTGAACATATACATCTCAAAGAGTCTGTCGAAGTATCTGTTGTCGTTGTAAACAGCTCCCAGCCGTGCAAAAACAGGCATAGCCATGTGTATCAGGTCTATCCAGCTCCAGTCGTCAATCTTATCTGTGGAAATCATATTGTCAATACATGCTTTGATATCCCTTATTCTTTCCTTTTTTGTTGTATCCATAAGATAAAGGTCGATGTATGTCTGTCCGCAACACTGGTCGTCACCGTTTCTTGTTGTTATTCCGTTTCTCAGTCCCCATTTATGAAATTCGCCCCATTTAATTGCATAATCAAGGTATGAAGGATCGGGTTTGATTTTATATAAAGCCATCAGTCCTTCGTAATAAGTACCGCGTGTCCAGATGTTGCTAGGCCTTTCTCGGTCGGTGATTATTGTCTTGCCCACGTCGGGCCATTTTTCCATAAAATATTTGTTGGCCAGTACCATTGCCTGTAATGTTTTTTCTTTTGGGAGAGGCTTGAATGTTCCGGGGGCTCCGGGGTATTTTTTAACTTTTTCCAGCAGGAGGCTGGCCAGGTTTTCAGCAGCTTTGCGGTTTTCGAAATCTGGCGTGAGGCGGTCGTGATCGATGTATTCGTTATAAATCCAGGGGTCGCCAATAGCAAATACATAACCTTTACCGTAGTTGCATTCAGCTATAAGCACGTTGCCATTTTCAACGAGTACGGGCCTGGCATTTCTGGTTAGGCTTATTGAGGAGACTTCTTTAATGTATATTTTACTCACATCCTTGAACAGCGGGTGGTTGGGCAGGTTTGTGCAAGCACCCATTTCCCAGTTGGTTCCCGGGACGGGATGCAGCGTAACATGGTTGAATGTGATCCCGAACTGTGACATCATTCTGTTGAGATTTGTAAACTCACAGTTGGGTGCGTCATTTGCAAGCACTGCAAGTACTCCGCCCTTCTTTACCCATGAAGCAATTGTTTTTGCATCTTCCGGTGTAATATAGTTTGGACTTTTACTCTCCGTAGTTGTGTCGGGGTCAACGATGATATACACATTAATATTTTTAAGCACATCTGCTGCAGGCTTTTCAATAGTGGTAATTACAGCTCCTTTGCCTTTAAATATTTCTCCCCATCGTGAATATCCGCTCCATGCGGTATCGGTCCAGAGGTAATGGTAGAGCTGGCCTGTTTTGGGGTTTGTTTCGCGGTTGAACCAGTTATCGAGTGCCACGACTGGTTGTGTAAAAGATTTAAGGCTTATTAAGGAAAACAGGGTAATAAATAATGTAAGAGATATTTTTTTCATAGTTATGGATTTTTTTCAAAAATAATAAAGAATTACATGCAATAACAGAGTTGGGGGGCGATTGATAAATTATATCAAGATTAAGTTTTATGTAAAATGGTGAGTTTTAATTATTTACAGATAGTAAGCAATAACATTGAAATTTTGGGTGTTGTTTCGGGATATATGAGTTAGGTTGTCACAATATAATTGTTAATCTGTTTTTATATTCGGATTTTATAAAATGAGAAATATTATTATTTGAAAAAAAATATCAAATAGTAAAAGTTACTAAATAGTAAAATATTTTAAATTGTAAAAATTATTAAATAGAAAAAAATATTATATGATAAATATTATTATATGATAAAATTTATCAGATAATAATTTTTATTAACTGAAAAAATTTTTTATTTAATATTTGATTCTGAAAAAGTTCTCTCATTGTTCTGGAAACTGCACACCTGCTATTCTTAATAACCTGCCCACCATAACCCGGTAATCACTTCCCTGACCCCTGCTTCATGAACCATTAAAAATATCTCCATTCTACCTGCCTATTATTAAAGATTAACCGATAACAATGAAAGATGATATTATTATTCTTCTTATTACCCTGTTCAGTTTTTTATTGTTTTTTGTATCTTTCCACGCGTCTTTCAATAGCAATTTTAAAACATAAATAAAATGAAAAACTTAAGCTACCTTCTTACACTTACACTGTCACTTGCATTTACAATACCTTCCACAGCACAATGGAAAAATCTCATAGGCAAAGACCTCTCAAACTGGGAACAGCTTAACGGGACGGCCCCATTCAAACTCGAAAAGGGCGTTATCATAGGAACAACTGTTGTGGGCTCCCCAAACTCCTTCCTTTGTACTAAAGAAAAATATTCTGATTTCATTCTTGAATTCGATACATGGTTCGATCCAAGAATGAATTCAGGTGTCCAGATTCGCAGCGAAAGCCGGCCCGACTATCAGAACGGACGTGTCCACGGTTACCAGGTCGAAATGGACCCGTCGGAGCGTGCATGGTCAGGCGGTATATACGACGAAGCCCGCCGGGGATGGCTCTATTCACTCGAGAGAAACCCCCAGGCCAAAAAAGCCCTTAAAGTTGGAGAATGGAACCACTACCGTGTTGAGGCTATCGGTCCCTCAATAAGAACATGGGTAAACGGAATACCATGCGCCGACCTTGTTGACGATATGACACCCTCAGGCTTCATAGCCCTCCAGGTGCACAGCATCGGCAACGACTCATCAAGAGCCGGGATGCAGGTTAAATGGAAAAACCTCAGGATAATAACAAAAAACCTCGATAAATACAAAACACCCTATACTCCTGTAATACCACAGGTAAGCTACCTTAATAATAAACTCACCGAACGTGAGAAAGCAGAAGGTTGGAGACTCCTCTTCGACGGCCAGACATCAAACGGCTGGATGAACGCCCGTACCGGTAAATTCCCTGAAAGCGGATGGGAAATAAAAAATGGGGAGCTGATTGTCAATCCTGAAACAAAGAAACCGGGCGGTGGAGGCGATATCGTAACCGTAGAAAAATTCAAAAACTTCGAACTTATTGTCGACTTCAAATATACTAAAGGCGCTAACAGCGGTATAAAATATTTCGTCGATACCGAATCGGAAGGCGGGAAATACGCTTCAATAGGCTGTGAATACCAGATACTCGACGATAGAAACCACCCTGATGCAAAAGCCGGAATAGGAGGAAACAGAACCCTCGCTGGACTCTACGACCTCATCGCTCCAAAAAATAAACGCGATAATGGATTCGACCAGTGGAACAGGGCAATGATTGTCGTTAATGGAAATAAAGTCCAGCACTGGCTCAACGATAACCTCACAGTTGAATATGAACGCGGAACCCCCGAATGGAAAGCCCTCGTCGAAAAAAGCAAGTTCAAGGGAATGGAAAACTTCGGTATGGTGCAGGAGGGCAGAATTCTGCTGCAGGATCACGGTAACCTTGTCTCATTTAAAAATATAAAAATCAGGGAAATAAAATAATAATATCATTATAGGTTTTTCTTCCTGAATTTCCAGGTTGTTGTTAATAAATGCTTTTTACAACAAACAGGGGAATAAAAAAGCCGCCCATGGTGTCATTATATTGATAATAGTTGATCATCAAAAAATACCACAGATGAAATATTTAATCTTCCCTTTTCTGATATTTATTTTATCACTTTCAGGTTTCTCACAAACAACTATTTCCGGGAGAGTTATAAATGAAGACGACAGACAGCCTCTTATAAATTCAACTATTGCAGTTGTTAAAAGTGGAACAAATGAACTTGTAACGGGAACAGTAACAAATGAACAAGGGAGATTTGTTGTTCCCGACCTTTTGCCCGGCGAGTATGATTTCGTCTTCTCTTATATTGGATTTGAACCGGTAAAACGCCACGTTATTTCTGGTTCACTGAACAAAACTCTCGATCTGGGTACAATTCTTCTTAAGCCATCACAACTTGAACTGGCTGAAATTAATGTGACTGGTGAAAAGCAAAAGCTTTCCTCAGCACTCGACAGGAAAAGTTATTCAGTTGAAGAGTTAATTTCCGGAGCAACGGGCTCTGTTCTTGATGTCGTAAAACTTCTTCCTGGAGTGGTAATTGACCAGGAGAGCCGGATTATACTCAGAGGCAGCGATAAAGTTGCTGTTTTGATTGACGGTAAACAATCGAGCCTTACCGGCTTCGGCAGCCAGAAAGGACTCGAAAATATACCTGCATCACAAATCGAGAAAATTGAAGTAATCACAAACCCCTCTGCAAAATATGATGCGGCAGGTATGGCAGGGATTGTCAATATAGTTTTTAAAAAGAGCGAACAAAAAGGCTTTAGCGGCGATGTTGGTCTGGCACCGGGAATAGGAATGATTACAAAAAGGAAGAAAGACCTCCCAACAGGTATGCCAAGCTACTCTGATAACCTGAAAATTACACCCTCATTTAACCTGCATTACAAAACAGAAAAACTGCGTATTTTCTGGCAGTCGTACCTGATCAATCAAAAGAGACTTCCAAACAATGAGTTCACGACCAGATTCTACGATAACGGAAATATCACTGAAAGCCAGGTTGCTGAAAACAGGTCCCAGAATCACTTCAACCTGAAACTGGGACTGGATTGGAATCCTTCACCCGAGCATACCATAACACTTTTCGGATTATATGACTATGAATGGCATATTGATACAACAAGGGTTTGGTATTTTGGGAATAGAGACTACCTTTCACCTTTAAGAAAGTGGGGTTTTTACGAAAGCGAAGGCACAGGATTCACAAATATAACGCTGCAACATAAATTTAAATTCCAGCAGCCAGGCCATGAACTCAATTCCCAGATACTTTTTACAAAAGGTTGGGAGGATGAAACATATAACCTCAGCCAGGACGGACCTCCTCCGTATCCGGTTATCAGGACCGACAAAACATGGGTAATGGCACCTGAATATGTTTATATGTTAACATCCGATTACACTAAACCTTTGCCATTTGGAAGGCTGGAAGCAGGCCTCTCAGGCAGGTACCGCCATATGCCGATCACATATACAGTAACCAAGGACCCGTCGAATACAGCCCTGATATACAATTTTGGCGATTGGTCGGAATGGAACGAACAACTTGCAGGAGTATATGCCAACCTGGTGGCAGAATTTATAAAGGCAGATATTGAAGCAGGTATGCGGGCAGAATACACAGGCGTGAGTTATAAATTTGCACCGAACCCTTATTTTACGGAAAACGAGTACGATTATTTCAGCCTTTTCCCCAACATAAGACTTACATGGAAAGTTAACAAATCAAATAAGATATCTTTCTTTTATAACCGCCGTGTCGACAGGCCAGGCGAGGATATACTGAGGATCTTCCCAAAATATGATGATCCAGAATTACTTAAAATAGGCAACCCTTCACTGCGGCCACAATTTACCCAGAACTTCGAAATTACATATAGATACATGTGGCAAACAGGTTCATTTTATACATCGCTTTACCATAAGACCATAAATGACTATTATACACGCGTATATATTCAGGATCCATTACACAGCGAGATAACAATCAAAGCCTACGATAATCTTGGAAAAGCTATAAATATGGGAGCTGAAATAAATTTTGAACAAAAAATTCTTAAGTTGTGGAAACTCTCTGCAAGTGCCAATATTTACCGGAATACAATATTCGGACATTCAGGGCAGATACTTTTTCCAGTACCACAGAATTATAGTGTGGAAAAACGCTCCGATACTCCGTTTTTTGCAAAATTGATCAACCAGTTCTCGCTTAACCATGGCACTGTTATTGAAGTTACAGCCCAGTATTTCAGTGCAAAAAATATTGCACAGGGGAAGGAACTCTCAAGGGGAGGAATTGATATTGGAGTAAAGAAATCATTTGCCGGTAACAAACTGGAGTTGAACTTTACAGCAAGTGATATAACAAACACAATGGGTTTACAGCAGAGAATCGAAGGAGAAGGATTCAGGGTAGAGTACCAGAATTTCTATGAAACCCAGATTTTTACTCTTGCCATGAGATATAAATTCTGATTGAGAAGGGTCAACCTTACTGCTATCAAACATAAATCAGTAATATTCAATAAACAGAAACAAAAAAGGGCCGTTGCAGGAGCCCTTTTTTGCTTTTTGAAATATATGAAGTACAGTAAGTTTCCTCAGACATTTTCCGGAACCACATAAGGAGCACGGTAATTCCTTGTAAGCAATTTGTTTGCTTCATCATCACCGATGAATTTCTCGGTTGCCGGATCAAACTTGAGGGTTCTGCCTGTACGGTATGCAATATTACCGAGGTGTGACAGAGCTGACGACAGATGTGCTGTTTCGACCGGCGCATTCAGAATAGATTTATCATGTTTCCTAACAGCTTCAATAAAGTTTGCATAATGATCACCGCCCTCCCTTCGCGACGGACCGGGCTTTTTATCCCTGCCGAGGAATGATTCATACCTGTCGTAATTGTACACCACCAGATAACCATCAGTTCCGTAGAAAATATTTCCGACCGACACACCATTCTCTTCATTTGTAATCCATGGCCTCACTTCAAATTCAATCATTTTCCTTTCTTTCGGATACATAAACTGACATGTTAGCACGTCGGGAGTGATTTTGGCGTCATCATGCACAAACTTGCCACCGCCGGCTGAGATGATTTCGGGCAACCCTACACCCAGTCCCCACATGCACAGGTCAGTCTCATGTGTTCCCTGGTTGCCAATGTCACCGTTGCCGTAATTCCAGTGCCAGTGCCAGTTATAATGCACGAAATCTCTCGAGAAGGGCAACATTTCTGCCGGACCCGTCCAGAGGTCGTAATCAAGCCCTTCCGGTACAGGAGAAGGACCTTTCTTTCCAATGTCATCCCTCCATCTGAATACCAGTCCGCGTGCCATGTAAACCCTGCCAATCAGTCCGTTACGAAGGTGATTCACAGCCTCCTGTACTGCAACAGAGCTTCTCAACTGAACCCCGTGTTGCACAATGCGGTCATACTTCTTTGCTGCCTCGACCATCTTGCGTCCTTCAAAAACATTATGAGAACCCGGCTTTTCAACATATACATCCTTGCCTGCCTGCATCGCCCATATGGCAGCAAGAGAGTGCCAGTGATTAGGCGTTGCTATACTTACAGCATCAATCGACTTGTCGAGGTAAAGCTTCCTGAGATCCTGAAACTGTTTTACCTTCCTGCCGTATTTCTTTTCGAATTCACCTGCCCTCTTCTCAAGTACCACAAGATCCGGGTCACATAAAGCTACAACCTCAACCCCTTCAAGCCTGCTGAATCCATCAATGTGATTTACACCACGGCCATTAACACCAAGAACTGCAACCGTTATCCGGTCAGCAGCACCAAATGCACGGGCCGGAATAATTGACGGTACAGCAAATGCAGCTGCACCCAGAGCGGATTTCTGTACAAAATCCCTTCTCGATAAAAGATTCTTCTTTTTCATAATCAGATTGTTTAATAAATTATTTTTTGAATTTAAAAAGCATACCATTCATGTTGAATCAGGTTTTGCTTTTTCAAAGATAAAATTTATTGTAACGAACATCATATTTTATTAACTTCACAAAAAGAAAAATTTTAAGAATATGGCTTTCATCGGAACTACCAACAGATTCAATGAGCTCAGAAACGATTTTCTGAAAGATACAGGAGCAAAAAACGTTGAAGACAACCTGGAACTATATACTTTATATGTGATAGCCAGGTTCACCGACCAGAATAACCGGCTGCTGAATAATCTCATGAATGAACTCCAGGAGATGCATAAGATAATCAAAAGAGTATAGGAGAGTCAGGAAATTCAAATCGGAATTTTTTAATTACCGGGTCTTTAACGTTTTAATAGCTGTAACTTTTTGCATTACATTTGTCTTCAGTAATAGCAGAGCTTATCCTTCTCTAAAACAGGAAATTTATTTATAACGAAATATTTAGTTGAATGATTTAATTGATTTTCAAACATATTTGAATTATTTGCTTATGAAAAAAATATTCACATTTAATCTGATTGCATTTTTCCTTATGACTTCAGGCATTATTGAAGCACAGTCGTCACTGACGATTGAGAAAATAATGCTGGGCGAGAAATTTATAGGCATTTCACCTGAATCGCCCCGGTGGTCGCCATCGGGAAATAACCTCTACTTCACATGGACTGAAAACGTCGATTCCATGCCTTCACTCTATGTTGTGAGGGAAGGCAGCCGGATACCGCAGAAAGTAACTCTTGAAGAGAGAAAAAATCTTCCCACGGAGGGCAACTATAACCGCAAGAGAACAATGTATGTTTATTCAAAAAACGGAGATATTTTCCTGCTTAATCTCAAAACCGGAAATACCCTGCAGATTACCTCCACATCCACTCCTGAAACCAGTCCGGTTTTCAACCTTAAAGAAGATAAGATAATCTTTGTTTCGGGAAACAATATTTTTTCGTGGGATATAAACAAAGGGACCTTTAACCAGCTTACAGACTTTCGATCCGGTAAGGAGCAGGCAACTGAACCTCCTTACCGGAATGAAAACGAAAAATGGCTCTATAACAGCCAGCTGACTCTTTTCAAAACACTTGCCGAGAGGAAAAGGTTAAGGGAAATTACCTTGAATGAATCAAAAGCCATGGCTCCTGTCAGTCCGAAAACTATTTTCACCGGCCAGGGGACAACAGGATCCGTCAGAATGAGTCCAGATGAGAAATATGTCACCTGGATCCAGACACAGAGAGGCGAAGAAAAAAATACAATAGTGCCTAATTATGTCACAGAGTCAGGATATACAGGTGAAATACAGAGCAGGCCAAAAGTCGGAACTTCTCAATATTCTTCGAAACTGTATATTTTTGATATCAGCCGCGACACGGTATACCAGGCAGTAAGCGGAGATATTCCCGGACTATCAGAAAAACGCTTAATGACTTTTCGCCCGCCTGTGTGGTCGGATGATGGCAGCCGTGCTGTGGTGGAAGTTCTATCGACTGATAACAAAGACCGCTGGATAATGCTTCTGGATGTCGGAACAGGTAAGCTTAAACTTCTGGATAACCAGCACGATTCAGCATGGATAGGCGGTCCGGGTACACGTTCGGGCCTACTTGGCTGGCTACCCGATAACAAAACAATTTATTTCCAATCGGAGGAATCGGGCTATTCACACCTTTACCTTCTTGATGTTCAGACAGGTGAAAAAAAGGCAATCACATCAGGCAATTTTGAAGTTTACGAACCTAAACTTTCCAATGACGGAAAATACTGGTATTTCATTTCCAATGAGACGGACCCTGGTATAAGAGAACTCTACAGAATGCCTGTGCGTGGAGGCGAAAGAACACGTCTTACCAGCTTCGGAGGGGGTGTTGAATACACTCTCTCACCCGATGAAAAATATTTTGCATTAAGAGTTTCATTTGCTAACAGGCCATGGGAGCTTTATATAATGGAGAACAAAGAGAAAGCTATTCCTGTTAAAATCACCGAGTCGCTTACTCCTGAATTCAGGGCTTACAACTGGCGGACCCCTGAATATGTCAGGTTCAGGGCATCCGACGGAACAATGATTCCGGCAAGATTATACAGGCCGGCAAACAATGTTCGCAACGGTGCTGCAGTAATTTTTGTACACGGGGCAGGATATCTGCAGAATGCTCACAGATGGTGGAGCAGCTATTTCCGTGAATATATGTTCCACAATTTTCTCGTTGATAATGGCTATACTGTTCTCGATATTGACTACCGTGGAAGTGCAGGATATGGACGTGACTGGCGAACAGCCATCTACAGGCACATGGGAGGAAAGGATCTCGACGACCATATTGACGGAGCAAAATACCTTGTAGAAGAGCATCAAATCGACCCTGAAAGGATTGGAATCTACGGAGGTTCTTATGGCGGTTTCATAACACTTATGGCAATGTTCACAAAACCCGGAGTATTTGCAGCAGGAGCAGCACTACGTCCTGTAACCGACTGGGCACACTATAACCATGGCTATACCTCAAACATTCTCAATACTCCCGTTGCTGATAGTATTGCATATGTAAGGAGTTCGCCTATTTATTACGCCGAAGGACTGATAGGGGAACTTCTTATTTGCCATGGAATGATTGACGATAACGTCCATTTTCAGGATGTGGTAAGATTGGTACAGCGTCTTATTGAACTTGGAAAGGATAACTGGGAACTGGCAGTATACCCGCTTGAGAGCCACAGCTTCAGGGAACCGTCGAGCTGGACAGATGAATACAAACGTATATTTAAACTGTTTGAAAGGACCTTGAATGGAAAGAATAAGTAAAATAACAGGTGAATGACTGAAATATATATCTCAGTCATCGAATGTAATCTTTTTAAAATCAGATAACTCAAGCGCCTTTCGACGGTATATCCTGCGTTGATGCTTCTCGTCTTCCTTGAGTCCGAGACGGCTCAATCCAAAATATGCATAAGCCTGGTACTCTTTTCCATATTCACCAAAAGGCTGAAGGGCATCAATAGCTTCATGATAAAATTTCCCGGCATTGCCGAAGTTCCTGTATTTCTTTTCAAAAATAATTCCGGTAAAGAAAGAGCGTAGAGCTTTGTAAAATGAATTTGTGTCAGTTTCCGACTCTATTCCCAGAATCTCTTCTGCCTCATTGTACTTTTTCAGCAGAAGCAGATTTTTGATATACATGCTTTTAAAGAAAACATTATCAGGATACTTTTCATACAGTAGTTTGCAGTAAGGGAGCGACTTCTGGTAATCATTCTCAAAATGCATTCTTATCCATGAAATGATGGAATATGCTTCAGCCTGAAGAGCCATTGCCTCTTTTCCGCATATTTCAAGCTGTTGCAACCCGAGCTGCATATTCCCCTGCGGAAACAGAAAAGCAACTGCTTTATATATTGGCCTTACACGTGGATAAGCATCACGGTAATAATTGTAAACACCTGTAAAATAATATAAATCGGGGCATTCGGATGTATATCTGAATGATTGCATCAATGGCCGGTAAGTTTCGGCTGCGAGTGGAATAACTTCACTGCTTAAACCATTATCTGCATAAAAAAGTAGAAGCAATCCTCTGGCACTCAGATTGGCAAGAAGATATTCGGCTTCATAATCAACTGAAGGAATATTTCTGCTGCTCAGTTCTATGGATCTGTATAATTCCTGTTCAAAAGCAGAACGTTTAGCCGATGAGGGAATAAGCGGGAAATTCTGCCAGTATATCATCATCCCTTTATAAAGATTGATTACAGGATGGCCTGGATATGAAACCTTCAGCTGATCCAGAACTTTTTCCGCTTCGTCGAACTTGAAATTATAAATATGCCCTATTCCCTGCCTTATTAGAGTGACAGTTTCAGCATCTTTCAAAATCTGACCCCCGGTTTTAAATGAAAAAATTAAAGTAAGGAGGAATAAAAATATAACCTGATTTAATCTGTTGAAGCGACTCCTTTTCATAACTTTTTGGAAATTAATTCAAAGCATCATCCTCAAGCCAGCATATCCAGAAATGCCATTGCCATATTTAAACGAAAAAGGATGTAATTTGATTTCAATAAAGATAATAAAATATCTGCCTGGAACTGAGTTTTTGATATCATTTATCTATTTTTGAATAAACATGTAAATTAGTTATACCTGTGACATTAACAGCTGACACTATAGTTCTTATTATTTCGCTGTTGTTTTTTGCAAGCATACTTGCAGGAAAAATTTCATTACGTCTTGGTGTACCCACACTGCTGCTTTTTCTTGCAGTAGGGATGCTGGCGGGTTCGGAAGGCATCGGACATATAAGATTCGACCAGCCTGGTATTGCACAGTTTATAGGAATAATAGCATTATGCTTCATACTTTTTTCAGGAGGCTTTGAAACTGATATTTCATATGTTAAACCTGTAATAATGCATACTCTTCTCCTTTCTACACTCGGGGTTATTATAACAGCGGTTGTTACAGGTTTATTCATCTGGAAAGTAACCGGTTTCACGCTTTATGAAGGACTTCTGCTGGGCTCAATAATATCATCCACCGATACGGCGGCAGTGTTTTCAATACTTCGCTCAAAAAAACTTGGACTTAAAGGGCATCTACGTCCTGTGCTGGAAATGGAAAGTGGCAGCAACGACCCTATGGCAGTTATGCTTATTATAATGTTTATAAGCCTGGTTCAGGATCCTTCAAAATCATTCTGGTCGGTAATCCCTATATTTTTCCGTCAGCTGATCATTGGAGGAGCCTTTGGCGTATTTTTCGGATGGGCCGATAGATTTATCATTAACAAAATAAACCTTCATTACGAAGGGCTTTATCCTCCTCTTGCAATTACAATGATGCTGATGACTTACGGGTTGACATCATCACTCGGAGGCAACGGCTTTCTGGCTGTTTATATATCCGCCCTCTGGCTTGGAAACCAGGAACTGCTACATAAGAAAACAATAATGAAAATGTTCGACGGACTCGCATGGCTGATGCAGATTATTTTGTTTCTGGTGCTCGGACTCCTGGTTTATCCCAGTCGCCTTTTAGCAATAGCAGTACCAGGCCTGCTGATTTCACTCTTTCTGATGTTTGCAGCACGGCCAATTGCAGTCTATCTGAGCCTTCTTCCCTTTAGAATGAAAAGCAGGGAGAAAATTTTTATTTCATGGGTCGGACTAAGAGGTGCTGCTCCAATAGTTTTCGCTACATTCACCCCTGTGGCAGGTATTGAAAAGGCTGATACGATTTTCAATATCGTTTTCTTTATTTCTATTACTTCGGTACTGATACAGGGAACATCCATTTCAAAAGTTGCAAAATGGCTCCATGTGGCACTGCCGGCAAGAGTTAAACATGTTACTCCAGCTGATATTCTGCTTGCAGAACCTGTTAACACTGCTATGGCAGAAATAACAGTTTCTGGCGAATCACCCTCAGCAGGCAAAAAAATTGTAGACCTCGGATTCCCGGAAAATGTCAGAATAGCCCTTTTGAAAAGGGATGATAAATATATCATACCCGACGGACAAACATATATTAAACCCGAAGATAAACTTATATTAATCGCTGGAAACAGGGAAACTCTTAATTCTGTGATAGATGAACTTTGCACTCAAAAAGTATTTGAGTTATAGATGTTTACCTTCTTTATGCGGAAAAGGCAAATCCATCCTGACTGTGCAGGTTGATTTTTATTTAATTTTAAATTCGTGATTATTTTAAAGTTTATGAAACTATTCAAACTTCTACTTGTCTCAATCGCTTTTTACGGCTGTGTATCACAGGACGGAAAGGATATTATAATGACAGTAAATGGTCCTGTTAAAGCTGAAAGTACAGGAAGATGGCTGACTCATGAACATATTCTCGTCGACTTTATTGGTGCCGACAGTATCAGCCCCGGGCGTTATAACCGCCAGGATGTTATAAGAAAAACCCTTCCATTCCTTTTGCAGGCAAGGGATCTGGGTTGCAGAACTTTCGTTGAGTGCACACCTGAATACCTCGGAAGAGATCCCGAACTGCTTCGTACATTAGCCGATTCTTCGGGGCTCAATATCCTCACAAATACAGGTTTCTATGGAGCCGTGAACAATAAATACATACCTTCATTCGCATTCTCTCTTACTGCTGAAGAACTTGCCGGAATATGGACAGGTGAATGGGAAAAGGGTATCGGGCAAACCGGCATAAAACCCGGCTTCATAAAAATATCAGTGGAAAGGGACTCCCTTTCTGAATTTCATGCCCGGCTTGTTAAGGCTGCTGCTATAACACATCTGAAAACAGGACTGGTTATCGCATCACACACCGGACCTTCCATTCCGGCTTTTCAGCAAATCGAATTGCTTGAAAAAGAGGGAGTCTCTCCCGAGGCTTTTATATGGATTCATGCTCAGGCTGAAAAGGATCCTGAAGTACTCTGCAGAGCGGCATTGAAAGGCGCATGGGTAAGTATTGACAATCTGAACGAGGACAACGTCAATGATTTTGTTTCCATATTGAAAGCAATGAAAGAAAAAGGTTGCCTGAACCGGGTGCTGATATCACATGATGCGGGATGGTATGACCCTGCAAAGGAGAATGGCGGCGATTTCAGAGGGTTTACAACAATGTTTGAAAAATTGATCCCTGAATTAAAAAACAACGGTTTTACGGATAAAGAAATAAAACAGGTTTTTGAAGTGAACCCTGCAAGGGCATTCGCTGTAAGAATCAGAAGATTAAAAAATTAAGTATTTGTCTATGAAATACTTTTATACTCTAGCCGGATTATTGCTTCTGCTGTCAGTTTTATCCTGCAATCACAGCAGCAATAAGAAAGCAATAAGGGCAGATATTATTATTTACGGAGGAACATCTGCTGCAGTAACAGCAGCAGTACAGGCCGCAGAGATGGGACACAGAGCAGTGATTGTATCACCCGACAGGCATCTGGGAGGGATGTCATCTTCTGGACTTGGTTTTACTGATACTGGAAATAAAGAGGTGATAGGAGGGCTTGCCCGCAGGTTTTACCAGCTTATCTACGAGCATTATGCCGATTCATCAGCCTGGAAATGGCAGGAACGGTCGGAATACGGTAACAGGGGACAGGGTAATCCTGCAATTGAAGGGGATAAGCGTACCATGTGGATTTTTGAACCTCATGTGGCCGAAGCTGCTTTTGAGAAGATGGTTTCCCATCCTTTGATAAAGGTTTACAGGGATGAATGGCTCGACAGGGAACATGGAGTCGAAAAGAGAGATGGAAGAATTGTTTCAATAACAACACTAAGTGGCAAGATATTTAAGGGGAAAGTTTATATCGATGCCACTTATGAGGGAGACCTGATGGCTGCTGCAGGTGTTTCGTACACTGTAGGCCGTGAAGCTAATAGCGTGTATGGAGAAGTATGGAATGGTGTTCAGAAGGGAGTCTTTCACCATGGTCATTATTTCAAAACGAATATAAGCCCTTACTGGATCCCCGGAGATCCTTCCAGCGGACTGCTTCCGAGAATATATCCAGGTGACCCTGGCGAAAACGGCTCGGGCGACAAAAAAGTCCAGGCATACTGCTTCAGGCTATGCCTCACACAACATCCCGAAAACAAAGTACCTATCACTGCCCCTGAAGGTTACGATAGCACACAGTACGAACTTCTTGTGCGGGTAGCTGAATCGCAGTGGAAAGAGTTTTTCGCCAAGTATGACCCAATTCCTAACTGGAAAACCGATGTGAATAACCACGGGCCCTTCAGCTATGATAATATCGGTATGAACTGGGACTATCCTGAAGCTTCATACGAAAGAAGAAAGGAAATTATCGAAGAGCACATACGTTACCAGAAGGGGCTTCTGTATTTTACCGCAACATGCAAAAGACTTCCTGAATGGGTGCGCACCGAAATGAATACATGGGGATATGCAAAGGACGAATTCACCGACAACGGCAACTGGCCATATAATATATATGTAAGAGAGGCACGACGCATGATCGGTGAATATGTAACTACAGAACACGATGTGCTGAGCCGGAGAGAAGTCCCCGACCCGGTTGGGATGGGTTCATACACAATGGATTCCCATAATGTGCAACGCTATGTGACCCCTGAAGGCTATGTCCAGAATGAAGGCGATATCGGAGTGAGAGTGCCCAAACCCTACAAAATAGCAAAGGGCTCACTGATGCCAGAGAGGGAAGAGTGCCTTAACCTGCTGGTGCCCGTTTGCGTATCATCATCCCATATTGCATACGGCTCCATAAGAATGGAACCGGTATTTATGATCCTGGGCCAGAGCGCAGCAACACTCGCATCACTTGCAATCGAAAAAAGAAAAACAATTTATGAAATCCCTTATGAAGAACTGAAAACAGAATTGATAAAATACGGCCAGATACTTGAATACCAGTAAAAGAAAACAAAAAATATAAAAGTAAATTTAACCTGTTAAATCAGTGTGTTATGAAAAAGAAAATTCTGTTTGCAACACTGTGGTTGATCTCATTATCACTTCTTCCCCAGGAAGATCCATTCCCTCTTATTGACCTGCATGTTCATATCAAGGAGGATTTCACAATCGAAAAAGCCCTTCAGAAATCAAGAGCTGAACATATTCAATACGGAATTGCAATAAATTGTGGTGTGGGCTTTCCCGTCCAGTCCGACAGACAGGTTGATTCATTTCTTCTTGAGATGAAGAAATACCCTGAGTTTTTTGTCGGCATGCAGGCTGAAGGCAGAGAGTGGGTAAAACTTTTTTCAAAAGAGGCAATAGCTAAGTTTGATTATGTTTTCACCGACGGCATGACATTCTTCGATTCCAAAGGAAGACGTAACAGAATATGGCTGAAGGAAGAAACATGGATAGAGGATGAGCAAAAATTTATGGATTATCTGGTTCGAACTATTGTCAAAATCCTGAATGAAGAGCCAATAAATATTTATGTCAATCCCACTTTTCTACCTGAACAGATGGCCGACAGGTATGATTATTTCTGGACTGATAAAAGAATGGATGCTGTTATAGAGGCGGCAAAGAAAAACAATATCGCAATTGAAATAAACAACCGGTACAGGATACCTTCCGAGAAGTTTATCCGCAGGGCAAAAGCTGCAGGGGTCAAGTTTACCATCGGTACAAATAATGCCAACTCCAGATTCGGAAGAGCCGAATATGCCCTGGAAATGATAAGGAAATGCGGCCTTACGGAGTCGGACTTCTGGAAACCTGTAAAGAAAAACCGAACAGTGGTCACAATTATTGATGATAAATTTTATATCAATGGACAGGTGACTTATCCGGGCAGGTACTGGAAAGGGAACAGGATTGAAGGATTGCTGATGAATTCGAGAATGGTTCAGGGTATTTTTGACGACCTGAACCCTGAAACAGCCCGAAGATGGGTATACCCCGATACCCGTGTGTGGGATCCGGATAGAAACACCAGGGAGTTTGTCTTAAACATGAAAAAATGGTATGATCATGGCCTCCTTGCTTTTACAATTAACCTGCAGGGAGGAAGCCCAACAGGATACTCACAGGAACAACCATGGCATAACTCGGCATATAATGCCGACGGCAGCCTGAGAACGGAATATATGAAACGCCTTGAGAAAATTCTTAACCGTGCCGACGAGCTTGGAATGGTTGTAATTCTGGGACTCTTTTATTTCGGCCAGGATGAACGGCTGAAAGATGAGGCGGCAATAAGAAACGCAATTGACAATGTGCTGAACTGGCTGTTTGTTAGAGGTTACAAAAATATCCTCATTGAAGTAAACAACGAATGTAATGTAAGATATGATCACGATGTTCTCAAGCCGGAAAGAGTTCACGAACTTATTGAACTTGTAAAACAGAAAAACAGAGGAGGATTCCGCTTTTATGCCGGTACAAGCTACGGAGGAGGATTCATACCTTTGCCCAATGTGGTGCAGGCATCAGATTTTATCCTTATTCATGGAAACGGAGTCTCAAATCCCGACAACATCCTTGCAATGGTCAACAAAACCAGAGCAGTGGCAGGCTACACCCCAAAACCTGTACTGTTCAATGAAGATGACCATTACGACTTTGATAAGGAGTGGAATAACTTTGTGGCAGCAATTAAAGGATATGCTTCATGGGGTTATTTTGACTACAGAATGAAGGACGAGCCTTTTGAATGCGGATACCAGAGTGTGCCGGTTGACTGGGGTATAAACTCTGACAGAAAAAAAGCATTCTTTGGTCTGCTGAAGGAGATAACAGGATTCTAAGGGAAGTTGGAAAAGATGGATCTCGATTATCGAATTGAATAGAGAGTGTTAAAAACAAAAGTGATTATTAATTATCGACGAATTATGAAGAAATATTTATCAAATCTGATGATAGTTCTTACTCTGATTTTGTTTTTTACTGCATGTTCAAAAGATGCTTCTGCACATTACTCCGGTCAGGTACCTGACCATCCGAGAATTCTTCTTCTGAAAGGTGAAGAAAATCAGGTTAAGGCGAATATTAATACAGACTATTACTGGAAGATAGTTCACGATATGATTATTGCTGAATGTAACGTTATCATCAGCAATCCTCCCGTTGAGCGAATACTTATTGGCAGAAGGCTTCTCGATAAATCACGTGAAGCACTCAAACGGATTTTTTATCTGTCATATGCATACCGGATTACCGGCAACAGGGCATTTCTTGACCGTGCAGAAAAAGAGATGCTTGCCGTATCAGCTTTTACCGACTGGAACCCTTCGCATTTTCTCGATGTGGCAGAAATGACCATGGCAGTTGCCATAGGCTACGACTGGCTGTATGAGTCGTTATCAGAAAATACCAGGCAGGTTGTGCGGGATGCCATAATAAATAAAGGACTTAAACCTTCTCTCGATTCAAAATATAACAGCTGGCTCAGAGCCACACATAACTGGAATCAGGTATGTAATGCCGGCATGACGTATGGTGCGCTTGCAATATGGGAATACGATTCGACCCTTGCTTCGGACATAATAAACAGAGCATGTGAATCTATCCTCCTTCCTATGGAGGATTATAAACCCGATGGTGCATATCCTGAAGGCTACGGCTACTGGGGATATGGCACAAGCTTTAATGTGATGTTTATTAGCGCATATGAAAAAGCCTTCGGAAAGAAATTCGAATCACCAGCTACCGAAAGTTTTCTGAAGACTGCCTATTATATGGTAAATATGTCGGGCCCTACCGGTCAATGTTTCAACTATTCCGATAACGGTTCAGGCACCGGGCTGCATCCTGCCATGTTCTGGCTTGCTTCACGGCTTGGTGATTATTCGGTACTTTACGAGGAAATGAAATTCCTCGGGCAGATGAAAAGGGCAAGCGACAGACTTCTTCCTGCGATGATGATCTGGAATGCAGGTATAACTAAAACATTAGTTAAAGAACCTGCCAGGCTTATGTGGACAGGCGGCGGGAAAAACCCTGTCGCCCTCATGCGTACATCATGGAGCAACCCTGATGCTATATTTGTCGGGTTGAAAGGAGGCTCCCCTCGAGTAAACCACGGCCATATGGATGTAGGTTCTTTTGTTATGGAATCAGAAGGAGTGCGCTGGGCAATGGACTTCGGTGCCCAGGATTATAATTCCCTCGAACAGAAAGGGGTCGACCTGTGGAATATGTCGCAGAACTCACAGCGCTGGAAAGTGTTCAGATATAACAACTTTGTACATAACACATTAACCGTTAACGGCCAGCTCCAGCGAGTCGATGGCAAGGCAGAGATGATATCATCCTCCAGTACACCACTGTTCATGAACGCCGTCATGGACCTTGCTCCTGTCTATAGCGGCCAGCTGACAGAAGCAAAAAGGGGAGTGGCAATAGCAGATAATAAATATGTCATTGTAAGGGATGAAATTCAACCTGCATCAGATAATACAACTGTAAGATGGACCATGCTCACGTCCGCTTCAGTAAATATCACTGGCCCGGGTATGGCTGAACTTACAAAAAACAACAGGAAACTGATTATTAAGGTCAACCAGCCAGCCTCTGTAACAATGAAGACATGGTCAACCGACCCGCCACACGATTATGACGCCCCCAACCCGGGTACAATACTGGTTGGTTTTGAGATTGTAGTCCCGGCAGGCAAAACGACATCAGTAGAAGTTCTTCTTATCCCCGGAAATACTGACCCTTCATCCGTAACAGGAAAAGGCGAACTTAAAAACTGGCCGGCAGTAAAATAAGGCTGATATACCGCCCTTAGGATTATTTCACTTGTATATCAACTATTTATATTTTTTCAATTGTCAGACTCGAGAAAATACCATTTTGTCTAAGAAGGCTTTTATGAAAGCCCATTCTTTAAGCAGGGTAATAGTAGGGTAATATTTTATGGGTGTTTATTTGAAAAAAAATTTTTTAAAAATTTTTTATTTTTCAGGTAACAATTTTACCCTGATCTCTATTAAACCTAATAAAAAACAATGAACCTGAAATGACAGGTTCTGTTTTATTTATTTTTATTAATTTAAAGGTGTGAAAATATAATATTTTATGTAATTGATTAATTATAAATTTTTTACAGTCTTGAAAATTATAATGTTGTTGATAATTTTCCCTTTTCTAATGTCAGGATTATTATCATGCACCTGTACAGATCGTTCTATGAAAAGAAGCATTAGATCTGATAATATATATTATATCAATATAGAGAAAAACCTGAAAAATATAAAACCCCTACCATTAAGCATATTAGGCTATAATATTGAATATATTCTTCCGGAAACAAATAATAATTCTTTATTAAGTAGAATATCAAATGTCTTTGTAACTGATAGTTGTGCAACTTTTTTTCTGTAAAATCATTTAAGCCACGATTAATTTTTTGACACTTAGAGAAGTATCCGAAGGAAGAGGAGCATGCTCCTCTTCCTTCGGAGCGTTTTCTTTTTCCCATATCCAGAGAGGTTCCATT
>JAKPDL010000063.1 GCA_029552825.1 Bacteroidota bacterium
AACAGGTGTTAAAAATGTATTCATCGGCTATCAGTCAGGTTACAACAATACTGCAAGCTATAATTCATTTATGGGCTATCAGGCAGGACGCTCCAACACAACTGGCCAGTATAACTCTTTTATAGGTTATATGGCAGGATATAGCAATACAACAGCAAGTAATAACCTTTTTATCGGTAATCAGACGGGCTACAGCAACACTACAGGCGAAGACAATATCTTTCTTGGGAACAGCAGCGGAAGATTAAATACTACTGGTTATTCGAATGTCTTTATGGGGCACCTTGCAGGATATTCAAATGTCAATGGGATGAAAAATATTTTTATTGGTGATAGTGCAGGATACAGTAATATTGGAACTGATGATCCTGTGTCAATGCCATGGAGAGGTAATTCAAATATTTTTATTGGAGATAATGCTGGTAAATTTAATACCAGAGGCTATTAT
Organism: Bacteroidota bacterium; assembly: GCA_029552825.1. Taxonomy (GTDB): domain Bacteria; phylum Bacteroidota; class Bacteroidia; order Bacteroidales; family VadinHA17; genus LD21. Next base: position 449 of record JAKPDL010000063.1, read on the forward strand.
AACGTATTTCTTGGGACTTATGCAGGGCTCATGAATACCACCGGTGCAAACGGTGTCTTTATAGGCTATGAGGCAGGTAAGGAAAACACTACAGGATTCAGAAATATTTATATAGGAAAAAGCAGTGGTAAGGCTAATACAACAGGCGGTTCCAACACGTATGTAGGCATGCTAACGGGAGTTTATGCAACAACCGCCACAGGCAATGTATTTATGGGCGACGCTTCAGGCTTTAAGGCATTAACCGGTAGTTATAATGTCTTTATGGGTATGAACAGTGGTTTAAATACTACCGACGGAAATTATAACGTATTTATTGGTTTAAGTGCAGGACAAACAAATACCGTGGGTAATAACAATACAATCGTGGGTGGAAATGCAAATGTTTCTTCAAACAATCTTACAAATGCCACTGCAATTGGTTATGGAGCTACAGTTAATGCCAGTAATAAGGTAGTAATCGGCAATGCATCTGCAACAACTGTGGGAGGCTATGGCTCGTGGACTAACTATTCCGACAGCAGGCTGAAAGATAACATCGTTTATAAGAACGACCTTGGACTTGATTTTATCATGAAGCTTAAAACAGCTTCATTCAGCTATAAAGACGATGTAAACAAACGCCGGAGGGATGGCCTCATAGCTCAGGATGTCAGGCAGGCACTTAAAGACCTTAACCTTGATTTCAGCGGACTGGTTGTTGACGATGATGAAATGAATACTTTGAATCTTTCCTATCCGGAATTTGTGATACCTTTAATTAACGCCGTACAGGAACAACAGAAAATAATTGAAAAACAGGAGTTAAAACTGAAACAGCAGGATTATCAGATTCAACTTCTTAAAGAAGAACTGGAAAAGATTAAAACAGCAATTACAAAGTAACCGGCACTCATTTAATGATTACCGATTACTGAATACCGAATACCGAATACCGAATACTGAATACTGAATACTGAATACTGAATACTGAATACTGAATACCGATTTCCGTATACCGGTTTCCTCTATTCTTTCACTCTATTACCCTGTACCTGTCGCCGGTGCTCTTTACAATTATTCTCAGCCATTCTTCAGGATAACCGGGCTGACTAACCTTTGGATTGACTCTGGAATAGCCTTGAGGTACCGGTTGTTTTACCTTTATGTTTCCATCCATGTATTTAGTAAACAGAAACTTGTACAGTTCTTTCCACTCCCTTACTGTATAATTTCCGGAAAATACTGAATATTCAGTCAACAGATTTACTGCGGCAACAGGATCGGTCTTATAAAGGTCTGCTGCTTCTATATCAATTTTCTGTGTTTCATTCATGAATTTTTCTTCCAGCTCTTTTTGTTTTGCCTGGAAATCATCAATCATCTGACTTGTACGCGTGTACATGAAATTGCTTACCTGGTTAAATACCCAGAATGCTGCATTTTCGCTGAAAGTCATCATGTCGCCGTTACCAACAGCATATCCTTCAGGAACCTTTGTAATGCCGCAATACATGGGAGTATAAACAGTAAAATATGTATCATCCACACCAAACCAGAGAATGCCACCGATAGGGTCAGGCAGCCATGAGCGGCACTGAGCTACAAACGAAAAACCTGTTTGTTGCGTCGATATGGCCCTTTCATTAAAATAGGTAACACCGTCAACCTGCCACTCAAGTGGACGCCATCTGACTGTACATCCATAAGGACCAGCCCCCACGTCCTTGCTCATGTCCATTGGTGTACCCTGATAGTAGTCCCTCATCATACTTATTACATCCTTCAGCTCAAGTTTTTTGTCGGGTTTAATCCAAAGAGGCATCCGGTTTTTCAGATTCTTACCCATAGCATAGTCAAGGTATTTGCCCATTTCGCTGTTAACTTTGTTAAAACCCGACCAAACACGTGCTTCACAGAACCTTGCTCCGCTGAAGTCGATCGGAGCATATACATCACTGAATGAGAAATCCTTGTCAGCGCCTTTGTACCATCCGTAGCTGCGTGCTACATCAATAACATCATATGCATATACAGTTTCTACTTCCGGATTAAATATCTTTTTCAATTCCTTGGATGTTATAGATTTCTTTCCATCAGCCAGCGGAAAGGTTGTTATTCTCGGATGATTTGCATGACCCGAAATATACCCGTCAGGAATGCGCCTTGCAACCCATACTGCACCCTTCTTTCCCGGACCTCTGCCAATAAGCTCCATTATCCAGGCTTCATTCGCATCACCAATGGAAAACGACTCACCCGAACTTGCATATCCATATTGGTCAAGTAGCGTAGCAAAAGTATAAATGGCTTCCCTCGCATTTTTCGCCCTCTGAAGCGTGAGGTAAATCAGGCTTCCGTAGTCAATGATTCCTGTAGTATCAACCAGCTCAGGACGACCTCCAAATGTGGTTTCTCCGATAACCAGTTGATGCTGATTCATATTGCCAACGACCGAATATGTGTGTGCAACCTGAGGTATTCTCCCCATAAATTTTCCAGTATCCCATTCATAAATGTCCACCATCGACCCGGCAGGCCAGTTACGCGCAGGCCAGAAATACAACTCACCATACAATACATGCGAATCGGCTGAATAGGTTATTATCACCGAACCATCTCTGGTAGCACCTTTGCTTATTATGAAATTTGTACAACCGCTTGAAACGCCTGTATTTTCAAAAATTAAAAATGTTGTTAACAAAAAAATAAACAGGAACTTATTCATTCTCATATTCTTTGAATTTAAAATTTATAACACATTGATTTATAGGTAATTAGTAATAAAATGAAATACAATATGTTAAAAAATCCAGTGACAAAGATAAAAGGTTGAAAAAGATTTAAAAATGAGTTCAGATTTTTTTAAGTAATCCGGCTACGGCTAAAATCATGTCGCGACTGGCAATTTTACGGCTATATCCGCCTCCACTTATAGTCTTTAAAATTTCTTCATTTCTGAATTTCATTCCGCTTTCTGTTAATATTCTGGCACTCAGATGAAATTCCTTTGCTCCGGTAATTTTCGCTATTTCTTCAATATTGCTTTCGTTTATACCGCCCCCAGGCATTATAATTATTTTTTCTGCTGCCCGTTCCAAAAGTTTTCTTATCAAACCAGCTCCTTCATATGCTGTAGATTTCTGACCCGATGTTAGTAGCCTGTCAGCTCCTGCATCTATAATATCCTTCAAAGCCTGTAACGGATCTGAACACACATCAAAAGCCCTATGAAATGTGACACTCATTGGTTTAGCAAATTCAACCAGAAGAGCACTTCTCTCAACATCTATTGAGCCATCTGCATCCAGCAAGCCAAATACCACTCCATGCACACCACATTCACCACAAATCTCAATATCTTTCCGCATAATTTCAAATTCATTGTCGGTGTAGAGAAAATCTCCACCCCTTGGCCTTATGAGGACATGAACCGGTATGGAAGAATTGTCAATCACAGATCTTATTAGCCCATAACCCGGCGTTAAACCCCCTTCTGCCAGTGCGCAGCAAATCTCTAAACGGTCAGCACCTGCTTCCTGTGCAATAACCGCCGATTCAACAGAATCAACACAAATTTCAAGCTTAAAATCCATACATTATGAATGAATGAGTTGTAAAAGTACAGTAATTTTCATTATTATTGTGCCACAAAACTATCCTTACATTATTTAAAAGCACAAATTCCTTCCCCCCTGGGGGAAGGTCAGGATGGGGGTCTGATCGGTAACAAGGAAGGTTAGGATGGGGGTCTGATAGGTTACCAGGAAGGTTAGGATGGGGGTCTGATAGTTAACAAGGAAGGTAAGGAAAAGTTTTGTTTGGCAAAACAAAGGTCAGAGTGAAGGTCATCTTAACAGAAAAAATTCCTTCCCCCCTGGGGGAAGGTCAGGATGGGGATCTAATAGGTAACAAGGAAGGCTAAGAGGGAGGTTGGTTAACAAAATAAACATAATGTACAATAATTCAAGTAAATAAAATTCTTATGAAACCCACACTATTAGTTCTTGCAGCAGGAATGGGAAGCCGTTACGGAGGCGACAAACAACTCGATATTGTTGGACCATCAGGTGAAACAATTATTGATTATTCTATCTATGATGCTATAAAAACCGGCTTCGGAAAAATTGTTTTTGTTATCCGTAGAGATATTGAAGAACAGGTAAATGAAAGGTTTATTAAAAAACTGAAAGGCAAAATAGAAGTTGATTATGTCTTTCAGGACCTTGAGGCAGTACCTGAAGGCTTTAAAGTTTCGCCCGAGAGGAAAAAGCCCTGGGGCACAAGCCATGCCATCCTGGTAACAGAATCAAAAATTAAGGAACCATTCGGAGTAATTAATTCAGATGATTTTTACGGACGTGGATCTTTGAAAATATTATACGATTTTCTTACAACCGATAAAGATCCAAATAGCTATTGTATTGTAGGTTACAAGCTCGGAAACACATTATCGGACCATGGGCATGTTAACCGTGGCATATGCCGGGTCGACAGTAATAACTTGCTGGTGAATATTGTGGAAACAAAACAGATAGAAAAGACGTCATCAGGAGCTGTTGCACCAGGAAAAGACGGCTCGAAATTGTTTTTTACAGGCGATGAAATTGTCTCAATGAACTTATGGGGTTTTAAGCCATCCTGTTACAGGTTTCTAAGAGAAGAATTTACAAATTTCATGAAAGAACATGGCGCCGATCCCAAGGCAGAGCTCGATATACCTACATCGGTTGATAAATACGTCAAAAGCGGACAAATTACAATTAAAGTATTGATGACAAACGATAGGTGGTTCGGTGTAACCTACCGCGAAGATAAACCATTTGTCGTGGAAAATATTAACAAAATGATCAAAGAAGGTCTGTACCCAGCTTCATTATATTAATTATACAGCCTTTACACCTTTACCCCGTTAACCCGTAAACCAGTTAACCCGTAAACCAGTTAACCCGTTAACCAGTTAACCCGTTAACCAGCTAACCAGTTAACCCGTTAACCAGCTAACCAGTTAACCCGTAAACCAGCTAACCCGTTAACCAGCTAACCCTGAACTCTCTACCAAAAAAATTCACGCTCTAGCACGGAAGAGTTTCTGCAATTGTCGGTAACTGTCAGGTTAAGTGTATGTTTTGCGCCTTTTGAAATTCTTTCTTCGTCAAACCGGTAAAATATCAGTTCCCGCTTGGGATCATATTCAAATAGTGCCCATTCTCCATCAATTAGTCCGGTGTAATTCTTAATTCCTGACAGGTTATCTGTAATTCTTATGCGCATCTCTTTAATTGGTGTCAGGTCTGCATTCTGAGTGAAATTGACCGGAATAATAACCGGAGGTATTGTATCGATAGCTACTGCATAGCTGCCAAACTGATTAACACTTGCTGAAATGTAACCATTTGAGAATGTTCCACCAGCAGGGATGAGATTTTTCTTTTCGTCAATTCTGACGATCAATAATTTAGATGGGTCATTGCCGGGGATTGAGTCAGGACGTATTGAAAGAGTAAATTCTGTGTGAACGGGAATAAATATGTTATGCACTTGGTGAACAGGGGAGAGGAATCTATTATTTCTATTTTCTACAGAATATTTGAAATACAAAGTGTCATAAAGAGCTCCTTTAGGTATGTTAACTATAATCCCTTCCGATTTGAAAGTATTACTTTTGCCGTATGGCATCACTATATAATCATTATTGGACACATCTTCAACAGAAAAATTCTCAGTTTCAGATACAAGTTCCGAATTGACAGTGAAGTTCAGTTCAGAACTATTTCCATATCCATCTTTTACAGTTATTTTTATTTTGTGAATTTGTCCGTCATTGAAATCATACAGCCCATTGTTCATATAATTTTTGTACATACTTAGTTTATCATTGGGAAGAACGAAGGTTTTGTGGATCCATATATTATTACGTATAGCTGCTTCGTAATCAATATGGGCATTGATATAGCGTGTTTCACTGAAGCTGAACTCACTCATTTCGCAGGTAAACCACGGAATGCTGTCGATAGTGAGTTCTATATAATTTACTCCGAATTTGTTAGATGTGTTGTCCATCAAGTCGCGGCAGCTTATTCCAAAACCTGCAGTTCCTTTTATTCTGATTACAGTGTTTTCAGGCAGTTTGTAAATACCGTTTCTGCCGTTTGTGTTTAATATCAGTTTTTTTCTGGAACCATTTATCAGTGTGGATTTCGAAGCAGGATAAATTACAAGTTTCTCTATCAGAGGTTTAAGATTATCTTCCACACCGAAATTGAAAATCAAGGGATTTACTGGCTTTTCGCCTGCTGTTTTCCTGACCTCAAAATGCAGGTGAGGTCCTGCTGAACTTCCCGTATTGCCAGAATATCCTACCAGGTCCCCCTGCTTGAATGTAAATCTGTCTTTGGGAGGGTATAGGCGTACGGAATAACTTTTATTCTGATACTGATGTTTTTTTACATATTCATCTATTTCAGGGGTGAAGGAGTCGAGATGCGCATAAACTGTTGAATACCCTGAAGGATGCCTCAGGTATATTGCCTTGCCAAATCCCGTAGGGGATACAACTATTTGATAAGCATATCCCTCGGCTGCAGCAACAACTTTTAGCCCTGTCATCCCTCTGGTCTTAATATCAATGCCTGAATGAAAGTGATCGGTTCTTAGTTCGCAGAAATTTGCTGAAAGAAAGACAGGTATTTCAACAGGAGCCCTGAAAAGTTCCTGGGAATTGACTTTAATAATTGTAAAAAAGGACATTATAAGCCAGAAGTCTATTTTAAGCCACTTGCTCATCGTGAAATTTTATTCAGAGGCGCAAAACTAAAGGAATAATGCTCTTTTGCAAACTAATTATGTTAATTTTTTGAAAATATCATTAACAATATTAACTTTGTAAAAAGATTTTTTATGACCAGTCAGGGCTATGAGGAATTAAAAAATCTTAATAATAAGATAGATGTTTTAATTCAGAGGTATCATACCCTGAAAGAGGAAAATGAAAATCTGAAGACCCTGAATGAAAGCCTGGAGAAGTTGCTCCGGGAGCGTGAGAATGAGTTAAAAGAACTTGAAAAAAAATATGAAATAATAAAATTAACTGGAGCTTTACTTGGAGAAAGTGAGTACGGATCAGAAGCGAAGAAAAAGATAACGGAACTGGTGCGGGAAATAGATAAATGTATTGCTCTTTTGGATAAATGATAATATTACAATGGATGATAATAAACTTTCAATCAGGGTTAATGTGGCAGACAGATATTATCCATTGAAAATTGAAAGGGAAGATGAGGAGAAAATCAGAAAGGCTGCCAGGATGATTAATGAGAAGGTCCTGCAATATAAGCAAAGGTATTCTGATAAAGATGTACAGGATTTTCTGGCGATGGCAGCCCTGCAGTTTGTGATAAAGCTTATTGAAGAAGAAGAGAAACACAATAATGATTTTCTCCCCGAAGCGCTGAATGAACTGGCAAATAAAATTGATACAGTTCTGGAGAAAAAGAGTAATGACGTTCTTTAAAATAAAAATATTTATCTAATACCCGCATTGTTTCTTCAATAATTTTTGGAAACTCAACACTAATCACTTTGGGGTAAGGCTCAGTTTATGCAGGACAGGCCTCATCCCGACCAGGTCGGGATCCCGATAAATATCGGGACAGTGGAAGTTCGAGATAAGCTGGCAGCCCCATCCATACAGAAATGGGGTTTTATAAAAATTTGAGGAAACTTTGCGGGTTTTTATTTATTAACTTAAAATATTATAGTTATGACGGCAATTGCAACAAATATTTTTAACGGGCTTACTATAGTTATAGCCTCGTTTTGCCTTGTGGCAGGATTTGGAATATCTTATCTGCTGTGGCATACGCTTTTAAAGAAAAGAAAAGAAAAAATCATTGCAGAGGCAGAATCAGAAGCAGAAGTAATCAAGAAGGAAAAAATATTGCAGGCAAAGGAGCTCTTCCTTCAGATGAAATCTGAGCATGAAAAGGTTATTACAGAGAAGAATAATAAAATAATTCAGGCTGAAAACAGACTCAAACAGAAGGAACTTGCTCTTAATCAAAAGATTGAAGAAGTTCAGCGTAAAAAGAATGAGGTAGATGCAATAAGAGATAATCTCACTGCACAGCTTGAGCTGATTGAGAAAAAATCAGAAGAACTTGACAAGCTTCACCGGCAGCAAATTGAGAAACTTGAGATTATATCGGGTTTGTCGGCTGAAGAGGCCAAGAATCAGCTGATCGAGTCATTGAAGGAAGAAGCGCGGACCGAGGCAATGTCATATATCAATGAGATTATTGATGAGGCTAAAATGACAGCCAATAAGGAGGCAAAGAGGATTGTCATCCAGACCATTCAAAGGGTTGCAACGGAACATGCTGTTGAAAATGCAGTCACTGTATTTCATATCGATTCCGATGAAATGAAAGGAAGGATAATAGGGAGGGAAGGCCGTAATATCAGGGCACTTGAGGCTGCTACAGGTGTGGAGATAATTGTTGATGATACGCCTGAGGCAATCGTACTATCGGCTTTTGACCCTGTACGCCGTGAAATAGCACGTCTTGCACTCCATCAGCTCGTAACCGATGGTAGAATCCATCCTGCAAGGATTGAGGAAATAGTGGAAAAGACCCGTAAGCAGGTAGAGGATGAAATACTTGAGGTAGGAAAGAGAACAGCTATCGACCTTGGTATACATGGCCTTCATCCTGAACTTATCAGGCTTATTGGCAAAATGAAATACAGGTCATCATATGGTCAGAATCTGCTGATGCATTCAAGGGAAGTTGCCAACCTCAGTGCCATCATGGCAGCTGAACTTGGTCTTAATCCAAAGCTTGCCAAAAGAGCCGGACTGCTGCACGACATAGGAAAAGTACCTGATGACGAACCGGAACTGCCACATGCCATCCTTGGTATGCGCCTTGCAGAGAAATACAAAGAAAAACCTGAAGTATGCAATGCTATTGGAGCACATCATGAAGAGGTAGAAATGACAACACTGATTGCCCCCATAGTACAGGTGTGTGATGCAATTTCAGGTGCACGACCAGGCGCACGGAGGGAAGTGATAGAATCATATATCAAACGACTGAAAGAGCTTGAATCTCTTGCCCTTCAGTATCCTGGTGTTACCAAAACATATGCAATACAGGCAGGCAGAGAGCTGAGAGTAATAGTCGGTGCAGATAAAACGACCGATAAGGATGTTGAGAATCTTTCGTACGAGATTGCTCGTAAAATACAATCCGACATGACATATCCTGGACAAATTAAAATTACAGTTATCAGAGAAACAAGGGCGGTTAATTATGCTAAGTAATCATAAATAACTTCAAATCAGTCTTATACATTCATTTATTTTTATTTGTTGAGATGTTTTGACTGCTGATAGGAGAATATTTATTTGTTGACTGAATTATTTAAAAGTCTAAATTTGGGTAGCTTTTTAAGAATTATTTTTAATGAACAAAATAAAAATTATCAATCTTGTAGGAGCCAGGCCTCAGATTATTAAAGCTTCAGCAATCAGCAGGGCAATTAAAAACAAGTTTTCATCAAAGATCAAGGAAGTTATTGTTCACACTGGCCAGCATTACGACCGTGAGCTTTCTCAGGTTTTTTTCGAAGAGCTCGAAATTCCTAAACCCGATTATAACCTGGGGGTTGGCTCTGCCCGCCACGGTAAGCAAACTGCACTGATGTTGACCGGAATTGAGGAAGTGTTGCTTACTGAACGACCTGATTGTCTGGTTATATATGGTGATACAAACTCAACACTTGCAGGGGCTCTTGCTGCAGTAAAACAGCATTTTCCTGTTGTCCATGTGGAGGCCGGCCTCCGCTCATTCAATAAATTAATGCCCGAAGAGATAAACCGCATAATGAGTGACCATGCTTCCACACTCCTTTTTGCACCCACAAATGCAGCTTTTAAGAATCTTATAGCTGAAGGATTCAGACCGGAAAACAGCCCGCCATATAATATTAACAATCCTAAAATTTACCTTACAGGCGATATAATGTACGATAATTCCCTCTTCTTTTCTTCACTTGCAGAAAAGAAAAAGTCGCATTTGCTTCAAAAGCTTAACATTGAGAGGGATGGATTTATTCTTGTAACAATACACAGGGACATCAATACAGATGACATTCTGAGGCTCAATACAATTCTTGCAACACTTTTGTCACTTGCTGAGGAGACTAAGATACCCTTTGTTATGCCTCTTCATCCCCGGACGACACTTTCTCTTAAAAACAATCTCGAAGAATTAAATACCGCGCTTTACAAAAGTAAATACATTCGTTTGATTCCTCCTGTGTCATATCTTGAAATGACCTTTCTGGAAATGACATCCAGATTGATTATAACGGATTCCGGAGGTGTTCAGAAGGAGTCTCATTTTTTCAGGAAGCCATGTATTGTACTTAGAAAAGAAACTGAATGGGTGGAGCTTGTAAAAAACGGAACGGTTATGCTTGCTGATGCTGATCCGGCACTTATTACTGCAGCATTTAATTTTTATCTCAATAAGGCTCCCAGACTTGAGTTTCCTGCTTTTTACGGGGATGGTAAAACAGCAGAATTTATTCT
>JAKPDL010000071.1 GCA_029552825.1 Bacteroidota bacterium
GATGGAACAGGTGTACCATCTATAAGCTCAACGCTACCCCTGGCAGTTCAGGGAAATATAACCTCAGTTGGCACAATAACTTCAGGAACATGGGAAGGTAATGTAATAGCATCTGCTTATGGAGGTACTGGAAACGGCTTCACAAAATTTGTAGGACCTACAACTAGTGAAAAGACCTTCACTCTTCCTGATGCATCTGCTTATATTATGACATCAAGTAGTGCACTTACGCAGGGATCAGTTGTTTTTGCCGATGCAACGGGGGCACTTACACAAGATAATGCCAATCTATTCTGGGATAATACAAACAAGAGACTTGGTATTGGCACAAATAGCCTTTCCGGTAACAGATTAACTATAGGAGGAGCTTCAGGTTCATACGAAGCTATTTCAAGGAATATAACAGATGGTGCATTGGGTATTTATGGTGGAACCACAGAGGCTACAGGAGCATATTTTAAAATTACAGGTATTGGTGAGGATGATTCTCCGGGTCACGGAAGCGCTGAATTTGTAATAAGGAATCTTACGGACTCAAAATTCTCCCTCTGGAGTTATGATGGAGGTTCTTCATGGACACCAATTTTCAGAGTTGATGGTTACAACGGAAATACATGGCTTGCACCATCGACTGGTAAAGTTGGCATAGGAATTACTGCAGGAACTCAACCAACTGCACTCCTGCACCTTAAAGCAGGGTCATCTTCAGCAAATAATGCACCTCTAAAATTTACTGCAGGGACAATTTTAACCACAGCAGAAGACGGAGCAGTAGAATATGATGGTACTAATTTTTATGTAACGAATAATTCTAATATCAGGTATACTATTGCTAAAACTTTGACAGTTACTACGGATCTTGACTTTCCGAATACTCCTGCGCGTACAAGTAATGATTTGACAGTAACAGTAACAGGAGCTTCACTAGGTGATGTTGTGGCATTGGGAATATTTAATTCTGCCGTATTAGCTAATTCAACATATACTGCATGGGTAAGCGCAGCCAATACAGTAACCGTAAGGTTCAATAATTATAGCAACGGTGCACTTAATCCTCCTGCAGGAACATTTAGAGTAAGTGTTATAAAATATTGAGGTTAAAAATATTCTAAGAATGTCAAAAAATAATTGGAATTGAGTATATCAATAAAAAAAGGTATGATTGCCATTATCAAAAAAAGCAGAATAATGAAATTCAGGACTTCACTTTTCCGGGTTGTGAATAATTGCAATCTCGATGCTGCAGAGTTAGAATTTATTATACCTGATCAGTTCTGGTACACAGGAATTAATGAAAAATTTCAAGATAATCTGGTGCTTCATCTATTTCACCTTGCAGGCGGAACTAACTCTGACTAGTATCTTAATTTACAGTATCATGAGAGATTTTATTAATAATTAAAATATTAATGCAAATGAAAAAAGGAATAATTATACTATTGATTTTGATTCCATTAATATTATCGGCCCAAAAATCAAAAACTAAAGAGCCAGTTAAACAGTCTGCCGGAATTATTACCCTGTCGAATGCCGTCGACTCTTCACAATACATCTTAGGTGCCTATATAGGCCAATACCTGAGGGCTAATAATCTGGTAGTAACAAATCCTGCCCTTTTCAATAAAGGGCTTGATGATGTTCTGTCGGGAAAACCTTTACTGGTTGCAGCCGATACCATTCCGAAAATAGTTAATGCTTATTTGAGTCAGGCCGTTATAGAACGAAATAAAGTTTTGGAAAAACAATTATTTGATGCTGTAAAAAGTCAACCCGGTGTAGGCGTATTACCGAGTGGTGTATGTTATGTGATTGCGAGAGCAGGAGAAGGAGCTAGACCACTTGTTGCAGATACCGTTACGATACACATTAAAGGCTATCTGCCCGATGGAACAATTTTCGAGGATACTTATACCCGTAATACACCACTGAAGGCCCGCCCTGAAAACCTCATACCAGGATTGAAAGAAGCAGTACAAATAATGCAGGCAGGTTCTGTGTGGAGAGTATATATTCCATCATCTCTGGCTTATGGTGAAAAGGGAATTCCGGGTATCATACCACCGTTTTCGGCCTTAGTGTTTGATGTTGAATTATTGAGTATTAACAAATAAAATATTCTGCCTCCCTCCCTCTCTTCTCAAAGGGATGGAGCAGGGAGGTGAGGTAAGTTATGCGCAGGCAAAACAAAATATCAATTTTATCAGCAGGCAAATCCTCTGTTAGAATTACCCTGCTTGCTTGTGCACAGGTGTTAATTAATTCTTCAATATTACTCTCACAGGTTATCACAAATAACGGGGCAGCAATAAATATAACTAACGGCATAGTTGTAAATTCAAAAGACGCCATAAACACTGCAGGGCTTCTGATTAACAGCGGTGAACTCAACCTTTCCGGAAATTTCACTAATACAGCTGTCACGGATGGCAGTAGCGGTATATTCAGAGTAGGCGGAAACTGGACAAACACCGGTGGTGTATTCCAGCCAGGTACCAGCACAGTAATATTTAACGGTTCGGGTATTCAGTCAATAATAAGAACCGGCGGGGAGACTTTTTACAATATGTCACTTTACAATACTGGTTCCCCTGGTTCGGACAGGCTTTTACTGCCCAATAATGTAACGGTACAGAATCTCCTTACATTATCATCGGGCAACATACTCACCGGCACTAATAAATTGCTTCTGTCGAACCCTGCAGCTGATGCACTGGTTTACACTTCCTCCACGGAAAGCCGTATAGTTGGAAGGTTCGAAAGAGGAGTAAATCAGACAGCAAAGTATCTTTTCCCGCTTGGTACACTTGCCAATTACAATCCGGCAAATATTACATTCAATAATATAACCAGCGCCGGTACGGTCCTTTCTGAATTTCTAACTCCGGCATCAATTGATTCTGCAGGTCTTCCATTACCTGATCCTCCAGATGAAGTGGCAAGGGTTTACCAGGATGGCCTATGGAACTTCATATCAAACAGTTTCTCAAGCAGTGATTTCAGTATTATACTCGATGCTAAAGGTTTCACAACTTTTCCGATTCAGGATATAACAAGAATAATAAAACGCACAACGGGCGGGAGCTGGACACTCGACGGTACTCACAGTCCGGCAACAGGTACAACAGTTTACCGGAACAATCTTACAGGAGATATTTCACCTCTTGGGACACAGTTCACACTGGCACAGAGCAGGCCAAGGATAATTCAACATCCTAAAGATACAATAGTATGTGAACGTTCTCCGGCAACATTTACAATAATAGCAACATCAACACGTCCTCTTACATACAGGTGGTATAAAGAACCCGGAATTCTCCTTACAGGTCCGCGCTACAGTGTTGCAAGTGA
>JAKPDL010000081.1 GCA_029552825.1 Bacteroidota bacterium
AATGGAACCTCTCTGGATATGGGAAAAAGAAAACGCTCCGAAGGAAGAGGAGCATGCTCCTCTTCCTTCGGATACTTCTCTAAGTGTCAAAAAATTAATCGTGGCTTAAATGATTTTACAGAAAAAAAGTTGCACAACTAATAAAAATTTTTTTTTAAAAAAATTTTTTTTAAAATTTTTCTAACAAAAATTAATAAAAGAATTTTTTCAGATTATACTCAGAACTTTAAAATTTAATGTACACACATCCTGCCAGCGGCTCCGTATTCCTGTTGAGCAGGTAAATATTCTTCTGACTCTGTGGACCCAGCTGTTCAGGTGACAGGAATTTTGTTCCAATCGCACTGATACCATTAAGGAATGAAATATCCCCTTCAGGAAATGGAGGCGTAACATATCCTGCCGCATGCCTGGGCTTCTGAGGTGTAAAAAGATGCAGGTAAAGATCTTCAGTGGCTGAAACCACAGTGAAAGGAAGATTCTTTGTAAGGACTTTCACCTGGTAAAAGTTGGAATAATATCCTTTAAACTCAGGATAATCCCACGATTCACCCGTTACCGTGTTGTTGTATTTTTTATCGTATATACCAAAAAGTGTTCCTCTCAACCGGTTCTTCCATACATGATAGGGTCCGTTTGCTTCCAGTATCGCTCCTGTAACCTTTTCCTCAGGAAATGAAAAGGTAATACCGAAAAGATCGGCCGTCCCTGTTGGTTTGTAATCCCATTCAAGCTTCAGCCACCCTCCCGGCATCATGGTGTATTTTACATGACATTCAGGCCTGTTGCTGTAAATTAACTCCACAACATAATTATCACCGGAAGAATAATGCTTTAGTTCCCTGAACGAAGGATTTAGCCCTGTAAACCGCGGCCCGTTGGTGAAGGGAATTATTTCCTGATCTTTTCTTACCTCTTCAATAAGACCTGTGGACTTGTTTATTGATACCCTTACATCTCCGGAAGCAATTATGACTCTTTCTCCTTCATCCTTTCCTTCTGCTTTAGCTCCCTCCGGTTTAACGATACGTGAAGCAATTTCAGCCGGTGAAGAGATATTCCACGACCATGTGTTGATTAGCCTTCCGTGGGGATCGGTTGCATTCAGATATATCACATCAAAGTCACGCCAGTTGTCGGGAAGGTTAAGATTGAGCCAGCCTGTTTCCCCGGGCAGCAGAGATGGAGGGGAAGCCGTTCTTGAGATCCTGTAAGCTTCTGATGGATAAAACGAATCAGAAAGCTTTACAAGGTAATAACTGAAACTGCACTGTGACAGTGACGTGTAATGAAACCTGTTTTCGATTTTCAGCCTTCCGTCAAACTGAGGAGTGATAATCTTCTTTTCAATCCATACAGGCGACCATATATCTCTTATAGCATAGTAGCTGCCTTCCTTTTCCCGGTATGGGCCAACAATTCCATCGGGTGCCAGGTTACCTTTGGTGTCGATTGAGTCGTTCAAATCCGTGCGGACGACACCCTCATCGGCAAAGACCCACAGAAAGCCTCCGGCTGATAGCGGGTTTGAATACATCAGGTTCCAGTAGTCTTCCAGACCTGCTCCCAGTCCACCATCAAACAGCCCGTGCAGAAACTCGGTGGGGAAGAAAATGTCCCTGCCGTTGAAAAATGTTGCAGTGCCATAATTGTATGGTATGTAATGCTTTGTGTTCATCCCGTTGAGCGTGTGCCACGGCTCAATCACCAGCCGCTTCTGCGGATCATACTTCGCATATTCCTCCCTTAGCTCAGGATTAAAGCCTCCTTCATTTCCGTTACTCCATAAAATTATACAAGGGTGGTTTACATCCCTTTCAACCATCTCCTTCACCAGTTTTTTGCCCACCTCTGTATCATAGAAAGCCTGCCATCCCGCAAGTTCGTCAATCACAAACAGACCCAGCGAATCGCACACATCAAGGAAGTGCTGGTCGGGTGGGTAATGGCTCATGCGCACGGCATTGATGTTCATATCTTTCATCAGATTGACATCGAGCAGACTTAGCTCCTTGCTGGTAGTCTTTCCCGATGAAGGCCACGAACTGTGACGGCACACACCCCTGAACTTTATCTTCTGTCCATTTACATAAATGCCATCGTTCTGCCTGACTTCCACCGTTCTGAATCCGAATCTCTGTATTACCTGATGTCTGATTTTATCACATTCTTTCAGGCTTATAATCACCCTGTAAAGATTTGGGAATTCTGGACTCCACAGCCCGGGATTGTCAACCCTGCCTTTTATTACAACTTCAGTTACGCCTTTCGGAGCATTGACTTCCTGTAATTCAGTAACAGGATTGCCATCAAGGGTTTCAATCTTTGCATAAATACTTTTGGGAGCAGAGTTTTTATTCAGTCTTACTGATGCAGAGAAGTTGCCGTCGGCACGGGCGTCAATGGCAACATGTTCAATGAATTCATCGGGTACTATTTCCAGGTAAACAGGCCGGAATATTCCGCCAAAGATCCAGTAATCGGCTTCGCGTTCGGCCTGGTTAACCGATTTGTTTGCCGACATTTTGCTTACTGTTGTCTCGAGGAGGTTTTCGGAGTCTGATTTGACCAGAGCCGTTATATCGTATTTGAACCTGTAGAAGGCCCCCTGGTGAACCGGCCCGGCAGGTTTGCCGTTAATCTTAACCTCAGTGTCGGTCATGGAGCCTTCGAAGACGATGAAAACACGTTTTCCACGCACTGACGCCGGCAGGGTGAACTTATGTCGGTACAGTCCTTTTTCATCGGCAAATTGTTTGTCGCGTCCATAGTTGTAGGTACCGAACCCCTGGAGTTCCCAGCACGATGGAACAGGGATTTTAGTCCAGTAACCGCTGTTACGGCCGGCGGTGCAGAAAAAATCCCACTGCAAGGTGATGTCCTTGTCAATGCCTGAGAGGTAGATAATTTCTGTCTGCTGTGCGCGGGAAAAAAGAAATGAGATCAGCAGAAAACAGCAAACTGATATTTTTCTCATTCCGATTCAGGTTATTTCCCCTTATCTGCCATAAAATTCTTAAAAAGTTCTATCGGGATAGGAAAGATGATGGTTGAGTTCTTATCGACTGCCACTTCCGTTACGGTTTGCAGGTATCGAAGCTGCACTGCAACCGGATTCTGGCTTATTATTGCAGCAGCCTCCGACAGTTTCTGGCTTGCCTGAAATTCCCCTTCGGCATGAATGACCTTTGCGCGGCGTTCTCGCTCAGCTTCTGCCTGCTTTGCCATCGCCCGCTGCATCTCCTGCGGCAGGTCAATATGCTTTACCTCCACATTAGATACTTTTATCCCCCATGGTTCAGTCTGGGTATCAATGATTGACGCCAGCTCCCGGTTTATCTTCTCGCGGTGCGAAAGTAACTCATCAAGCTCCGACTGACCGAGGATGCTTCGCAAAGTTGTTTGTGATAGCTGTGATGTTGCAAAAAGGTAATCCTCAACCTCAACAATTGCCTTGTCGGGCTGAATTACGCGGAAATAAACTACAGCATTGACCTTTATTGAAACATTATCTTTGGTAATTATATCCTGAGGAGGGACATCCATAACAACAGTTCTCAGACTTACCTTTATCATTTTATCAATCACAGGTATCAGAAGAATAAGCCCGGGGCCTCTAACGGCCATCAGTCGCCCCAGACGGAAAACAACGCCGCGTTCGTATTCACGAAGTATGCGAATTGCACTCGCCAGAATGAATAGCAGGAATAGGATTCCCGCAATCCATAGAATAGGATATGTCTGTTCCATAATTACCTCCTTTTGCTTTTATGTTGATTTTCTTACAATTAATTTCAGGTTTTTAACTCCGGTAATAATCACTTTCGAACCCTTGCTTACCTTCCCGTCAGGGCATTCCGCATTCCATATTTCACCATGTACCCTTACCTGTCCCTCAGGCTCGAGGTCGCTTATTGCTTCACCGGTTTCTCCGGTCATGCCTTCAATACCGGTTACTGGTTTCCGGGTCTGAGCTTTTATTCCGAACCCTATCGCAACAAGGAAAAAAGCAACCGTGAGACCTGTTATGACCAGAATGACCTGCCATGATATCCTGATAACTTCGAGGCCTGATTTTACATTGATTAACATTATTGAACCAAGAATAAGTGATATAATTCCTCCAACAGTTAGCAGCCCGTAACTTACAACTTTTATTTCAATAATGAACAGTATAATGGCAAAAAGAATGAGTGCCAGCCCTGCATAATTTACCGGCAGGGTATGAAGTGAGTACAGAGCGAGTATCAGGCAAATAAATCCTATTACTCCAGGGAATATAGAGCCGGGATTATAGAATTCAAAGAAGATCCCGTATATTCCTATCATAAGGAGAATATATGCTATGTTTGGATCACTCAGCAGTCCCAGAATCTTCTGTGCAAATGTCATTCCCAGATTTACTACTTCTGCATTCCGGGTATTGAGTATTTTTTTCCCGGAAGCAAGGGCGACTTCTCTGCCATCTATCTTTTCGAGCAGGTCATTTACTGATTCTGCAACGAGGTCTATTACATTTTCTTTCAGTGCCTCATTTTCGGTTATTGAGAGGCTTTTTCTTACAGCATCTTCAGCCCATCGTATGTTACGGAGACGTTTTTCGCTTATTGCCCTTATGAATGCAGCTGCATCATTTGTGGCTTTTTCGTTCATCACCGAATCAGCCTGACCCTGGAGGTCGACAGGATGCGCTGCTCCGATGTTTGTCCCGGGAGCCATTACTGCGATATGTGCAGCAAGTGTCACAAAAACCCCGGCCGAAGCAGCCTGCGCACCACCAGGATGAACAAAAACCACAACCGGAACATCTGAATCGAGAATATCGGAAACAATTACCCGGGTCGATTTCAGTAATCCGCCTGGTGTGTTCAGCCTTACAATCAGGCACTCCGCACTGTTTTCACAGGCATATTTTATTCCTGAATTTATATATTCGGCACTTGCCGGATTGATTGAACCGTCAACCGTAATCACCACGACTTTCGCTGTGGAAACAGGTTCTTCCGTTGGTGGAACAGGACTGAATCCAGACAATACCGCAAGGCAGATTAACGTACAGGAAATAAAAAATCTTGCTCCCATAAAACATTCATCTTTTTTATTGCATCAGGTAAAAATAAAATTGAAAATTAATAATTTTACCCTGTCCGCTGCATATGTCAAATATACATTTTAATTAGATATACCAATGATTTATGATCCCAAAAAACATCACCGTCGTTCCATCAGGTTGAAAGGATATGATTATTCGAAACCGGGTATGTATTATGTGACCATTGTAACCCATAACCATAAATGTTTTTTCGGAAAAATAGAAAACGGAAAAATGATTTTAAATGAATACGGTGAAATTGCCCAGCAATGTTGGACCGAAATTACCCGCCGTTTCCCCAATATAGAAATTGATGAATATATCATCATGCCAGATCACATCCACGCCATCATCAAAATCACCAATCCCCCCGTAGGGACAACCCTCGCGGTTGTCCCGGATAAAACAGATGGCGCGGTTGTCCCGGATAAAATCATTAATAATTTTGGTACATACACGGATACGAATATTACGGATACGAAACCACCGTCATTGGGGGATATTGTTGGTGCGTATAAATCAATTGTTTCAAATAAATGTTTATTAGTTTTTAAACAAAAAAATCAATATATGGGTAAATTATGGCAACGTAATTATTATGAACACATTATAAAGAATAATACCCGTTTAAGCCGCATCCGCAAATATATAATCAATAACCCGGCGAACTGGAACAATTATGATGAATTTTTCCTCTGATCAAAATATTTGTATAACAGGGGAAAACACACAAATTGTAAAAAAATCTTAATTCCCTTAATTTCTCCATAAAAACAAATAAATTCGGCAAAAAATCCTGCAGGTTCATAATAACTT
>JAKPDL010000137.1 GCA_029552825.1 Bacteroidota bacterium
AGGAGCCAGTTTGAGGCTGCTGCTCAGGTTATATGGACCGGCAGGGTGTGGGGTTCTCTGGCATTCCGTGATCCGGGTATTTTCGGAATAGGCCTTGGTGGAAGAATCATCAGGGGTTTATGTCTGGGATATAACTTCAACATAGCATCAAACGTTGCCCTGAATGCTTTCAACAGTCATGAAATTTCACTTGGAATAGATTTAAAAGAATTTATCAGGCAAAAATAAAAATCACCTGTTTTCAAGGATTGATAACACCTTTCACCTTTTTAACCCCTAAGCCCCTTCGCCTCTTTATTATTACGCCTTTACCCACTTTAACCCTTTTCACCTTTATGCCCTTTTTGCCTTTTCGCCTTTAAACCTTTTTGCCTAAATATTTTATCTTTGACAGAAAAACAAATGAAAATCCTCAGCGTTGTTGGTGCCAGACCAAATTTCATGAAAATTGCTCCTTTTGTAAAGGCTATAAATAATCACAACAACAATAATCCTGATTATAAAATAACCCATACACTTTTACATACAGGCCAGCATTACGATTTCAGGATGTCGGATAATTTCTTTCATGACCTGGGAATACCCGAACCTGAAATTAATTTAGGCGTAGGCTCCGGTACTCATGCAGAACAGGT
Source organism: Bacteroidota bacterium (assembly GCA_029552825.1). Classification (GTDB taxonomy): domain Bacteria; phylum Bacteroidota; class Bacteroidia; order Bacteroidales; family VadinHA17; genus LD21. The sequence goes on from JAKPDL010000137.1 coordinate 636, forward strand.
AGGTAATACAATGATTGAATTTGAGAAAGTTCTTCTAATAATGAGACCCGACTGGGTGGTGGTTGTAGGAGATGTAAATGCCACTCTCGCATGTTCTGTAACGGCAAAAAAAGAAATAATTAAATGCTGTCATATTGAAGCCGGTTTACGCTCCGGCGACATGACAATGCCTGAAGAAATAAATCGTATTGTTACAGACAGGGTATCAGACCTCCTGCTTGCTCCAGATCAAATATCTGTAAATAACCTCCATTCTGAAGGGGTACCGGAAAACAGAATTGTCATGACTGGAAATATAATGATTGATACTTTCGATGCCAATATTGACAGGGCAAAGGAACTAAATATTAATGATATAATTGCCGGAAATCTTGCAACAGCACTTAACAGAATCCCCACTCTGAAAGAAAACGAACCTTTTGCTTTCGTAACTCTTCACAGGCCTTCCAATGTGGACGAGCTGAATACTCTTTCTTCTATTACTAATTTTCTTTCAAAAGAAGCTACAAAAGAACTGAAAATCATCTGGTCAGTCCATCCCAGAACAGAAAAAAACCTGAAGAAATTTAAACTCTGGGACTCATTGGCAGAAAATAAAAATATGATACTTCTTCATCCTATTTCTTATACTGAAACCCTGAAATTGAATCTATCAGCCCGTCTGATAATGACAGACAGTGGCGGACTGCAAGAAGAGAGCACCGTACTTGGAACTCCATGTATCACTTTGAGAAACAACACTGAACGTCCGGTTACTCTCCGGCAAAATGGAGGAACATCAGTTCTTGCCGGAAATAATCCTGAAATAATAAGAAAAGAATTTTACAACGCCCTCACCATGGAACGCAAACCTTTCAGACCCCCTCTCTGGGATGGCCATGCTGCTGAAAGATGCCTTAAAGCAATTCTAGAATACCAGACATAAAATAATTTAATCATTTATAAAATATTTTAGTTTTACATATTGCACAGTGTTAATATAGAGTCAAACAGTTCTCTCACAAAAAATCCTTAAGCCCCTGAGCCTCTACGCCTTTAAACCATTAGGCCCTTACGCTCCTTAAATCTTTTAGCCTTTACCCCCTTTCGCCTTT
>JAKPDL010000142.1 GCA_029552825.1 Bacteroidota bacterium
TAGTAACCCAGAAAAGGTTATTTCATGTATAAAGACACCTGTATTCAAATCTGCTGCCATCATTCAATATAAAACAAGTGCAAGGGTATCGGATATAAAAAAGGTTGTAAGCTGGATAACAACAAACCCAAGTGCCAGACATATATTTATACAAAAATCCAAAGGTGGAAGAGATAGGGTCATAGATTTTTCTGAAAGAATGGATGAACTTACAGAGGTTCTAAAGGCTGCATTTGAAATAAAAGATTATTTTAATTCAACCAACACAAATTGGACAGAATTTCTTAAAAAATATACATATGAGGTCCACAGGGCAGCAAATAAATGTCATGAAGTATACACGGGCACCCATGCATTCAGGGCAAATTATGCTGAAAAGCAATACAAAGAATACACAAAAGAAAGTGATGATAAAAAAACACAGGAAAAAGCCTTTAAACGAATAACAGAAGAGCTTGGCCATTCGAGGATTAAAATGGCAAAGTATTATATTTTATAGGGTGTTTTTATTATGAAGTTATCGGATAAAAGACTTAATTTTTTATTATTTGTATCGATAAGTAAATTTAGAATTATTAAAAGAGGGGGTTTTTATGCTTATATTCCATTCCGATGATTATTTTGATTATCTTTCTATTGATGGTTTAACTAATGCCTCTGGTGTAGAATCCGAATATCATATTAAACTGGCTGTGAAAGAATTGGTCGATAATGCATTAGATGCTGGAGAATGCGAAATAGGAAAACTTGAAGAGAATGGTTTCTATGTTCAAGATAATGGGCCTGGCATCGATGGAACAGATGAAGATATAGCCTATTTGTTTTCAATAAACAGAAAAACTTATTCTACCAAAGGTGATCGCTACCCGAGAAGAGGAGCAATGGGTAGAGGTTTGAGATTTGTTATGGGGGTTGTATACTGCTATAAGGGCAGAATGACTGTAGCAACCAGAGGTAGAATTTTAGTGCTTACCCCCCTAAAAGATGGAACCAAATATAGTGTTGTTGGAGATTATCAAGGACCTGGAACAAGGATTGAGATAATGTTCCCTGAATCAACAACGTTTTATGAAAGTACTTTAGAATGGGGTTTACATGCCATTGAACTGTCTGGTGGAAAAATTTATAGCGGTCCAAGTTCTCCTCACTGGTATGACGAACAATCCTTTTATGTGCTTCTAAATAGCATTGAAACTAATGAAGAAAAAATTATAAACGTATTAAAGAAAATTTTTGGAATAAAACATCAATTAAAATACCGTAAACTTGACGATAAAATAAAACAGTTATTTAACAGTAAATCCTCAAAAAATTTTTCTGAAAGTGAAGCCATTGCTATTTTGAATGAATTACAGAAAGTCACAAAGACAATAAATCCCAAGAAATTTGAGTTGGTAGGTAACTTAAAAAATTTTCCTTATTATTTGTTTAAACATGATTTTTTTAAACATCCAAATGAAGAAACTAATATTAAAGCTACCATTCCATATGCTGTTGAAGTTTGGGCAAAAGAAGGAATTTCATATTCTGAAAAGGATAAAGTATACTTCTTTATTAACAGAACACCAATACCGATCACTCCAGTTTCATTTTTTTCCCATAAAAAACAATGTATAATAGTTAATATTAATATTAATGTTCATTTCTCATGTGACGTGCCTGAAGTACCATTATTTTTCTATGTCAATATTACAACCCCATTTATTCCCAGAACAGGTAATTCAAAGTTGCCGAAAGTGCCAGAAAAAATAGTTAAAGATATAGAGATCTTATTTCAAAAAATTATAAAAAAAATTAATAGGGAAATTAAGTCACCTAAAAAATCGGAAACATATAAACAAGATTCAAATATAGCTTTAGAAGTTAAAAGCGCCATTTCGGCACAAAGAAACTTGCTGGAGAAATACTTTCAGCTCGAAAACTTACAGTTTCCAGAAAAATCATCACTTACGGTATTAAGAAACGATCCCTTTTATCTCCATAATAGAGAAACTGCAGTAAGAAAGGCTCAATGGTTTAAGGATATATGGAAAAAACTTAACCCCGAAGGAAAGCAGATTCACCTGAGACGTTTGCATTATAAGATAGTTTCTCAGCCTGAAACCAGTCGCATTAAAACCCATGATGGAATACCCTATGAAAATGAAGATAAGTTCTGGAATTATCTTTTAGAGGCCTCAAAATACGCAAGGGAACTCGAGCTTATTGATCCCCTTCTTATTGTTGATATGAGAAATCCAGAACCACAGGGCATTTTCATAGAAAGGTTCGATATTAAAGGGGACGTAAAACCCATGAGTTGGATGCTACCCGGAATTGACGCTTCCAAGAGTGGGGAAGTAAAATTGATACTGCCTGAATTGGAATTTGATGAAAAATTAATTTTTAATTATTTAGGTCCCCTTCAACCGGTTCATCTGGAAATTTGGACAGAAAAAGCCACCATGAATGACATACTCACAGAAATATGTACTAATTATAAAATTCTTCTGGTGCAGAATACAGGATATTCGAGCATTACGGGGATAGAACGTTTTCTAAAGGAAAGAGCATTTAAAACAGATAAACCTTCTGTAATTTTGTATATTTCAGATTACGATGAAGCAGGTGAAAATATGCCTATTATGGTATCAAGAACAATTCAGCATAGACTTGCCCTTGAAAAGGGACGTGGGAATTTAAAAGATAAAGTAGTTGCTGTATATCCAATTATTTTAACTAAAGAACAATTACAACAAAAAGAGTTTCAGGGACTCCCGAAAAATCCAGCAAAAAGGGGCCAAGGAACTGTAACTGAACTCGATGCATTAGAAGCTATTAAACCGGGATTGTTTAAAAAAATTGTAGAGGAAAATCTTAATAAATACTTAGATAATCAACTTAAATCAAAAGTTGAGATAGCATTACAGAAGCTAAAGGACGAGTTTAGGGTTCAGTTAAACAATAATGGCCGACTAAATCTGAAAGAAGTGGAAGATATTGAAAATAGACTTAAAGAGATAAATCATAAATTTCAACCAATTATTAAGAAAATATCGGAAGATATTAACAACGAAATAGAACCTTTAAAAGAAAAACTACTGTCTTTAAAAGAGGAAGAAGATCAAATATCTAAGAAAATATCAGAAGAACTTATGAAAAAGTTTCAAACAATGATTGAACCAAAAGACAAAAACTTATCATTAGACGATGCACTTTTTCTATCAACACGGCCATACATCGAACAAACAAAAAAACTTGTCTCATATAGGACGTTTTCGGCCAATAAACATGATAAAACTCCAAATTAAAAAGATTTAATCCCTGCATGTAAATTCTCCCTTTGAGGCGAAAGGGATTTATGATTACGGTGCATCAATAAATAACGCAGCGCTTTGCATTGGGGTATTTTATTAATTAATAAAAAAATGTCAATTTTTGAAAATTTTTGCATTTTTTTAAAATTTTGGACTAGTCTCAAATTTTTAAAATTTAGCAGTTTTTTTAATTTTTAAATCAAGATCACAAAAATAAATAAGAAATAATTAATAGCTTTACACGAATCTCGGCTTTCCGTCTATGTCCAGTTTGAACCTAAACTTGGCATGGACTAAAATCGCCTGAATTCAGGCTTATACCATCAAGGTCATCTTTGAGCGTCTTCAAAACATCTGAGGAGCTTATTACCACTACCGGACTGGTAACCCCTCTCATCGCCAGTTTGATCTCCAAAAAGGTTATGGAGGTAATTACCTCATTGCCCGCAAAGCTGAATGTCCCCTTTTGCAGGGGCTCAAGTGTGTAAGTTATATCCCTATCGGGACGCTCTGCCTGGCTCTCATCCCCTAAGATTGCTTCGGTTAAGGCATTGATATAATTGACTTTGTCCTTTTGGTAGGGGGCCTTGATTGAAAGGACGGAGTATTCTTATTGAATTGCAAAATGTCCTTGTTAGCGGGCCTGAAAAAGAGCGTCCTTATCTGCTGGCCATCCCATATCACCACTGAACGCTTATACGAACCGTGAATGACTACAATGACCGCCTGATCCTCCTCGCCATAGTGTCTGACAAGGCACTCCTGCCCTGGCTAAATTGAAATAGAACTCTTTAACCTTCCCCTTGAATCTATCAATCTTCTCAGGGGTGATCTCAAAATTGTCTGCCGTGATATTGTGGTGGCTCATCTTGCTGGAAGCATTGAAACAGAATCATAATCAAAAATCTTGAGAGAAAAGAAGTCCCATCCAAAAAGTTCTCTTTGAAATACTCCTCAACCAGAGGCCAAGGGATTGAATCAATAAATTTCTTTAGTTTCAGGCTTCGGTGTCGGGGGATAAACTAACCTCCATTAATCTATTCCTCCAACCTTGCCTCAAGCTCGGATTTGAAATCCTTGTAAGTGCCGTTGCCGAGCGCCTTGAAAAACAGATCAAAGCTCGCAGGGGAGAGGAATTTGAAATAATACTTCTGCTCCTTCTGCAAATCATTGACCCTCTCAAAATGTTCCCGCGCATACCGGAGCTTAGCCCTGTTCTCATCATTAACATCGTCGTCCATCTTGATTTCCACCACAATAATATGGCTGCCTTTCTTGATAAAGAAATCAGGATTGAAACTTCCCTGCTTGGGATGCTCTCCCTTGCGCCAGGAGTATTCAATACTGTAGAAACCCATATCAAGGGACTTGATCCAGGCATCTATAGTCCGGGCTGTCTCATCGGCAATTAACCCCCGGATAAACCTCCGTTCAGGTTCATAGGAAGCAAGGACCACATTGAGGGGTGTCTTGAAGTTGTATTTATTCTCCACCTTTATCAGGGCTGATCTCGGAAGGCTCTCGTCCTCCTCAAGTTCCTTCAGCAACTTTCTATCCACCGCCTCACCCAGGCTCAGGGAATCATCATCATAGAAGACTGTGCTATCACGCCGAAGCGATCCCACGCCCAGGCTGTTCTTGCCGATCTCTCCGGTGTTTACTTTGATGAGTTTCTGTGCCTCAATCTTGAGCCGCAGGCTTTTTGTCCCCTTTCTTCTGATGACGCCGAATGCCGAAAGAGTCTTATTACGGTTCTCTTCGCTGACCTTGTCGCTTTCATCTTTGATTCTTTTAAGGGACTCTCCGATAATTTCAGTGATCTTCTCCTTTGGGAATTGCTCGCTATAATGGGTCCCTGCCTCCTGATCAAAGATAAGAAGGCGATTGAAGACATCCTGCGCCACTTCGTGAACTGAATACGTCTTTAACTCAATCAGGGTCTTCTTGACATCCGGCTCCCCGGAAATTGCCCTGACATAGGTCGTGCTCTTCTCAACTTCCTCCGCCTGGCTCGAATAGGTGATATACCCTTTCTTCAGGAGCTCAAAGGGGTCTTCCTGGGGGTATTCCACCTCTTCCTCGTTACGATTGTAATCAATGTTATAGAGGTCAAAGTTGTAATCCTCTTTCTTTGCCACCGGATAGGAATGAAGGCGCTTCTCAATCTCCAAAACTTCATCTACCAGGCGCTTGATGCTGCTTGACCACTTGTCGTGATTGAAAACTGTTACGACAGGTTGATTGCCCCTGTAAACCTCAGGCACCCGAAGTCCCCTTCCCAGGACTTGAGCGATAAGAAGTTTTGAGTTAAACGCCCGCTCCTCGTGAGGGACGATCTGAAAGACATTTTTTACATCCCAACCCTCGGAGAGCATACTGACGGAGGTAATCCATTCAATCGGGTTGTCCCTGTCATCCACCCTCCGCAAGATGGGGATATTACTCTTGTGCTCATTGGCGGAGGTAACAATGAGCACCTTCTCCGCTGCTTGCTCTTTGCTGATCCCTTCTTTCTTGGCAAGGAAGGCAATCAGTTTCTCGGTGAGGCGCTTGCAGGCGGCGATGTTCTTGGTAACCAGAATGGTGATGGGCTTTACCTGGCGGTATTTGACCGTCTTATTCTCAATGTGATTGTCGTAAATCTTTTGGAACTTCTCATCTTCATTCCCCGAGGAATCCTCCGCCACGTAGCGGATGGATTTAACGAACTTCTCCTCAATGGAATCCCTCAAGGAGAAGCGATGAATGACATCCGTAAAATAGTCGTCTCCGATGTAGCAAGTGCCCGAAACATTCACGATAAATTTGAACCCGTATTTGGGGTCAAGTAAAAATTCCTTCCATTTCTTGAGTGCGGTATCGGATGGGCTCATCAGGTGGTGGGCTTCATCGTTCAATACCAGAGTCCGCTCGCCTTTCCCGGCAAGGCTGTCCTCAATGGCGGATTTGGTGTTGATGTAGGTGGCGTGGATGTTTTCAATACAGATGTCCCCCTTCTGAATGGTGCTACTGGCATTGATGATCCTGGGATTGGCTATCTTGGAATCGGCAGGCAATAAGTCCTTGAGTGTTCTATCCGCACAGAGGCTGCGAAACTTCTCCGTCAAGCCGGCTTCAATGGTATTGGATGGGCAGAGGACCAAAACCTGATCTACCGCGCCTTCGGCAAGCATGATGCGGGCAATGCCATACATCACATAGCTTTTGCCGGTCGCGGTCGCATGATCCAGAGAGCAGGAGAGCTTACCCGGCAGTTGCAGGTGGTTTAAGAAATCCTCAAAGGATGAATACTTCTCCTGAAGCTTGGGGTTCTTATGGTAGTTTTCCTCTGCCAGTTCCTTTAGGCTTTTGTATTCTCCACCTAAGAAGTAGCGTAGGGTAACCCGTATGGCTTCCTTCTGATATTCCCTGTCCCCGCAGAGGGCATCCAGAAAAGCCTCGTATTTATTCGGATCAAAACTCTTGGGATCGCAGTTGAGAGATACCTTGAGGACTAAATCCTTGTTCTGAAAGGTCTGCCGTTCCAGCATGGTTACTTCTTCCTCTTCCCATTAAAATCGGCCAGGGTCTTTGTCTCCCGCTTCTCGTTGCCAAAGATGTCAATGTAGATTATCATAATCTGTCCTTTAACATTATCCTTAGCAAAGCGCACCTCGTAGTCGTTTTTCTTTAAGTCCTCGGCGTAAAAGACCTCGTCCAGGTCAAAAACCTCGCCATCAAAATCGTAGTCCAGCATAACCATTGATAGCGTCTCAAGGTTGGCAAACTCAAGCGGCTTGCGGGAGATGACCCTGCTCTCAAACTTCTCAATCTTAATCACGCATTCCTTGGAACTCCTGCCTAATTCCCACTGCCCCTTCTTGTCGTCAATGAAGTATTTGCACTCCACTGTCGGCACCTGGATGAAGTCAAAGCCCACGGCGTCCACTGTGTCGTTAACATCCATCTCACTGACCGGCTGTTTAATCTTGGTAAATCCCCGGTTGTGAATTTCCTCAATGATGGAATAGGGGATGCGGAGGATAAAGTATTTCGTCTTGCCTTTCTCTATGTAGTCCTCAAGGAACTGCACCGAGGCGGCAGGGGCGATGATGAAGAAGCGCCTGCCGATCCTATCTCCAAGATACTTATGCAGGTCGTCAATATATCCCTTATCCAGCACGGCGTTCTTGTGCTTTTGATAATTGAAGACAAGGACACTGTCCGCTCCGAGGTAGCCGTCCAGCTCAATCTTGGCAATCTCATGCCTTTCATCCCGGCACTGAAAGAGTTTTAAGGCAAAATCCCGATACTGCTCAAAGGGGAGTTCCTTGATCATCTTATAGTCATATAGGCCGGCGTTGTAGAGTGTGAAAGGCTTGCACGACTTCCCGTATTTTTTTTCCTTTTGGGGATCCTCCAAATCCTTGCTCTCGGTGATATTCAAGAGCCGCTTCTGCATCGTATAGATTGCCAGCTTCCCGCAGTCCACGCCGATCCACCGCCTGCCCAGCTTCTCCGCCACGGCAAGCGTCGTGCCTGAGCCGGCAAAGCAGTCCAGCACAAGGTCGCCGGGGTTGGAGGAGGCTTTGATAATACGGTCAAGAAGGGCTTCAGGTTTTTGGGTGGGGTAGCCTATTTGTTCCCCCGAAGTGCCGGCAAGCGAAGGGATTGTCCAAACACAATCAACTAATCTCTTGTCATAAACTTGGTGTATTACATTACCCTTTTCATCTTTCAAACTTTGCTTAATGCCGTTTATTTTTATTTCTCTTGCTCGCTTGTGTGGTGGCACTGCATAATATTGTGGAACAAATAACTGGTTACCATCATTCTTGGCGTAGAACAGGATCATATCCGCTGCGCTAGTGAACATCGGCTTTCTTTTATCCGGGATTTTATTTGGGTAATACCAGGTAACCTCGTTCTGAAAATTCTTCTCTCCAAACACCTCATCCATCAGCACTTTTACATAATGCCCCTTCTTCCAATCCAAATGCACATAGATACTCCCATCCTCGCTCAACAATTCCCGCAGGAAGACCAGCCGTTTCCTCAAAAACTCTAAAAACCTTGCTCCGGCAATCTTGTCCTGATACGCCTTCTGATCCTGGCTTCCCCTGAACTCCTGCTTAGTGGCAAACGGCGGATCAATATAGACCAGTCTTACCCCTGGCGTGCCGTCAGCGTTCTTCAGTTTCCCTTCCTGCTTCATCTGCAAGAGGGTCTTCAAGACCTGAAGATTGTCGCCGAAGATGAGCATATTCGTCCAGCCGTTGCTGCTATTGCCATTTCGGAATGTCTTAACTTTCTGCAGGGGCACGGCCATTGTATCGGCAAGGATATCCTCCTCCCGCTCCTTGCCGGCATAAACAAGCTCATATTCCTTCCTGGTATCAAAGAGGATCGCCTTGTAGTCCTCCGGTAAAGGCCTGCCTTCCCTGAGGAGGCTTACAATTCGCTCAATCTCTTGCTCTGAAAGTTTGCGCATTTCAGTTACCTCGTTATTGCTTTCTCACAACTTCTCCAGCGTCTCTACGAATTCTTCCGGTGTGATTTCAATCTCCCGAAGGATTTCTCTGACCAATGGACGGGCAAGGTCCCTTCCCGGGTGATTCGGAACGGTGGTCGCCCTTCCATCAGGGTGACGGTAAAAGACATGACTCCCCTTCTGCCGCACTACCTGAAAACCCAGATGTAGTAGCACC
>JAKPDL010000157.1 GCA_029552825.1 Bacteroidota bacterium
GGGCTTATCCAACAATCTTTTTGATCTGATCCAGTTTAGCTTTTGCGTCATTATACATTTTTTTGTATTCATCCGCCTGTTTTTTTGCGTCATCATACATTTTTTTGTAATCCGATGCATTTTTCTTCATCAGCTCGTCAATCTTGGTCTGAGTTTTCGGACCTGCGATATCGTCAACCGACAGCTTGTTGTCCTTCTGGAAGGCCTTAACGGCATTTTCTGTAGCTGCGCCAAAGGAACCGTCAGCCCCATAGGGCTGCATGTACTTACCATAGCCTAAGGCGATAAGGTCTTGCTGTAATTGCTTCACAACACTGCCTTTATCACCCTTTCTAAGGGTTTTGCTGTACCTCAATTTATCCTCTCCTTTCACTTCTTTTTCTTTCACTTCTTTCATAAATTCATTCTTGTCAATGCCTGTTCCAGGGCAGGTTTTAGATGCATTCTCCCGGTGGAACCGGATATACCTGCCTTTCTGATCAAAATATCTGGCCAGCTTGATCATGCTGTCTTTTTGCTTGCCTTCAAACCTATCGTTTCCTTTATCAAAATTACCTATCATTTCAACCGCAAATGCTCCGGTGTTGTATCCGGATATACTGGCAGGGTTCTTGTTAAACGGTCTGCCTGTGACAAACCTGCCATCAGGTAATAAAGTTACATGCTGGCCTATATCATTCCATCCGTTTGTATTGATGTGGAAATTCCTCATGGCTTGCTGCCAGTAAAGAGGATCGGGTTTTTTGAAATAGGTTTCATGATCTGGCCGCCAGGTATGGTGTACATGCAACTCTTTATGATTGTACTTGTCAAGTCTTTTCAATAACTCTTGAAGAGTTATGATTTCATCCATTTAGCTTCACTTCCTCGTCATTCTTGTTTTTCAATTGTTCCAGCACCTTGATTATAAACCCCGGCAATGGTGCGCCCAGCTTGCCTATATTCTCTGTGATGCTGATGCCCTCATTAGCGACATAGAACAGTGCGGCGGATGTCCTGAACAAATTGACGGGATTCTCGACAATTCTGTCTAATTGGGCGGCTATGATAATAACTGCAAATATAGCCGCTTTCTTCAATAAGCCTTTTGCGCCGATCTCGCTATTGAGTTTTTTGTCCTTAATCGCCAGCCCCACTCCGGTGAGATAGT
>JAKPDL010000162.1 GCA_029552825.1 Bacteroidota bacterium
CGCCATCTTTATGAGCGAGGAGAGATTTCCTCGGCCATCCTGAATACCATCCATAATCTTTATTACTACCTTGACATCTTTCAAAAAATGAGGCAAGCTATTGAATCTAATTTATTTCAATCGTTTAAGAAAAAAATCTTAGAAAAAAATTCGATGAATAGGGAGAAAAGATGAGCTTATTAACTATGTTTAGCGTTTCCGAGCAACAGGCAGCTGCACCAGCTCAGGGCAATGCCCTTCTGACACTTCTGCCTTTGATTCTTGTATTTGTTATCTTTTATCTTTTGATTATCCTCCCCCAGAGAAGAAAACAGAAGCAGCATCAAAAGATGGTTGATAATCTGCGCCCTGGCGACCGCATAATTACGAGCGGCGGTATCTTCGGTACGGTCATGGATGTCCATCCTGACCGGATTGAGCTGAAAATTGCTTCCAATGTTAAGGTTGACATACTGAAAAGCGCAGTGGGAATTGTTCTCTCTGAAAAGGAAAAGGTTGAAAGTAAAGAAAGTTAAATAACTTTAGGTAGGCTTAATCTCTCAAAGAAAGAGTTAGTTCACATGAAAAAGAATGTCAAGTGGAGAATAGGATTAACCCTGGCCGTTATTGCTCTTTGTATCTTTTTGATTTATCCGCCCAAGGAAAAAATTAAGCTTGGACTTGACCTCAAAGGCGGGACGCATCTGTTGATGCAGGTCATAACTGATGATGCCATCAATGTTGAAACTGATCAGCAAATAGCCCGTTTTGAAGAGGTTTTTAAGAAAAATAACATTACTTTTACCCGGGCCACTAAAGAAAAGCCCGGGCAGTTCTATTTTGAAGGCACCAGTGCTGACCAGGAAGAAAAAATCCGAGACCTGATAGACCAGTACACCAGAGATTGGGATTATACTTTTACTGGGGACAGGGTTAATTTTAAACTCAAGCAGACCGCCGAGCAGTACCTCCGGGAACAGGCGGTACTGCAAACACTCGAAACAATCAGAAATAGAGTTGATCAGTTCGGTGTGGCCGAACCTGTTATCCAACGACAGGGTAGTGATCGTATTGTCGTTGAGTTGCCCGGTATA
>JAKPDL010000201.1 GCA_029552825.1 Bacteroidota bacterium
GCTATAGACTTTCTTCTAATAATCCATGAAGGTAGATACTTCAACTTCACATTAAGAAAAGCCGCCTGCAGATTATCAAGAAGACAGGTAAAACCATGTCCATGATACTCTCCTGTCTTCCTGTCCTCTCCGTTATACCTCATTCTTGTTGCAAATAATGCCACATCCGGGTCATTGGTAGTGATAGCCCCACCATCGCCATACCCACCAAGAATCTTAAAGGGATAAAAGCTCCAGCACCCTGTCAAACCCCATGCGCCAGCCATCTTTTTTTGATAGCTGGAATTTTGAATGTTGAATGTTAAATTTTGAATAGTAGGGTCAGGATTATTGAAAGGCTTATCTTCTTTTAATTCAGCATTGCAGTTAATCATGCTGCTGCCTAAGCTCTGGCATGCATCTTCAATAACGACCAGATTGTATTTTTCTGCAATCTCCATAATGCGGACCATATCTGCCATCCAGCCACTCAGATGAACAGGAATGATTGCCTTAATGTTGAATGTTGAATGTTTAATTTTGAATTCTATTAATTCTTCCACTTTATCGCAGTCGATATTAAAGTCCTTCCCTACATCCACCAGTACAGGGGTAGCCCCCACATTCACCACAGCCGAGCATGTGGCGACAAATGTATGTGCTGGAACGATAACCTCATCACCAGGGCCGATACCTGCTGCCCTCAGAGACATGTGAAGGGCATCATACCCGCTATTTAAACCAACGGCATATTTGGTTCCAACAAACTTTGCGAGATTCTCCTCAAAACTCTTGAGCTGCCCTCGGTCAATCAAATCCCCTTTGCTCATGCATTCAAAATATGCTGCATCCAGCTCATCCTTAAGCATTCTGTACAATTTAGCAGGTTCAACAAATGGAACTTTGTACGCCATGAGATCCTAACCTCCTTTTTCTCGTTTTTTTACTGAAGATGTATCGATGCTCCTCTCCAGTATTTTCATAATTTCATTGTATATACATTCAGGTGTAAGCCCATATTTATTTCTTAAATAATCGGCGCTTCCTATGTAATTTTCTAAATTAGAAGGGATTCCGAACCTTTTAAAATTTCCATTGAAATTTACTTCTGAAAGCACTTCTGCCACACAGGATCCAAGAC
>JAKPDL010000224.1 GCA_029552825.1 Bacteroidota bacterium
TTGTTTCCATAATGTTTTAAGTTATTTCTTTCAATTATGAGATTAAGATACGTTTTTATAAGGTTTTTATCATCTTTGGTCTTTTACCATAAATGATCATGTAGGTCACAGGGAGGAATATAAAGACGAGCAACAGGCCAAATAACACACCTCCGATCACCACTATTGCCATTGGTTTAAGCATTTCCGTTCCGTCTCCCATTGTAAGAGCCAGTGGAAGTAAGCCAGCCAGACTGTTTAAGTTGGTAATAAGAATTGGCCTCAACCTAATTAGTGCAGCCTGTTTTATTGCTTCCTTAATATCCATTCCTTTTTCACGAAGTTCATCAATAAATGTGAGCAGGAGGACCCCGTTGTTGATCTCCATTCCTGTAAGCAATATTATTCCGATGAGTGCTGTCACGCTGATGGGTGTTCCCGTAATATAAAGTGCATAGGAGATACCTGCCAGCGATAAAGGTATTCTTATAATTATTATCAGGGGTTTGATAAAACTCTCAAAATAGAGGACCAATACCGCATAACCAAGGAATAGTGCAAACAGCAGGATTATGGCTATCTGTCTCATGTTCTCGGAAAGCATCTGGGACTGGCCCCCATAGTTGATTCTGTATCCTGAAGGCAGGTTGAAATTATCAAGTTTCTGCTTTATAATATTTGTTGCTTCACCAACACTTATTCCCGCAACGTTTGCAGTTACTTTAATGAGACGGTCCTGATTCTGCCTGTCGATCTGAACAGGACCTGTGGTCTTAACCACTTCCGCAACAGCAGACAGAGGTATTTTTACCCCTTTAGCCGAATAAACATAAAGATTTTCAAGTGCTTCTGACGACTGAATCTCTCTTTCATCCATAACGACCCTGACCGGGTAATAGTATGCACCCTCTTTATATCGAGTGGGAACGGTACCTCCAACCATTGTCCTGACTGTATTCCCGATATCGCTGTAGCTGAGACCGAGGTCAAATGCTTTTTGCCGGTCAACATGTATTTGGTATTCCGGCTTTGTAAGCTGAAGAGAGATATCAAGTCCTGTAAGAAATTCATATTCTCTGACTTCATTTCTTACCGACGAGGCAACGTTGTATATTTCCTGCATGGAGACGCTTCGGGGCGCTGAGATCATGACTTCTATGTCAAACTGGCCGATCTGTCGGATACCTTTCATTTTGGCATGCATCACCTTTACTACGGCTCCCGGTACCTTTACGGCTTTCATAATCTGCGGTCGCAACATCTCCACATATTCGTCAGTATTCATGGGCCTTTGTGAAGCAGGAACCAGTTCAACATTAAGCTCTCCCAGGAAGCTGCTTTCAGTGGTTACAAGTCCCCATACCTTGCCTCCGGCCAGTGTGGCATATCCTTTAATAAATTCCTGTTTTTTTATTACCTCCTCTGCCTGGCTTAGCGCTCTGTCAGTCTCTTCCATTGAAGTTCCTGTCGGCATAACGATATTGATGTTTATCAGGCCATCATCGGCTTTTGGCAGAAACTCTGATCCTGTTCTTTTCAGAAAACTATATCCGGGAATAAGAAGAAGCAGGAATGCAAGCAGAACAATCCACCTGAACTTCAGGGAATACTTAAGTATTGGTTTGTAAATAAATATAATACCTTTTATGAAATAGTCTGCTCCCCGTGAGATAATGCCATGTTTAGGTATTATCCTTTTCGAAGCAGGATAAAACAGCGCCATCAGCATTGGTGTCACGGTAAGTGATACCACCATTGAAAAGAATATTATTATCGCAACGGTAAGAACCAGTTCACGAAAAAGAAGTGATGATAATCCCGGAACCAGAAGGAAGGGGATAAAAAGAGAAAGGAATGTAACGGTTGACGTAATAATTGCTCCGGTAACCTGTAGTGAACCTAAGGTAACCTGATCTGATGATTCAGGTTCGGTTTCCTGTATTCTTGTAATATTTTCGAGTATTACCACACTGTTGTCAAGGACCACTGTCATGGCAACTACCAGCCCGCCCAGTGTGAAAATATTAACAGAATAGCCCAGCAGCCACATAAGAAAGAATGTTCCGAGGATCGTAACCGGAAGGCTCAGTATCAGAACCAGCACACGCCTCCATCCCGACAGGAAGAGTGCAGTGATCAGTACGACAAATATGGCGGCCAGTAATACTGCATCCCTGACACCATTTGTAGCGAGTCTTACATATTCTGCCTGATCATAAATTATCTCCAGCCTTGTCGTTTCAGGTAATTCTTCTTTTAATTCCTTCACTCTCCGGGCAATCTCATCAGATACTTCAACTGCATTTGCTTCCGCCTGCTTGAAAATTGAAATCCGGACTCCTTCATGGCCATTATATTTGGTACGGATTTTCTGTAAGGCATAAAGATCTTCCACTACTGCAACATCCTTCAATAAAATCTGGGCATCAGTTGATGATTTACGAATAACAAGGTCCTCAATTTCAGAGATCGACTTAAATTCCCCATAGGTTCTGACAATATAATCGCGTGTGGGGGTAAGCATTCTTCCTCCCACCATGTCAATATTTTCATTTTTAAGTCTCTCGGTGATCTGTGATAAAGTAATATTATATCCCTGCAGTTTTACTGGGTCGACATGTATTCTTATCTCACGCATAGTGCCGCCTGAAAGTGCAGTTCCTGCGGAACCCTTAACAGAGGCAAACTGCTCCTGAAATTCATTCTCAATCCAGGTCCTGAGCTGTGTCAGACTCATATTATCTGATGAAACAAGCAGTTCAACAACAGGCAGCTGTGAGGGATCAGCTTTAAAAATAACCGGTTCAAGGATCTCCTGGGGCAGTTCTTTTTTGACGAGTCCCATCTTAGCAAGAACATCCTGGTATGCAACGTCCCTGTCGACACTGTAATCAAAATTCACCAGAAGAGTATATACTCCTTCTTCAGATGTAGATTCAATGTAATCAAGGTTGTCGACAGTAGCCATTTTTCGCTCAATTACCATGGCCACTTCATTTTCCATTTGCTCCGGTGTTGCCCCAGGCCAGTAAACATAGACTTTCACCATAGGGTATGTGATGTCGGGAAGCATATTCACCGGAAGGCTTGTAAATCCCGCTATGCCGAGGACCGCTATTACGATCATCAGTATAATGGTACCGGCAGGCCTTTTTATCGATTCAAGAGTCAGTTTCATTACTTACTGTTTTTTTGTGGTGCGGGCAGGGAGACCTTCATATTATCTTTTAAAGTTTCCTGGCCAGCCACCACAATCATTTCTCCCTGGTTCAGGCCTTCTGTAATTTCTGTCATTCTGTTCACAGTAACACCAGTTTTTACAATTCGCCGACGGGCAATGGTGTCATTGTCAACTACAAACAGGAATCTCTTGCCGTCAGGTGAAGAGAGTATAGCATCATCATTGACAATTATTGCCTTATCGTTTCTGTAAACAGGAATTCTAAGGTGTGCCATCATTCCCGGTAAAAGTTTCTTGTTGAATCCCTGCAGCTTCAGATCAAACTTAACTGCTCTGCTTTCGGAAGAGACAGAAGGGTAAACCAGAGAAACAATACCTGTCAGGGAATCGGAAGGGTAGGCATTCAATACTACAGGAAATTTACGGCCTGGAGCAATTGCCTCAAAATATTTTTCATTCACTTCAGCCTTGATTACCAGGCTGTTCATATCACTTATGGTGACTATTCTTTCCCTTGCTGCCACCTGGCTCCCAACCTCAACCCAGCGCGATGTAACGACTCCGTTCATCGGGCAGATTACGGGTACCGGCTGATACATATCCCTGGCAAATCGCAGGTGGCCTTTAGCCTTTTCCAGGTCCTTTGCAAGCGAGTCGTATTCGCCAGAATTCTTATCTGCAGATAAGATCATTTTTTCAAGCTCTTCTATGGCAAGTTGATTTGCTGAGATCAGTGACAATCTTTCATCCGGGTTTATTACAGCGATAATCTTATCCTTTTCTGTCCTTTGATTCTCACGGTAATTAAGCTGCTCAATTATACCATTCGCAGGTGACTTAACATCAGTAGATATGTTTGCCTCTATAGTTCCAGTTACATCAATATATGAGATCATTGTTGTGGATGAGGCTGATTGTACCCTTACCAGTGGTGGAGCTTTTTTAGCTGCAGATTGCACGGTGTTTTCTCCTTTTTTTCTGTCACATGATGTTAATGCCAGAAGAACTGAAAGTGAAACAAGTATTGTGATTTTAATCTTATTCATTATCTGTTGATTTAATAAGGATTATTATCGTTTCCTGTAAGATACCTAAGCTTTGAAAAGGCCTGAAGAAAGGCAATCGTTGACTTCTGATAATTAATTGTGGCCTCTGACAGGATAGTCTGTGCATCAAGCACATCAATAATTGTACCCTGTCCTCCCTGATATAACACTGAAGCATTTTCGAGAGTCTCCCGCGCCAGATCTATTATCTTCTTATTATTTGAGATTTCTTCCTTTATGTCTTTAATTTCATTGAGAGTGATGTCTATTTCCCTGAGCAGATCAACAAAAAGCTGAGCCTTCTCGTCATTTATCTGTTCAACCCTGAGATCGCTCTGAAGCATCTTTGTTTTGTAACCAGAACCTCCGAAATATGGTATGGTATAACGTATGCCTACCCCGATATTATAGTTGAAATTTTTTCCAAAGGGGATATAACCGTGTTCCCATGTACCATTACCGTACGAGTATAACTCCGGACGGTTTAGCAACCGTGCAATCTCCTTCTGCTTATCTTCAAGAGTTATCTTAAGATTGGCTGCCTTTATTGACGGATGATTATCAAGAGTTTGTTTATAAAGTGAATCGGGGATAAGAATTCGTGACAGATTTGAAGTAGAAATAGTATCAATATGCCCTTCAATAAGCAAAGGATGCGGCCTCTCCGGGAAGCATAGCCTGCCCAGTTTTATCTGATGAGCCAGAACTGAATTCACGGATTTCTGAAGTGCTTTTTCTTCGACGGAGATCTGGACATTGATTTTAAGAACATCCACACCCGATACTTTACCTATTTTATACAAAGCTTCAGCGTACCTTAAATGAGTTCTGAGCTGGTAAAGAGTATTATGGTGAACAGTAACCTCAGATTCAGCTTTCAAAATTTCATAGTAAGTATCTTCCACTCCCCATATAATTGTACTTCGAAGCTGCCGCTTTATTTCTTCATTCAATAAAATTTCGTCCTTTATAGCCGACTTCCTGACTTTATTTTCACCCCACTCATAAATTGTCTGATAAACTGAGATATCTGTATAAACATCAGTAAGACTATTGCCGAGAAGTCGCTGCTTGTTCGGAAGGAGGAATTTCCACACGGAGGCTGTTGCAGATGCAGAAATCGTTGGTTGATAGGTAAGTCTTAACAACTCAATATCTGACTGTTTTACAGCAGACTGCTTTTCATTTGCCTTTATGAGGTAATTATTTTGCAGAGCGCTGTCAATCAGTTGTTTGAGATTATAGACATATCCCGGATCCTGTCCTGCTGCAGAATAAATGCATATCAACAGCAAAATGTAAATCAGGACTGCTTTTGTTTTCATTGTCAGTTATTTTTCAATATCCATCGGTATTAGTTGGCAAAAACCAAGGATTATTAATTGTTTATTTTACAGATCTTTGACGTTATTATAATATCGCTTCGTAAGTATCTCTTTTATAGGAATTTATTCTAGCAACAGTAAGCGATAACCACAATTATTCTGGATTTTCACAACATTGAGATTAGTGTCCGGGAAGGATTTTATCTTAAGATGCTGCTTTATCCATTTGAAAGACTGAGAAAAATTTCAGTTTTAAAACTCACTATGAACAGGAACAGGACCCTGAACAACTGCTGCAGGCTAGCGGCAGGATACTTTCAAAAGGCAGCCCTTTAGCTTTCCACGTTTTCAAGCCGCCATCGAGATTAACAGAATTTACGAATCCGTTCCGGTTAAGCATATTTGCAACTTTAGTGCTACGAACACCACCCTGACAAAATACTATAATTGGTTTGTCATCAGGAATATTCTTCAGATTATCCATTATTGCCGACATGGGAAAATTAAAAACATCATTAAGCGAGATAAATTCAATCATGAACTCAGATTCTTCCCGCACATCGACGAATATTGCTAAACCTTTATCTAATTCTTCCAGCGCATTTTCAGGTGAGATATGCTCAACACCAAATATGTTGAATGACTGAAATGAAGGTGTTTTTGGAGTGATCATTTTTATTTTACTCCTTTCTGCTGAAGTACTTTTACAAGCTCTTCTTCGGGAAAATATCCGACATGCCTGAAATATTCACTGCCGTTTTCATCGAGAAATACCTGAGTTGGTATAGCCTGAATTCTATACTTTTGAGCGTAGGGCGCTCCGGCTTCGGTCCACACATCATAGAATACAACCTTTACTTGATCGCCGTACTTTTCCTGAATTGATTTCATTATCGGTTGCATCTGCTGACAGGGAATGCACCGGACGGAACCCAATTCGATAAAAGTCACTTTATACGTCTTTTTTTCAGACCCTGTGTTATTTTTATCAGCTTTTTTTGTCTGGCCTGAACAATCAGTGCTCAGAATAATTGTTGCCAGGGCTGCAAAAAGCAGCAAAGATTTTCTGATTTTTTCCATTATGCAATTTTTTTAATGTATTCAACAATTTCGTTTATTTTTTCATCTGTAACAGGTGTTTTTCCCTTAATTATTCCAAAGTCGGTTGTGTTGACATGAATGATATTGGTAATGGTAATATTTTCTTTACCAAGTATTTTCATGGCACAATTAATTGCGCATCCATCCAGCACTACTATTTTTTTATCCTGCTGTGTCTTTAATTTATTTATCAGAGACTGGTCACCTACAGCAACCTTGGCAAGGCAAACCATGTTTGCTTCACCACTCTCGTCAAGTTTACGCGCAACTTTATCGGCGAATTCACCGGTGTTTGACGCGCCGCTGCAACTGACGATTTGAATTTTTTGTGAGTTTTCCATATAGGTCTTATTTATTTGCCTTTTCAATTAATTTTTCAGCTTGATCATAGATATCTTTTATAGGCCACTGCTTTATCATCTTTCCCGGTCCGATTGCTTCTTTAGCCTGTTCAAAGGTACAGCAGACTTCCAGTGCTTTTTAAAAATGGTAATCGAGAGAGAGGCGGCAACCGCCTGCAATTGAAGCTGATATACCTGCCAGTTCTATGGTTCTGGCATCAAGATGTTTGAATTGCTCCATAATAATTAGTTTTTAAATGGATCTGTTTTGCTGATTTCTTCTGCCTTTTTTCTTTTTAACATTGCCAGCGCATTTTTACTGCGGGAATTTGGGATTGCTTTCCTGTTCAGAAACTCCAGGTTTTCGACAATAGGGAAGAAATCTTTGAAGGGTAATCCCAGAACCGTTTCATTATTACCGATATCCGTTGCATCGCGGCATCCATAGCACCCCATACTTATATTGAACTTCTGTTCTACATATGGAATCAGGGTTGCATCAACACAGGTCGCCTGCAAAATTGCTGTACTGCTCTCAATTCGCTTCCCTCCCTTAACGTTCAGATTGGCAAGGGCGATCCACATTAGTTTTTCGGTTTCATCTTCAATTACTACTATGTCAGGTTCAATATTTGCAGTGTCGAGAGGGAAGAGGTATAATGCTTTAAGTTTACCCATTGGAAGGGTAGTCATTCCTTCGAACATAACCTTGCCTGTAGCCTCTTGGTTTACGATACCAAAACCGACAAGCCCTTTACCTGTCTTCAAACCTTCGGGCAGTTGTTTAAATCCAAAGGCGGCCGCGGCAGCCGGACAGGCAATGCCTTCAGCATCAAGAATCACATGTTCACCGTGCCTTGCCTTCATAAGAGCCTGGCAATAACGGTAACCCGTCAATTTTTCTGCCTTCTGCTTAATTTTGTCATCAGCCCATAAGAATTTTACTCCTACAGGGTATGAATTCAAACCAAGTATTTGTCTTAAACGGGCTCCATTAGATCTTATGGGATTCATTCTTCTGACTTTTATTTATTTTCCATCAACCAATGGACCAAAGTGTGTCTGATCGGTAATTTACCCTGTACAAGAAGTTTTCCGTTAACTATAAGGGCCGGTGTAAGCATTACTCCGTATTTCCAGAACTCATCGATATTTGAAACCTTTTCGATTGTGGCATCCAGATTGTTTTCAGCAACGACCTCCCGGCACATATCTTCAAGTCTTTTGCAATTGGGGCACCCGGTTCCGAGGACTTTAATTTCCAGCATACAAATAGGCTTTATAATTTATTTTCCGAAATTAGAGCAAGAGTGTTTGCAACAGTGTCATTTACCACTGCCTGTTTCATATATCTGGCTACCATAATAGCTTCAACTATTTCAGGAGTGGTAATTCCAGCATCCCTTGCCTGTTTTACCCACATTCTCACGCAGGTATCTGAACCCAGAGCAGCTGCAACTGCAATGCCTGCCAGAAGCTTATACTTTTTCGGAACAGCCTGGTATTTTTCGTTCTCGAAAAGAAGAGCTTTGTCATTCATTTGATGCTGGGCGAATTCAGGAGCGAATTCCTTCAGCAATTCCATGGGTGTCTTTTTTGTTTCCATAACATAATGGTATTAGATATTAAAAAATTGAACCATATATCAAACCGGTAATTGTAGCCATTATAACCACAAGACTTACATAAACTACAGTTTTCTGGGTTCCTATGACTCCTCTTATTACGAGCATATTCGGCAATGAAAGTGACGGCCCGGCAAGCAATAGTGCAAGAGCAGGACCTTTTCCCATTCCCGATGCAATAAGTCCCTGAAGAATAGGCACCTCGGTTAAAGTGGCGAAATACATGAATGCCCCTACAATAGATGCAAAGAAGTTTGAAAACACCGAATTACCACCTACCAGAGCAGTAACCCATTCGTTGGGAATAATACCAGGAATGGTTTTCCCATCGTGAGTTGAACCCAGCAGAAATCCTGCAATAACAACTCCTGTTGCAAGTAAAGGAAGTATCTGTTTTGCGAAATCCCATGTTGCCAGTGTCCATGCTTTGTTTTCTTCATCAACCTTATCAAAAATCGTAATTATGCTTAATGCAATTATTCCGACAAGCATTGGTACAAGAGGCCTGAGCTTCTGACTTTCAATCAGATTATTCGACAGGATAACAGATGCAATAACAACTAAGGCAGCACCAAGAACCCACTGCCATTTTATTTTGAGAATTTTAATAAGCGAATATCCAAGTACAAGGCTAAAGAAGCCTGTAATCCACCATTTATATTGCCAGATGGAGTACCACAAACTTGTTGTATCACCTTCGGCAGGTTTGCCCCAGTTTGCAAAAACAAGTATCAGAACGAGGGTAAAGAAGTGCAGTGATGTCTGCCACATAGGCCTTTTCTCCTGTGAGGGAACAATGTTCATCTGTTCCTCTTTCTTTGCCTTTTCTTCTTTACGATAAATAATAGCCATTATTGAGCCGATTATGATACTGAATGCAACCGCACCTATGGTTCTGGCAACCCCCATTTCAAAGCCCAGAATTCTTGCAGTAAGTATTATGGCAAGAATATTGATTGCAGGACCTGAGTAAAGGAATGCTATTGCCGGTCCAAGACCTGCCCCTCTTTTATGGATACTTGAAAACAGAGGAAGTATTGTACATGAGCAAACGGCAAGTATTGTACCTGATACTGAGGCCACCGTATAGGCAACCCACTTCCTGGCATTAGCCCCCAGATATTTGATAACAGATGCCTGGCTTATGAAAACAGAAATAACCCCGGCTATAAAGAATGCAGGAAGAAGACATAAAATGACATGTTCCCGTGCATACCATTTGACAAGATCAAATGTGGCAGAAACAGCAGTGTTAAAACGGGTGCTTTCAATAGGAAGAAAGAATGCAACAGCAAACACTATAATAATCCAGCCAAGTATTTTAAGTTCTTTCTTTGTTTCCATCTTTTTTATTCAAAAGTTTAATGTTTATTAACGGGATGATTTCAGTTTGTTATTTTCCAAAATCAAAATGACTAATAAAATTTTATAAGTACATTTTTATTGAATAATATATTCCGGTTACAATAAACAAGACTGCAACAGTTCGCCTGAACCAGAATTCAAAATTCTTAAGTTTATTGTACACTGAGCCAATTCCTGAAACTGTATAGGCGATAATCCATGCGAAAATTATTACTGGAATTCCTGTGGCAATTGCAAATATTACAGGAAGATATAGTCCTGAAGAGCTTGCAACTGTCATAGGTATCAGCATTCCAAAATAGAGCACACCGCTGTAAGGGCAGAAAGCAAGGGCAAAAAGCAAGCCGAGTAGCATAGCATCAAGGTAACTCCATTTCTTTTTGCCTTTTACAATAATAAGAGCCTGACCTGTAATACCAAATCTCTCTGCAACCGATTTATTTACTTCTTCTTCTATATTGAGGGCCTTGAAAGTAATAAGCCCTGCCCTGAGATGATCAGGATAGAGCTCTTCAAGATATTCCTTTGTTTTAGCCTCGATAGTCAGACATGTAGCACACCGCATTGTAAAATGAAAGTAGTATATTTCAATCCTGTCAGAAACCGGGGAGCCGGTATCTGTGGATGAAATTGACATGGTTTTGGGCTGGGAATTGCACGAGCCCAGAAGTATAGTCAATTCAATAATAATGAAGCTAGCAATTTTTTATCTGCTTTCATTTAAATTATTGATTTTTAAGAATTAATTCTTTAACCTGATTTACTCCGGGCACCTGCCCGCTTATTACAATTTTTTCGTTTATTACAAGAGCCGGAGTGTGCAATACATTGTAACTCAAAATTTTCATAATATCTTCAACTTTTTCAACAGAAGCATTGACATCAAGCTCCTGCAGAGCCTCAAGTGTTACATTTTCGAGTGTTTTACATTTAGGGCATCCGGTTCCGAGAATCTTTATATTCATAGCTTAAGTATTAAAGGATTTAACAAATTATTTGTCAGAGTAATTATTTTTATTCTTCACAGTAGATCTCAAAAATGTTGATTTTCGTTAAGGAACTTTTCAATTATTGCTTTTGCTTTCTCCCAGTTCTTTCTGTTTAAACAGTACTTAATGTACGGAGGATTAATTTCTCCCTGAATCATTCCTGCATATTTTAGTTCCTTAAGATGCTGGGATAAAGTGGACCTACCGATAGGAAGCTCTTCAACCAGATCTCCGCTGTAACAGCAGGCATCCATTTTTATAAGCTTCTTGATTATGTAAATCCTCACGGGGTGGCTTAAGGCCTTGAATATTTTAGCCAGCTCGAGGATTTCAGTACTGAATTCAGGTCTTGGTGACATGATATTTTATTTTAATATTTCGCGAAATTACGAAATATTTTTATATTTGCAAAAAACTTGAAAAAAGTGAAGATACTTATATTATGTACAGGCAACAGCTGTCGCAGCCAGATGGCTCATGGTTTTTTGCAGTCGTTCGACAGCAGGCTTGAAGTACACTCGGCGGGAACAGAACCGGGCAATGAGGTAAACAGCAGGGCGGTAAAAGTTATGGCAGAAGTTGGTATTGATATTAGCCGGCATTATCCAAAACATGTAGAAAAGTATATTAACGATGAATGGGATTATGTGATCACTGTGTGCGACAGTGCAAATGAAACTTGCCCAATCTTTACGGGTAAAGTAAAGCAACGACTGCATATGGGTTATGAAGATCCTTCATTCAAAGTCGGTCCGGAAGATTATATCATGAACGAATTCCGTAGAGTAAGGGATCAGATAAAAGAAGATTTTTACAGATTATATATTGAAAAAATAAAACCGGAGCTCAAATGACAAAATCAGAAAAAGCAGTTGATTATTTCAGGAAGAATTATAACTGTGCACAGTCAGTGTTAACAGCTTTTGGACCGGATTACGGATTATCGGAAGATTTTTGTATGAAAGTTGCTTGTGCTTTCGGCGGGGGAATGGGACGACAGCAATACACATGCGGAGCAGTTACCGGTGCACTCATGGTGCTTGGACTTAAATACGGAAAAGGGTTGAATAATCCTGAAGAAAAAAAGAGACATACTTATTCACTGACAAAAAAGTTTATCAGTGAATTTATAAGGATTAACGGTTCGTCGAATTGCCGTGAGTTACTCGAAGGATTGGATATGAATAATGAAGATGATTTGAAAGTCATAAAAGAAAAAAATCTTTTTGAAACGAGATGTGAAAAATTTATTGCTGATGCGGTAGATATTCTTGAAAAGATTCTAAAATAAATCATTAACATGAAACCAGATGAAATAAAAAATATTGTAAGGGATAAATATGAAAATATTGCAGGTTTTGAGGGTGAAAATAAAGCATCATGTTGCAGCAGTGCATGTTGTTGTACAGGTGAAGATATTACTGCATTCAACGAAAAATATGGAGAACGTCCCGGATATATTTCTGAAGCTGATCTGGGTCTGGGGTGCGGCATTCCAACAGATTTTGCAGGGATAAAACAGGAGGATCATGTTCTTGACCTGGGTAGTGGCGCCGGGAATGACTGCTTTGTCGCCAGGGCACTTGTAGGGGAAAAAGGTCGTGTTACAGGAATAGATTTTACCCGGAAAATGGTTGAAAAAGCGCGTGAAAACTGTCAGAAGCTGGGTTATAACAATGTTGAATTTGTGGAAGGAGATATTGAGGCAATGCCTTTTGAGGATAATTCATTTGATGTTGTTCTGTCCAATTGTGTTCTTAATCTTGTTCCCGACAAGGCAAAAGCTTTCAGCGAAATATACAGGGTCTTGAAACCAGGAGGACATTTCTGCATCTCAGACGTTGTTCTGAAAGGACAACTCTCTGAAAAAACCAGGCATAATGCTGAATTATATGCTGGATGTATTTCTGGAGCATGCAGTATTGAAGAATATATTGGTATTATAAGCAAAACAGGTTTCAGGAATATTACTGTTCATAAACAGAGAAAAATCAGCATACCTCCTGAAATTGAATTTGAAATGGAATCACAATCATTAAATGATGAAATTGAAGGTGACGAGAAAGGTATTTTCAGCATAACAGTTTCGGCAATAAAATAAAAAAGTTCAAATTGATTCCAAATCTTCAAATTTTTATATTATTAATCCTATGGAAGCAATTAAAAGACTATCATTTTTTGACCGCTATCTGACATTATGGATTTTTCTTGTGATGTTTGCCGGCGTAGGTGCAGGATATTTTTTCCCGCGTATAGCTGATTTCTGGAATTCATTAAGCTCCGGTACTACGAATATACCAATTGCCATCGGGCTTATATTAATGATGTATCCTCCTCTTGCAAAGGTCAGGTATGAAAAGTTGCCACTTGTTTTTAAAAATTTCAGATTATTGGGTCTTTCTCTATCAATGAACTGGATAATAGGACCGATTGTGATGTTTCTTCTGGCGATTTTATTTCTTCACAATCATCCCGGACTTATGGTTGGGGTGATTCTTGTAGGTCTTGCAAGATGCATTGCAATGGTACTTGTATGGAACGACCTTGCAAAGGGGGACACTGAACTTGCAGCTGGACTGGTAGCTTTCAATGCACTTTTCCAGGTGTTCTTTTACTCGGTATATGCATATGTTTTCATTACCCTTTTACCACCTCTTTTCGGATTGAAGGGTGAGATTGTGGAGGTTTCGATATCTGAAATTGCAGTTACGGTTCTTATATATCTTGGTATTCCTTTTTTCGCCGGACTTATAACGAATATCATCCTAAGACGTACAGCAGGGGATGAATGGTATTACAGGAAATTTATCCCAAAAGCATCATGGCTGACTCCGATAGCCCTTCTTTTTACGATTTTTGTAATGTTTTCCCTGAAGGGAGAAAAAATTATTGAACTGCCCCTTGATGTGGTGAGAGTAGCCATTCCTTATACAATATACTTTGCCGTAATGTTTTTCTCCACATTTTTTATTGCTAAACTGATGGGATCGGGTTATGAAAAATCGACTACTATGGCTTTCACCGCAGGTAGCAATGATTTTGAACTGGCAATAGCAGTGGCAGTTGCAGTGTTCGGTATCGCTTCTCCTGCTGCATTTGCAACGGTAATTGGTCCTCTTGTGGAAGTGCCGGTTTTGATAATGCTCGTGAATGTTGCACTATATTTCAGAAAAAAGTATTTTGCTGAAGCATAAAGAATAGTCTGCATTAAAGTATTTTTACTTCATTCAATCTTTGCTCTTATCGTTAAAGAGAGGGGGTATTAATTTCTATATAATTTTAAGGTTGTTTAATATTCCATTTTGTTAGTCTTGTTTTCGTAAATAATTCTGAAATTAGGAGTGAAAATATTTTTAACCATGAGAAATAAGTTCTGTTTAAAATCGGCGGTCAATGGAATTGTAACACTGATTCTTTTCTTTGCTCTGAGTGGTTGTAAAGGAAAGAGCGATTCTTTCTCGTTTGTTTTTATGAGTGACATTCACCTCACCTACGAAAGAAATGCAATTCCGGGTTTTAAAAAAGCCATTGAAGAGGTCAATAAACTTAAACCCGATTTTGTTATTACAGGCGGTGACCTTATTATGGATGCCCTATCGCAAAGATATACAATGGCTGATTCTCTTTATAACCTTTATTCTGAAATGGTAAAAGAGATTAAAGCTCCTGTTTACAACACTATGGGGAATCACGAGCTTTATGGTATATACAGCCGCAGCGGTGCTGACCCATCTAATCCGGAATACGGAGAAAAGATGTTCGAAAAAAGATTGGGGAAATCATATTACTCATTTGACTATAAAGGCTGGAAATTTTTAGTGTTGAATTCAGTGGAAGACACTGGAAAAGACAGATATATAGGGTTTATTGACAGTACACAGATAAACTGGATTAAAGAGGAACTGCAGAAAACGGATACACTTACACCAGTTGTTCTGGTAACCCATATGCCGTTTATCACGGTTAACTCTCAAATGTACAGATATTCTACAGCATCAAACGATTCCGGCCTTGTGGTGGTCAATTCCAGGGAAGTGCTGGATCTTTTCAGCCATTATAACCTGAAGCTTGTTCTTCAGGGTCATCTGCATATGGTTGAGGATATATACATAGATGGCATAAGATTCATTACCGGAGGAGCTGTATCAGCAAACTGGTGGAGAGGGCCTTACCGTGGTGATGAGGAAGGATTTATCCTTGTAAATGTGAAAGGTGATGATTTTACATGGAAATTTATAGATTACGGATGGGAAGTACAAAAATGAAATATGTCTGCTGAGAAATATGAATATCAGGCCATGCTGAAATCAGTGATGAATTTCAGGGATGCAGGTGATTCAGACCCTGCAGGTGGTACCGGACTGAGAAAAGGTCTGATTTACAGGTCTGGTAGTCTTGACAGGATAAAACGGGAAGACATTAGAAGGTTGCAACAGCTTGGTATCAAGGCCATTGTTGATTTGAGAGCTCCTGCTGAATATAGTAAAAGAAAAGTTGTGATACCGGGGATTAATGTGTTTTCCATGCCACTTGATTTTGAGTACGTTACACGTGAAAGGCTGAAGCCCCTTATAATGAGCGGGAATCAGGAGGAAGCAGTTCAGAAAGTAATAACTGAACTATATCGAGAGATTCTTGATGCTGCAATACCAATTTACAGAGAAATTGTTGAAATGATACTAGACGGAGGGCATACCCCGATGCTTATACATTGCCGGGCAGGAAAAGACCGGACAGGTATCATATGTGCTCTTCTTCAAATGGCTGCAGGTAGCAGCGAAGATTCAATTATTCGAAATTTTATGAAATCGAATGATGTAATTGTGCCCTACTACCGGAAAAGGCTCTGGATACGAAAAATATTATCTCTCGGGTTTTTTCCTGCTGATGCCATTCTTGATGCCATTACCCTGCGTGGAGAAAATATCAGAGAAGTTATTAAGAGAGTCAGGGTGCATTATGGCGGGATTGCTGGTTATTTATCGGTTTCCGGATTTGATATGTCGAAGTTTATGTTATTGAAAGGCAAATTGAATAACATATAAAATTATGATGGTACAGGCAAATGATGAAAAAGTCAGGGAGGCTTCAGAAATAAAAAAAAGGATTTACAGTTTCAGAAATGCTTTCAGAGGGATTTGGACAGTATTCAGGTTTGAAAAAAATTTCAGGATTCAGTTTATAATTTTTTTATTGGTTATTGCTGCAGGTATTGTCCTTGACATATCAGTGGTAGGGTGGATTGCTGTTATAATTGTATCGGGGCTGGTATTTGCCAGCGAATGTTTTAATACTGCTGTTGAGTATCTTGGTGATGCAATAACTGAAGGAGAAGACATAAATATTAAGAAAGCAAAAGATGTTGCTGCTGCAGGAGTATTGATTTCAGCAATTATTTCAGTTATAACAGGTTTTATTGTTTTTCTACCAGCTGTATTAAGGTCTCTGGGTTTACGGGTTTAGGTGATGTTTTATCTGTAAGTCTTTAATTTTCATAAAACATAACTAATTGAATTGCATTATTTTATCAAATAGTAAATATTTCTAAATGATAAAATATATCAGTTGATAAAATTTTTTAAATGATAAAAAATACTAACTAGTAGTTATTATTATTTGATAAAATTTCTTATCCGTCGAATTAACTTCCTCATATTTAATTACAAAATAAACTCCAGTCTGAATAAACCTTTTGATTTATAAATTAACCACTAATTCCAATACTACCAGAATTGAAAGATGTGGAAATATTTAACTTTTCAGTGTTATGAAATAAATTTGTGTAAAATTATCGTGCTATGACACTTAAATTTATCCTTCTTGCTGTTTTCGGAATTGCAATGGCACACCTCGAAGGAGTAGTGGTAGTCTATCTGAGAAAAGCAATTGGAATCCTCGACTCGGATTCCAACAAGGAGGCTGTTAACCAGATTAATCCATGGTATCTAAAAGTTGAAATGACCCGTGAAGCCGCAACAATAATAATGCTGGCAGTTATTGCTTATCTTACAGGTACTTCATGGGTTGAGAAAGGTATATTCTTTCTCTGGACTTTTGCCTTCTGGGACCTTTTTTATTACCTGTCACTTTTTATACTGATAAAATGGCCTCCCTCATTGAATACAATTGATGTACTGTTTCTCATACCTAAACCATGGATTGCCCCGGTATGGTTCCCGATAGGAGTTTCATCACTGACAATAATAGTTATCGCAATACTCTATTTATTTAGAATTATTCCATGATATCAACTTGGAGATTGTGAATTATTGCGACGTTATCTCGTAAACCACACTGGTAAGAGGTGTTGCCGAGCCGATACTGAGACCGGTTTTCATCAGATAATCACCTGTATAGCTGCGGCCGCTGTCAGTGCCCTGACGGCGTAACCCAGGCATAATATTTATCTCTTCTATCCTGTAAGTTTTTTCAGGGTCGAGCCCCAGATGCGCTGCAGGTAGTAAAAAAAGAGAAGTAAAGCATCAGGTTTATAATGCTGACTGGAAAAAATAACTTTGAAGATTTCATAATATTAATATTTGACTTAAATGAACAACAAATTTAACAATATTAAAAGGTAGATAAATCTGCTGGGCTTGCGTTAGAAAAATTAAAAATTTTTAAAGGGGTTAATTAATTGTAAAAAAGTCATCATATAAACCATTTGCAATATATATTTTTATAAGCTTAAGTTTATAGCTCATTGCTTATGAAAAAAATAATAGCCCATTTAATAATCATACTGTTCACGGCGACTTTATTGCCGTTTCAAAAGCTATATGGTGCGTTTCAGCAATATGAAGCAGCACCGCACGATACAATAAAGAAGCTTAAAACCTATTCAGGTCAGCCTGTTTATATAACATCCCGTCTCGTCACCTCCCGGCCTGTGATAGATGGGAAGCTTGATGATGAATGCTGGAAACACGGTAACTGGGCAGGGGATTATACCCAGTTTATACCCAATGAAGGAGCAAAGCCAACATATCCTACTGAATTTAACATACAATATGATGATAAGTACCTTTACATAGCATTCAGAGCGTACGATGGTGAACCGGGAAAGATTCAGAAATTTGCCGGTGCACGCGATGAAACAGTGGGAGATATGGTGGGAGTTACGTTCGACAGTTATCGTGATTACCGGACTGGTTTTGAATTTACAATCACTGCATGGGGTCAAAAGGTAGATCTTGTGTTGTTTAATCCGATGAACTGGGATTTCAACTGGAATGCTGTATGGAAGGGGAAGACAGGTCTGGAAGATTCGGCATGGGTGGCAGAGCTTGAGGTCCCTCTTTCTCAGCTTCGATACAGTAACCAGTATGAACAGGTATGGGGGATGCACACATGGAGATGGATTAACAGGCTCCAGGAGGAGAGTAACTGGGAGAGACAGTCCAAAACGGGTCCAGGTATGCTGTACAATTTTGGTGAACTTAGAGGAATAAATGGATTGAAGAAATCGAGACGACTTGAAATAATGCCTTTTATGCTTGGAAAGGTTGAAACGATGAAGACGGAACCCGGAAATCCTTTTACTGCAAACGGGAAAATATGGGGAGGCAATGCCGGACTGGA
This sequence comes from Bacteroidota bacterium, assembly GCA_029552825.1. Taxonomy (GTDB): domain Bacteria; phylum Bacteroidota; class Bacteroidia; order Bacteroidales; family VadinHA17; genus LD21. The sequence continues at coordinate 18,534 of JAKPDL010000224.1, forward strand.
TGCAAAAATAGGCGTTTCAAGCAATTTCACAATTGACCTGACTGTCAATCCCGATTTTGGTCAGGTCGAATCAGATCCTTCAGTGATGAACCTGACCGCTTTTGAAACATTTTATGAAGAAAAGCGTCCATTTTTCCTCGAAGGATTAACAATATTTGATTATAAATTTGATGACAAAACACTCTTTTATTCACGAAGAATAGGCCATTCACCATCACTCTTAATTAAAGGCGGGGATGATCTTTTCGTCAAAATGCCTGATATGACCACCATATTAAGTGCTCTAAAGTTTTCTGGAACAACTTCAAAAGGGCTCTCTTTAGGTTTTATACAGGCACTAACGTCAGATGAGTATGCAAGAGTAAGTGACGGCGGAGGAAATAGGAGCAGAAAAATGGTTGAGCCGCTGACCAACTACATGGTTGCAAGGGTTCAGAAAGGCTACAATGAGGGTGCAACAGTTCTAGGTGCAATGATGACATCAACCAGCAGGTTTATTAAAGATCCCGAGCTTGAATTTCTGGCAAGAAACGCAATTACTGGAGGGCTGGATCTGATCCACCGGTGGCATGATAAGGAATTTTACATTGATGCCCGGCTGCTGGGAAGTTTTGTTGAAGGCAGTCAACGTGCAATAAGAGAACTACAGGAATCTTCGGCGCGTTATTATCAAAGACCCGGAGCTGATTATCTTGATTACGATACTTTGCGTACAAGCCTGAGCGGTTTCGGTGGAAAATTCAGAATAGGGAAAGGAGCAAAAGGATTCTGGAGATATTCAACAGGCGTGTCCTGGCTTTCTCCAGGACTTGAACTTAACGATCTTGGTTATATGAGAACAAGTGATGAAATAAACCAGGAAAATGAAATATCATATTTTGTTAACCAGCCAGTATCAGTTTTCAGAACTTATACAATAACTCTTGAACAATTTAATTCATGGAATTTTGGTGGAATTTACCTGGGCTCGGGAAGCCATCTCTCATTTGAATCGGAATTTAAAAATAACCTGGCTTTAAGCACAAATTTTATAATTCATTCCGGTTCATCCGATCCTAGACTTCTAAGAGGAGGATCTGATTTCAAAGTTCCTTATAGCGTAATGTCATTTGGCAAGATAAGAACAAACCCTGCAAAAAAGTTAATAATTTCTTTAAACTATGATTATAGTTATTCGGGACATGATTCCAGGACTAATTACGAAATCACCCCCGGTATTTCCCTGAGACCTTTTAATGCCCTCAGATTTGAAATGACTGCATCCTTCGGGAAGAACAAGGATGAGCTTCAATACGTAACAACTTTGAATACAAATGAAGGTAAACGTTATATTCTCGGGACGATTGACCAGCAGACACTCAATCTGACTTTCAGGGTAGATCTTAATATTACACCTGAATTTTCGGTTCAGTATTATGGTAGTCCATTTGTATCTAAGGGACGGTATTCAGAATTTAAAAAGGTTACAAACCCTCTGGCAAGAAATTATTCAGACAGATTTTCTGTTTTTGAGAATCCTGTACTGTCAGGAAATATGTACTTCCTTGATGATAATGGTAATTTTATACCCGATTATTCAATAGAGAATCCCGATTTCAATTTTCATCAGTTCCGCTCCAACCTGGTTGCAAAATGGGAGTACAGGCTGGGATCATATATTTATCTTGTATGGTCGAGTGACCGTACAGGTTTTATGGATCAGCCCGCTTCATCAATCGGTGAATCATTCCGCCAGCTATGGAAAGTATTTCCGAAAAATATCTTTCTAATAAAATTAAATTACTGGTTCTCTTTGTGATGCTACGGTTAAATAAAACTCAGGAGAGGTATAACTATTTATAATATAAAGAGAATGGGAATGAAAAGGCTTGACATAGCTGCCAGAATTAATTTAATATTCCGTTCGCTCCGATACAGAAATTACAGGTTGTTTTTTGGAGGGCAGAGTATTTCGCTTATTGGTACATGGATGCAGCGGATAGCTTTGCCGTGGATGGTTTACCGTATGACTGGATCGGCATTTATGCTTGGATTGGTTGGTTTTGTTGGTCAGATTCCGACTTTTATACTTGCACCTGTTGCCGGGGTTGTAACCGACCGGTTTCACAGGTACAGGGTTCTTATTATAACTCAAATAGTTTCGATGGCGCAGGCATCTGTGCTTGCATATCTGACCTTATCTGGTGATATCAAACTCTGGCATATAATTGTATTGAGTATTATCCTTGGTTGCGTAACCGCTTTTGATGTACCTTCAAGACATTCTTTTGTTGTGGATATGGTTGAGAAAAAGGAAGATCTGGGTAATGCAATAGCTCTTAATTCAATGATGTTCAACGGTGCACGTCTTATAGGTCCTTCAATTGCCGGTGTAATTCTGGCAGTGACCAGTGAGGGCATCTGTTTTTTATTGAATGCTATCAGTTTTATTTTCGTTATAGCTTCACTTTTAATGATGAAAGTGGATGGTAAAAAGAAATCTGCAACAAAATCGGGATTATTTTCTGACTTGAAAGAAGGATTTCTTTACGCATTCGGTTTTGCTCCCATTAAGCATATCATTTTACTGCTGGCACTTGTAAGCCTAATGGGTACCTCCTATCAGGTACTTATGCCTGTATACGCCAAAGAAGTTTTAAAAGGAGGTTCTGAAATTTTTGGATTTCTGATGGGAGCCGCCGGACTCGGGGCATTTCTTGCAGCTCTTTATCTTGCATCGCGTGAAACAGTTATTACACTTGGAAGAATAATTCCTCTGGCTACGGGGATAGCAGGTGCAGCTCTTACTATTATTTCTCTTGAAGATCTTTTCTTCCTTACATTTTTCCTGATGGTTTTTGTCGGCCTTGGATTAATGCTTCACACAGTATCAAGCAATACAATTCTGCAAACTATTACTGATGATGACAAAAGGGGCAGGATTATGAGCTTCTATACAATGTCAATAATGGGTATTGCACCTTTCGGAAGCTTGATTGCAGGCGCAATGGCAAAGGCACTTGGAACGCGTCTGACTTTATTGATTGGGGGTATTTCCTGCCTTGCAGGGGCATATTTTTTCTACCGCAAATTACCTTTGCTTAAAAAAATTGCCAGACCTAAATATGAAAAAATGGGCATGATACCTGAAATTGTGACTGGCATACAAATTGCTTCTGAACCAGATCTTAAAACTGAAGAATAATTTTGAAGCAATAGGAATTGCAAACACTTTTATAAATTGGTTTGAGTTTTTCTCAGGATATATGAGTGAAGAATTAGATGACTTCCAGATTTTCGTAAAGCCAATCGGTGCAAAATGCAATCTGCATTGCAGTTATTGTTATTACCTGAACAAAGAGAACCTTTATGCTTCGGAAAGTTATAAAACTTTACCGGAGGATATTCTGGAAGAATATATCATTCAGCATTTTGAGGCCAGTTCGGGCACTGATGTTTTCTTTTCATGGCACGGAGGAGAACCATTGCTGGCGGGAATTGAATTTTATAGAAAAGCCATTGAACTGCAAAATAAACATAAACCTGAATCTTTTACGGTTTATAATGGTATCCAGACAAATGGTATTCTGTTGAATGATAAATGGTGCAGGTTTCTGGCTGGAAATGATTTTTACGTTGGTATCAGCCTCGATGGTCCTGCAGAATTTCACAATGCATTCAGAGTTTACAGAGACGGTAGGTCGTCTTTTGATAAAGCCCTTGAAGGGTACAGATTATTGCAGCAATACAATATCAGAAATGAGATTCTATGTGTGGTCAGTTCAGTAAATGTAAGAAAGCCACTCGAAATTTACAGATTCTTTAAAAGTCTTGGAGTAAGGTTCCTGACTTTCCTGCCTCTTGTTATCAGGGATATTTCAAAACCGGGACAAGTTTCTGACATTTCTGTACCGGCTGAGGAATTCGGGCAGTTTTTGTGTAAAATATTCGACGAATGGGTTTTGGAAGATATAGGGAGGATTAAGATACAGATTGTTGAGGAGGCTATCAGGCCTGCATTCGGGCAGGAGCATTCGCTTTGCATCTTTAAAAAAATCTGCGGGAGGGTTCCTGTTGTTGAGCTTAACGGAGACTTCTATTCCTGTGACCATTTTGTTGATCATGAACATCTTGTGGGAAATATTATGAAACAATCAGTTTCAGACCTCCTGAACTCGGATAAACAGAAAAATTTTGGAATGGCAAAACTGATTACTCTTCCGGAATATTGCAGGCAATGCGATGTTAGAGAAATGTGTAATGGTGAGTGCCCTAAGAACAGATTTGTAACTGCTCCCGGAGGTGAACCCGGGCTAAATTACCTGTGTGCAGGTTACAGGATGTTCTTCAGGCACGTAAAGCCATTTGCCGAAGCTGTTGGGGCTGAATGGAGGCGTCGGAACAGGTAATATCTATTTCAGTTTCTTTTTGAAGAACTCCACGGTTCGTTGCCATGCCAGTTTGGCTGCTTCTTCATTATATCTTGGACCTGTGTCGTTATTGAAAGCATGGCTTGTTCCGGGATACATATAAATATAATGTTCAATATTTGCCTTTTTCAGTGCCTGTTCGAAGTTCTGAATTCCTGCATTGATCCCCGGATCATTTTCGGCATAGTGAGCCATTATGGCAGCTTTGATTTTCGGCACATCCTCAACTGCAGGCTGGCGTCCGTAATAAGGCACTGCAGCTTTCAGGGTGGGAGCATTTACAGCAACCTGGTTGGTCATAGCACCACCCCAGCAGAAACCGGTACACCCTACCTTGCCATTAGAATTGGGATGGGTTTCAAGGTATTTGACTGCTGCAACAAAGTTCTTAACCGTGTCATCGTTGTTGAGTTTCTTGAACAGCTCACCAACATTGCTAACGTCGTCGGGTGTTCCGCCAACCGGTGAAAGTGCATCGGGTGCGAGAGCCAGAAATCCTTCCTTCGCCATTCGCCTGGTCACATCCTGTATATGAGGCACCAGCCCCCTGTTTTCATGTATCACAATTACTGCAGGGTTTTTTCGGGGCTTAACCGGCCTGGCAAGGTAAGCCCTCATATCGCAATTGAATCCAGGATATTTTATGAATTCAGTTACCAGTCCGGGAAAATCCTGATATTCAGCCAGAGCAGTGTGCTCATCACCAAGTTCAGGGAGTATTGCTAGGGCGGCCGTAACGCTGCCAGTGTACAATATAAGCTTCCTCAGAAATTCCCGGCGCGAAGTTTCTCCGCGTTTGTATTCCTCATATAAAGACTTAATTTCTTTTTCCATAACCTTAAATTTTTAAATATTGGTACAAAATTCCATATTGAATTAAAACATTGTTAAAATATTAAATAAATGGAACATGATGAAATTTTTAATATATTTTAAATATTTTTTCTGTCAGAATAAATTTTATTATCTTGGAAAGTACGTTGAAACAATTCTTATTAAATAACCCGTTAAATAATTATTTTGTAAAATATGCCGAAAAGTGTACTCAAAATTCATGCAAGCAATACTGATAAAATAGGCAATGAGCTTTTATATGAGCATATTGTTTATCTGGCAAAGGAGAAGGGAATAGCTGGAGTAACAGTATACAGGGGAATTATGGGTTATGGCCTGAGTTCAAAGGCTGTGACTTCTACAAAGTTCTGGGAACTGACTGAGAAACTTCCAGTTATGATTGAAATAATTGACGAAGCAGATAAACTGGAGGAGTTTTTCAAGCTCATTGAACCGGAACTGATCAGGATGCCCAAAGGGTGCCTGGTTACCATCGAACCGGTAACAGTATTGCTTCATAAGCCAGGAAGTAAAGCACAGTATTAAGAATGAGTTCATTCATAAAATTTCTTCCTTCCGGTCCGTGGAGATTGCCTGTAATAGTGTTGTCGGGTATTTTCTCTGGTATTGTAATATTTTCTGTTTATGTATCGGAAGCTTTTTCATATCTGGGAGACAAGCCGCAGACCTGTGTCAATTGCCATATAATGGCTCCGCAATATGCAACATGGTTTCACAGTTCGCACAGGGAAAAGACAAACTGCAACGACTGTCATGTTCCGCACAATAATGTTTTCAGTAAATACTTTTTCAAGGCAAAAGACGGCTTACGGCATGCTACAGTTTTTACCCTGCGGAAGGAGCCTCAGGTTATATTTATAAAGGAAGCTGGAAGCAGAGTGGTTCAGAATAATTGCATAAGATGTCATTCAGAGTTGATTAAAGATTCGAGGTTGTCGGTTTATAGCGCTGAATTATGGAGAATTCGAACGGAGCGCAATTGCAGGGATTGTCACAGGGAGACACCACACGGAAGGGTGAACAGCCTGTCGAGTGTTCCCGATGCACGGGTTCCTCTGCCTCCTTCTCCTGTGCCTGAATGGTTGAAAGCCATGATTAATAACTAATAATATATTTATGAATATTAATGAATTACTGAAGAAGAAGTCATGGCTGGGCTGGGTATTGTTTTTAATAACTGTAGTGGCAGTATTCTTTCTTGGGTTGCTGGCATCGTCAATTATTGAAAGAAGGAGCGAAGCAGTTTTTGCTTATGCTCCACAAATAACATTTCCCCCCAATGAACCTGATAATTCGAAATGGGGAGAGATATTTCCGAGGGAGTATAATTCATATTTAAAGACTTCGGATACTTCTTTTCGCAGCAGATATAACGGAAGCGCATCAATTGACATGCTTGAGACTAACCCTGAGATGGTTATTCTTTGGGCTGGGTATTCATTTTCGAAGGATTACCGGCAGGGAAGGGGACATTATTACTCTGTTACAGATATACGTCAGACTCTCCGTACAGGTACACCTGTAAATGATGTTCCTTCTCCAGCGCCCAATACATGCTGGACATGCAAAAGCTCGAACGTACCAGGGATTATTGAAGAGGAAGGAGCTGCCGGTTTCTACAGGGGAACATGGGAAAAGAGGGGGAAACAGATTATAAATCCAATAGGATGTGCCGATTGTCATGATTCAAAAACCATGAATCTGAGAATTTCAAGGCAGGCACTGCTGGAAGCATATAAAGCAGCAGGAAAGGATATCGGCAAGGTATCTTTTCAGGAAATGAGGAGTCTGGTATGCGCACAGTGCCATGTAGAGTACTATTTCAATAAGAATATTGTTGAGGGGGTTGATTACCTTGTCTTTCCTTGGAAAAACGGATTGACTGCCGAAGATATTGAACGATATTACGATGAGCTTCGTTTTACAGATTGGACACATGCTTTAAGTCGTGCCCCGATGCTTAAAGCACAGCATCCCGATTATGAGGTTTATATGACTGGCACCCATGCCTCAAGAGGAGTATCCTGTGCCGACTGCCACATGCCTTTTATAAGTGAGGGAGGGCAGAAATTTACTGACCATCATATACAGAGCCCGCTCAACAATGTTGCAAATTCATGTCAGGTTTGTCACAGGGAGGAAACCGAACGGCTGGTGAATGATGTTTATCTGCGGCAGGACAAAATAATGGAAAGCCGCAAAATACTGGAAGGCCTTCTGGTTAAATGTCATTTTGAGGCAAAGGCAGCCTGGGATAAAGGTGCAAAGGAAGATCAGATGAAAGAGATTCTCAATGATATTAGACGAGCACAATGGCGCTGGGATTTTGCAACGGCAGGTCATGGCAATTCTTTTCACTCCCCACTTGAGACATTAAGGTTAATAACAAGCGGAATATCAATTGCTTCTGAGGCCAGGCTGAAACTATCAAAGGTACTTGTTTCTCTGGGATATACCGGGGAAGTAAAAGTGCCGGATATTTCTGAAAAAGCAAAAGCACAGAGGCTTATTGGATTGGATATTGAAAAATTAACAGAAGAAAAATCGGAATTCCTGAAAAAGGTTGTGCCGGTCTGGAACAAATCAGAAGCAAACTAAGTAAATAGCTCAATAAAGCTCATTTTTTAACTGGTTAACCCACCTGATAATCCTCTCTTTGTTTTTTGAAGCCTGATTTTCAAAATCGAGAGGTAGTCCCATAAATTTATCACCTCTGAGTGCAAGTGATTTTTCGAAGTTATATTCATCTGCAGGAACAAAACCTACCAGTTCAGCACCCCTTTCTTCCAGAAGTCGGCCAAGAATACCAATACCGTCAACAAAGTTCTCAGGATAGTTTTTCTGGTCGCCCGGTCCGAATATTGCAACTCTGAGTCCATTCAAATCAAGTTCCTCAAGTTCCGGAACAAACTCATCCCAGTAATTCGGAAGTTCTCCATCGAACCATGTAGGAACACCGAGGATCAGATTTTTGTACTGAAGAAATTTCTCTCCGGTAATATCTTCGGCATTTATCATTTCAATATTTTTATCTGAAAAATTTTCATAAATGAGTCTGGCTGCCTGTGCGGTTTTTGCCGTGTTAAAACTGTATATGATAGCAGTCTTTTCCATAGTTTATTGAGAAATTAATATTTTAACAAATCAATAGCTGCCCGGTATATTTTATCAGTATCTGGTAAAATGGTTTTTTCAAGTATTTTGTTGAATCCAACAGGTGTAAAGAGTGAGCCCACTCTTACAACAGGACCATCGAGGTATTCAAATGCCTTTTCTGATATCAATGCGGCTATTTCTCCACCGAAACCACCAAATACTTTATCTTCATGGACTACAAGAATTTTCCCTGTTTTCTTTACTGTTTCCATGATAGCCTCTTCGTCAAGTGGATTAAGAGATCTCAGATCGAGGACACGCGTTGTAAAGCCATGTTCCTTTCTGAGTCGTTCAGCTGCTTCGAGGCAGAATATTGTTGTGTTGCCGTATGATATCATTCCAATATCATCACCTTCCATTCTGATTCTAGCCTTGCCGAACGGTACTTCAAAATCATCGGGTACAGGAGTAGCGGCCCGGATGTCGTTGTAAAGAGCTTTCGGTTCAAGAAAAACCGTTGTGCCTCTCGACCTAATTGATGTGCGCAACAGCCCTGCTGCATCGTCAGCAAATGACGGATATACCACACGAATTCCTGGAAAAGTTGTCAATGCTCCTTCAATGGTTTGCGAGTGGTAAAGTCCTCCTCCAATGTAACCTCCTGATGCAAGACGGATTGTTATGTTTGGTGAAAATTTACCATTTGATCTCCAGTAATCATGAGAAGTATCTACAAGCTGTTCCATAGCAGGCCAGAAATAGTCGGCAAACTCAGCACCTTCAATTACTATTCTTATCCTGTCGCTGAAACGGCTCATACCGTTAGCCGTCCCAACAATGAAATCTTCAGCAATGGGAGCATTGAAAACCCTTTCTTTACCAAACTCTTTCTGCATCCCTTTTGTCACATTAAATATCCCTCCTTTTTCCTTGTTTGCTATGTCCTGCCCCCAGATATAAGTATCCGGATTATGACGAAATTCCGCCTTAAGAGTTTCATTGAGTGCTTCGATAAGTTTTTTTGGTTCTCCCTTGAAGTCATGTGTTCCGTCGGGATATTTGGATGCGGGATAGGGCTCGGGAATGACAAAATTGAATACGGATGATGGTTCAGGGTCAGGAGCACTCATGGCTTCCCTGTGTGCCTGTTTGATAATCTCTTTTGTCTCACTTTCTATATCTTCCAGCTCTTCAGCTGTGAATCTTTTATATCTCAGAAGAAGACGCTTGAATTTTGCGAGAGGGTCATATTCGGCAACATAATTTCTTTCGTTTTCATCACGGTACAATTCATGCCGATCAGAATTGGAGTGTGAATGAATGCGTACGCAGTTGGCATGAACGATAGCAGGGTTACCGGTGGATTTCACATATTCTTTTGCTTCGGACATCACATTCATTGAATCAAAGACGTCTTTCCCGTTGCAGAAGAAGAGGCGGAGGTTTTTAAAACCGGAAAAATTGTTTGCCACTTTACGGTTGGCAGTCTGGTCGCTTTTTGGTACGGAAATTCCGTATCCGTTATCCTGTATTACGAAGATGACGGGAAGCTGTTCACGCGATGCCCCATTTATCGCTTCATAGACGTAGCCTTCCGATACAGCCGATTCTCCCATTGAACATATTGCGACACCGTCGGCGCGATATTTCCTTATTGCGCGTGCAACACCAACAGCATGAAGTGCATGGTTGCCTGTACATGATGAAACATTCTGAATATTCCATTCAGGTTTTGCAAAGTGGTTTGACATGTGCCGTCCGCCACTGGCAGGGTCGGTTGCCTTTGAAATCCCGTTAAGAATAATCTCGGTTGCTGTCAGCCCTGCCGACAGGTTAGTAAGCATATCCCTGTAGTACGGGAAAAGGAAATCTTTATTTTTCTCAAAAACCTGCCCTATGGCAAGCTGAATACCATCATGTCCCGCATAGGGTGCATGATATGACCAGCCGATAGACTGCTTCAGATAATTTGGTGCCCTCTCGTCAAGAGCTCTGCCAAGAGTCATCAGTCTGTACCACCTTTCAAGTACTGATTTATCGGTCGTCTTGATGTGATATTTTTTGTTTGCTGACATAATTGTAAATTTTAATTTAATAACACCTTCAGATAGTTCTTTCTGTATCAAAAGTTTCAAGATAATCGGCCAGTCTTCTCAGATATGAGCCTGCATATGCCCCATTAATAATTCTATGGTCATATGTAAGGGAAAGAAACATTTTATGGCGTATCGCAATAACATCTCCGTCGGGAGTTTCTAAAACAGACGGCTTTTTCTCAACCGTTCCGATTCCAAGAATGGCAACCTGGGGCTGATTTATTATAGGAGTACCTATTGTATTGCGGAAAGTTCCGAAATTTGTAACAGTAAATGTTCCGTCGTTCACATCATCCGGAAGAAGGTCATTCTTACGGGCGTTTTCTGCAAGTCGGTTTATTTCTTTAGCAAGTCCTGTTATATTGAGGTAATCAGCATTTTTTATTACAGGGACAATCAGATTTGAATCAGGCAATGCAACTGCTATCCCTATATTTATTCTTTTCTTAAGAATTATCCTGTTTCCGTCAACCGAAGAATTCAGCATCGGAAATTCCTTGAGGGATTTTATTACTGCCTCTATTATTAAAGGAAGATAAGTAAGCTTTATACCTTCCCTTTTCTCAAATTCATTTTTGATTTTATTTCTCCAGTTAACAATTGCAGTTACATCAGCCTCAAGAATATTAGTAACATGAGCTGAAGTCTGTTTTGACCTGATCATGTGCTCGGCCGTAATCTTCCGTATACGGTCCATTTCAATTATTTCATCTTCCTGATAGACAGGCATAGAATATTTCAATGCCTCGCTCTTAACAGGAGTATGGTCATTAACAACGGATGCCGAAGTTGCTGAAGCGACTTTCCTTTTTTCCAGGTAAGCAAGGATATCTTTCTTCTGAACCCTCCCATTTATCCCGCTTCCCGGTATTTTCTCCAGTTCTTCTGCGGAAATATTTTCCCTTCTGGCAATGAGCTTTGCAAGCGGAGAGTAAAATCTTGCTGAGGCTTCTTTCTTATCTGGTTTAATTATTTCATCAGAGGTATTTAAATTTTTCTCCTCCAGCTGGTTTTTTTCAGTTTGCTGCAACCCGCTATTTTTTTCATCTATGTTTTTATTTTTTCCTGAAGAGTTTGCTTCAGTATCTATAATTGCAATAACTTCCCCAACCTGAACAATGGCATTTTCCTGGTAGAATATCTTTTTTACAGTTCCAGCTACAGGCGACGGAATTTCAGAATCTACTTTATCAGTTGCGATATCAAGCAGAACATCATCCTCTTTAACATAGTCACCTTCTTTGACGAACCACCTGATAATAGTTGCCTGGGTTATACTCTCTCCCAGTTTAGGCATTTTTATTTCAAACAGAGCCATATTATTTTAAATAATATTCGACGTAATTTTAATATTATAACAATCGAGAAGGCAGGTTGTTTAATTTCAGACTATTATCGGTGAGATTTTATTATGGCAATTATTATTGATAACCTTTTTATGAATGATTCAAACAGAATTTTCTTTGTTTTTGTTAATTTAAGCTATGACAGAGGGGATCAGACAGGAAATAAAAAATACCTCATATTCAAAAGGAATATTTTTATTATTTTTAGTTAAATTATTGTCAGAATCAGGAGTCTAATAATGTAAAAATAACAGCATCTTATTTATAAGGATATGGATGATAAATTGGACAATTCAGTTAATTTTCATAAGCACAGCTCTTTAAGATGCTGTTGCGGAAACACTGACATGGGGCATCAGGGCATCAGCAGGCGAAAGTTTGTGCAGATGACAGGTGCCGGCACTCTTGGTATAATAACAATTCAGAGGCTTACATGGGATATGCTGGCCAATGAAAGGCCAGTAGATGAATATCTTCCAGCAAGGCAACCTCTGGTTGTCAAACCTGTTCTCACCTATGAAGTGCCTGAAAGGAGGGAGAAAACAAGCTGGAGAGCATGGGGTGGAATACAGACCGAAAATGACGCCTCGGCTGAAATAGCAAGAATTAACAGCGAGCTTAAAAAGCTAAAATCTGATGCTGATTTTCCGGTTGATTTTCTTCCTGTCTCTGCTGTACGGAGCCGGCAGGATCTGGCCGGAATAACTGACATAGACAGGGCAGATCTGATTCTTATATATGCTGCTGGTGGCGGCATGAATATTTTTGCAGAATTAAACAGCAGGGGGAAAGATATTATTTTCTTCTGCCGCCACAGGTCTGGTCCGGTTTATCTCTGGTATGAGATAATAAGTCCGCGTTACCTTCGCCAGCATACAGATGAATTGAAAGTTAAAGGGGTTGATGACAGTGATGTTGTTATTGACAGCCAGGATGAGCTCTTGTGGCGGATGAGGGCACTATGTGGGCTGAAAAACACAAGAGGTTCAAGAATTCTAGCTATAGGAGGTTTCGGAGCATGGTCGCAGCCGCTCGAAACAACAATGAAAATGGTAAAGGAGCATTACAACTTTGAAATAAGGGATATATCTTATGAAAATCTCGGGAATCTGATTAAAGAAGCAAGGGAAGACAGGGCACTCGTTAAGCAGGCAAAAAGCAGTAGTGACAGATATCTGGCAGATACCGGGATTAAGCTTGAAACTGAAAGAAAGTATGTGGAGAATTGTTTCGTGCTCGGGGAAGTTTTTCGCAGGCTTATGGAAAGGGAAGGATGCAGGGCAATAACTGTTAATAATTGCATGGGAACAATTATGCCGATTGCTGATACAACAGCCTGTCTTACACTCAGTCTTCTCAACGATGCCGGATTCCTGGCATTCTGTGAATCGGACTTTGTAGTTATTCCTGCTGGCATCCTGCTGGCTAACATATCAGGCAAACCATCATTTCTGAATGATCCTACATATCCACATGATTGGCTCATTACTCTTGCACACTGCACTGCTCCGCGCAGAATGAATGGAATAACGCTTGAGCCTGCACGAATAATGACCCATTTTGAGTCAGATTTCGGAGCCGCTCCTAAGGTCGAAATGAAAAAAGGCCAGGTTGTGACAAATGTCATACCTGATTTTGAATTCAGAAAATACATCGGTCTTCCCGGCAAGATTGTTGAAAATCCGTTTATGGACATTTGCCGTTCACAGATTGAAGTGAGCTTTTCGTGTGAGAGCGAAAAGGTGGCAAAAAATATGCGAGGTTTTCATTGGTTGACTGTATATGGTGATTATTTAAAAGAAACCGGATATGCCTTAAAGAAAATAGGGATAGAGTTTGAAATTCTGACTTGAAATATTATATACAGATTGTATAGCTACAAAACATTATTTAAGAAATTTTTATATTACATTTTAACAAACCTGTCGTCCCCCTGCAGTCTGAAACCAGTATTTAATTTAAGTGCGATTTTATTTTCTTTCATTGATATATATCCAAAAAATCATGCTATGAATAAATGAATAATTCAGATTTAAAAGGAACTTTTAATAAATTAAATTTGCCGTTATTTGCATAACACTATTTAAATGGATGAACATCTTTATTAAATGAGACCTTCAGACGTTAAAGTGGCGGTAGAAAGAAAAAAACTGGATTGCATGGGACAGAATTGAGAATGAAGATGATGTATCAGCCGGAATAGTTAGAATTGAAATTCAGTTTAATGTATTGTAAATGGTAAAGAATAAAAAAACTCTGGTTCTTGGTATTGGAAATACAATACTTTCGGATGATGGAATCGGCCCAAAAATTATCCGCGATCTTTCTTTGGTGTTTGATGACAATAATATTAGTTTTAAGGAAGCCTGCTGTGGAGGTATTGAAATAGCAGAACTGATTTCAGGATATGACTGTGTGGTTTTTATTGATGCAATCCATACAGGGGAAGGCAAACCTGGAGATGTTTATTTTTTTGATATTTCTGACTTCAGGGAGACAATACATCTATCCAATGTCCATGATTTAAGTTTTATTACTGCCATTGAACTTGCTAAATCTCTCGGAATGGACCTTCCAGCGAGTATAATTATTGTCGGGGTTGAAATACTTACAGATTCAGAATTTGGTGAAGAGCTCTCACCACCATTAAAAGAAAGATATGAAACAATACTTGAAGAGGTTAAAACCTTTGTAAAAGGATTGGTGTAATCTTGAGAACAACATAGTATCGGTGAAAAAGGAAGATCTGTAAAAATTTTAAAGCCTTATATCTATTGTTCGGTAATATTTTTATAATTTTATTACAGATAAAAGATATGGTTTTTAGACTGATCTTATTTAGAATAAGTTAAAAATTTTTCATCAATACGGATTAATAATCAGGGAGGGAATAAATAATGAGTTCAAAAGCAAAAATTCTGGTTGTCGAGGACGATGCAGACCTTGTAGCTGCAATAGTTAAAATGCTGGAAGTAAAAGGTTATGAAGTTGCATGTGCATATGATCCTCAGGAAGGATGGGAAAAACTGAAGATTCATGTGCCTGACCTGATCATTCTTGATGTAATGTTTGGAGCTAAAGGCGAATCAAAAGGCTTTGATTTTGCACAGAAAGTAAGGCTTGACAGGCAATACTCGCACATTCCCATTCTGATGATCACCGCAATTAATGCTCAGAAGCCTTATTTTAACTTTTCACCCGAAACAGATGCTGAGTTTCTTCCGGTGGATTCCTTTATTGAGAAGCCGGTCAGATCTGAGGAATTGTTTCTTAAAGTCGAAGAACTTCTGCAGCAGAAAGTTAGTAAGTGGCATAAATGGCCTGAAAAAAATAGTTGATTTTAATTCTGGTTATATTACCTGCTTGAAGATAAATATTTTATTAATAATCTGATAATTCCGCACTATATTCAGCGAATATTCTCTGGCAATTCTTCACCTAAGCAATATCTTTACATTACCGGATCCAGGAGAAATTTGATTGTTTCCAGGTTGAGCTAATAGCATATATTAAATCTTCCCTTCTGCTACCGGAAGAAAATAATGAGTTATTGTGAAAAAAGTCACGATAACTGAAAGAAAATCAGTTTAATTACTTACTTTGAATATTTTTTATTTATATTTAATGCATGTACCTTTTAAACTAACCTAATAACTATTTCTATGGAATTCAAGCCACGGATAGTTGCGTTTTTATGTAACTGGTGTTCATACACCGGTGCTGATCTTGCAGGAACCTCAAGGATGGAATATAAGCCCAATGTCAGGATAATCAGAGTGATGTGTTCCGGGCGGGTTGAGCCGACTTTTGTCCTTAAAGCATTTGCAAATGGTGCTGACGGAGTGCTTATATGTGGTTGCCACCCTGGCGACTGCCATTACCAGGAAGGTAATTACCGCTGCCTTCGCAGGTATTTGCTGCTTCAGAAGTATATCAGACAAATTGGAATTGAACCTGAACGCCTTAAACTGGAATGGATAAGTGCCAGTGAAGGGAAGCAGTTTGCTGAGCTGGTCAATAGTTTCACTGAAAAAATTAAAGAGCTGGGGCCAAGTAAAATTAAAGATACAATCAGAACATTTGCCTGATTTAAAAACAAGAACCCATGGAAGAAACAAAACCAAAGTTAAAACTGGCTGTATACTGGGCAGCTGCATGCGGTGGCTGCTGTGTATCGGTTCTCGATGTACATGAAAAGTTGTTTGATATTATCTCTGCTGCGGATCTGGTATTCTGGCCTATAGCCCTTGATACCAAATACCATGATGTTGAAAAAATGCCTGATGGATATATTGATATAACACTTTTTAATGGGGCAATAAGGAACACTGAAAATGAAGAGATGGCAAAGCTTTTAAGGAAAAAAAGCAAAATTCTTGTTGCCTATGGGAGTTGTGCTCATCTGGGTGGTATTCCCGGACTTGCCAATTTTACAACAAAGGATGAAATATTTAAAAGAGTATACTTTGAAAGTGAATCAGTAGTGAATGAGAAGAACTTAATTCCGGTTCCTGAATACAAGGCAGAAGAAGGTACACTTTTCCTGCCTTCGTTTTATAATGATGTAAGGGCTCTGTCGCAGGTTACCGAACCGGATTACTATTTACCGGGATGTCCACCCCAGAGTGAAAGGTTGCTCGAGGTTTTCAAAGCAATTGTAAGTGGTGCGGAACTGCCTCCCAAAGGTTCGGTTATTGGAGCTGAAACAAAGACCCAGTGTGATGAATGTATACGTAAAAAGACTGAGAACAAGCGTATAAAGAAGTTTTACCGCCCCTGGGAAATTAAGGATGATGGTATTACATGTTTTATGGAACAGGGAGTTTTGTGCATGGGACCTGCAACAAGGGCAGGATGCGGGTACCGTTGTATAAAAGGTAATGCTCCATGCAGGGGATGTTATGGTCCGCCGCCGGGCGTCCCTGACCCGGGAGCCAAGATGATGTCGGCCGTTGCAAGCATTATTGATGAGAAAGACCCTGAAGGGATAAACAAAATTCTTGAAGATTTGGCAGATCCTGCCGGTACTTTTTATCGTTTTAGCCTTCCAGTGTCATTGATAAGAAGAAAAATTTTATGAAAAGAATTACAATTGATCCCATAACCCGCCTTGAAGGTCATGGAAAAATTGAGATTTTCCTTGATGAAGAAGGTGAAGTAAAGAATGTGTTTTTTCAGGTACCTGAACTAAGGGGCTTTGAGAAATTTTGTGAGGGAAGGCCTGCTGAGGAACTTCCTTCCATAACAGCAAAGATTTGCGGTGTATGTCCCGGTTGTCACCATATGGCTTCCGGCAAGGCTGTTGATGCGGTGTTCGGTCTGGTTCCTCCAGCTACTGCCAGAAAGCTGAGGGAACTTTTTTATATGGCCCATTTTATTCACAGCCATACAGCACATTTTTATGCACTGGCGGCACCTGATTTTGTCCTTGGGCCTGGTGCACCACCCGAAAAAAGAAATATTGTGGGTCTGATTGAGAGAGTGGGTAAAGAGATAGGTACAGAAGTCATTAGGCAGCGTAGAATAGCCCAGGAGATACAGGCCCTTCTCGGTGGTCACCAGACATTTGTTGTGATGAATATCCCTGGAGGCGTACGAAGAGGACTCTCGGAAGCTGAACGAGACTATGTTGTTGAAAAGGCAAAAGGATTTGTGGAATTTGCTCAGTTTACCCTTAAAATATTCAATGATTTTGTACTTGGAAATAAAGATTATGTCGATCTGATAGTTAACGGGCCTTATAAGTTAACGCTTCATTCCATGGGGCTGGTTGATGCTGACAACAGGGTAAATTTTTATGATGGGAAGGTAAGAGTTGTTGATACCCATGGAAATGAGTTATGTAAATATGGCCCGGATGAATACCTCGAATATGTGGCAGAACATGTTGAACCATGGAGTTATCTTAAGTTTCCGTATCTTAAAAAAATAGGGTGGAAAGGTTTTATCGACGGACAGGATTCGGGAGTATATCATGCAACGCCGTTATCAAGACTGAATGCAGCAGATGGGATGGCTACTCCTCTGGCACAGAAAGAATACGAACGAATGTATTCAACTCTCGGAGGTAAACCTGTTCATGCTACACTTGCAATGCATTGGGCAAGACTTGTAGAACTTTTATATTCAGCCGAACGCTGTCTCGAACTTGCTATGGATCCCGATATAACCGGAAGTGAACTGAGGGCTGAGCCCGGCCCCATTGTTGGAGAAGGTGTTGGAATTGTCGAAGCCCAGAGGGGAACATTAACCCATCATTACTGGACAGATAAAAAGGGCATTATTACCAAAGCCAATATCATTGTTGGCACAACAAACAACAATGCAGCGATCTGCATGTCAATCAAGAAAGCATCGGAAGGATTAATAAAGAAAGGAATTGTTGTTGACCAGGGCATTCTTAATATGATTGAAATGGCTTTCAGAGCATATGACCCATGCTTTTCGTGTGCAACACACAGTTTACCGGGACGAATGCCATTTATTTTAGAAATCCGTGATGCTAACGGAGGATTGTTACAGAAGATAAAAAGGGATTAGTTTTCAGAATGAGAAACGTAATAATAAATAAATAAACATGCGAACAGGAGTCTTTTTCTGTCAGACTGCTTCAGCAGGTACCCTGAATATTGATGCAATAGCAAAATATTCAGCCAATCTGCCAGAGGTTGAAACCGTACAGATACTCAGGGTTGAGCCTTATCCGGATTTAAAATTTCTTAGTGATACAATAAAGGCATATAATCTTGAACGTATTGTAATTGCAGGAGAAACACCCGGATATTACAAACCATTATTAACCAGGGCAGTGGCCATGGCAGGAGGCAATACAGATGAGATATATCTGGCATCTTTTCAGGAACATGGAGCAAGAGGAGAGAATGCACTCGACCGTGCCAAAGCAATTGTAGCCTGTGCTGTAATGGGTGTTCCATTCCCTCTTGCTGCAATACCTGGCGGAAACCCGGTTAACCATGCAACCCTCATAATCGGTGGTGGGATTGCCGGTATTCAGGCAGCCCTTGAAATAGCAAATGCAGGTAAATTGGTTTATCTCGTTGAACAAACAGGTACAATAGGAGGGCATATGGCAATGTTCGACAAGACATTTCCGACACTCGATTGCGCCGCCTGCATACTAACTCCCAAGATGGTATCAGTTGGACAACATGAGATGATTCGCCTGATGACAAAGTCGAAGGTTATTGCTGTTACCGGAAAACCGGGTTCTTACAGGGTTAAAATAAAACAGGCGCCACGCTATGTTGATATTAAATCGTGTGTGGCATGCAGCGAGTGTGCCGATGTTTGTCCTGTTAAGGTAAAAAGTGAATTTGATGCCGGTATATCAATGCGTAAAGCTATTTACATTCCTTTTCCTCAGGCCGTTCCGAATGCTTACCTGATTGATGAAAACAGCTGTACATACCTGCTCTCCGAAGGAAAAAAATGCGGAGTATGTGCAAAAAAATGTCCCAAGGAGTGCATCAATTTCAATGAGAAAGAGCAGATTATAGATATTGAAGTTGGCAATATTATACTGGCTACCGGATACGAGATGCTTGATGCCAGTAAGATTGAGCAGTATGGATACGGGGTATATCCTAATGTTCTTACATCTCTTGAATTTGAGCGTTTAACAAATGCTTCCGGAGTTACAGGGGGCAGGATTGTGACCAAAACGAAGGTATTCAACAAGAAAACCAATAAGGAAGAATGGATTTTTTCACCTGAGGGCGTTCCACCGCGCAGCATAGCGCTTATACATTGTGTAGGATCAAGAAGTAGAAAATATAACCCTTATTGCTCGCGCGTATGCTGCATGTATTCGTTGAAATTTGCGCATCTTATCAGGGAAAAAGTTCCGAATGCCAGTGTTTATGAATTTTATATCGATATGAGGGCATTCGGTAAGGGATATGAGGAATTTGCCGAGAGAATAAAGCAGGAGGGAACATTTGTTGTAAGGGGCCATTCAGCTTCGGTTACAATGAGCCATGGCAAAATGTATGTAAAAGGTGAGGATATTATCAATGACAGACTGGTTCAATTCGAGGTTGACATGGTTGTACTGGCAGTGGGGCTCATCCCTTCACAGGGTACTGAGGAACTGAGCAGGATGCTTGGAATACGACGTGACAGTGACGGATGGTTTTCGGAGCTTGATTATAACGGAAGTCCAACCGACACAGATAAAGGTGGAATATATGTTGCCGGAATGTGCCAGGGACCAAAAGATATCCCGGATACTGTTGCACAGGCTTCGGCTGTGGCTGCAGGTGTCCTTAAGAGTTTAACAAGCGGTAAAGGACTTGGACATTTGAGCAGCCTTTCACTGAGTGAAATCGAATCAAGAGCTAAAGCATTGCATAAAATATAAACAGAATTCTATGGCTATCAGAGTTAATCCTGAGTTTATCAATGAGCTTGACCGCTTTGGTGCAGAAGATGTTCAGCTATGTTACCAGTGCGGAGATTGCTCCACTGTCTGTCCTCATGCAGATGAGGTGTACAGGTTTCCCAGAAAATCTATGAAACTGCTTCAGATGGGCCTTGAGCAGAAAATAGAAACTACTCTGGAACCATGGCTTTGCTACTATTGCGGGCAGTGTTCTGAACAATGTCCGAGGGAAGCTGATCCCGGTGAAACGATGATGAGCCTCAGGAGATGGCTGATCTCAAAATATGATTTTACCGGTATTTCAAGGGCTTTCTATAAATCGAGAACTGTTGAGGTTTTAACAATTATTTTCGTGGCAATACTCACCGGAGCCCTTCTGCTCTATTACGGATTTACAAACGGTAATATCGGTATCTACGACGGTGAAGGAGCATTTCTTCCAAGCCATTTTGTTCACAGGTTTGACCTTAGCGTAGGTGCAATCTTGCTCGTTTTTCTTCTTATTAATGCTTTCAGGATGTGGAAAATGGTTATGGTCAGGGGAACAAATTTTCCGGTACCATGGTGGTTGTATATTAAAAAGTTTTACCAGCTTCCGTGGCATTTTTTCACTCAGAAACGCTATTCGGAGTGTGAAAAAAAACGTGGTCATAAAATCTATATGCCGTGGCTGATTCACCTCGGACTGATGCTCGGATATGTTACAATGCTTGTGCTGGTGATGGTTTTCGTTGAATTGCTTCAAAAGGGTCCGGAA
Organism: Bacteroidota bacterium; assembly: GCA_029552825.1. Lineage (GTDB taxonomy): Bacteria > Bacteroidota > Bacteroidia > Bacteroidales > VadinHA17 > LD21. Next base: position 39,494 of record JAKPDL010000224.1, read on the forward strand.
ATAAGATGGGAAGTACATGTCTTTGGTTATCTGGCCACAATAGGACTATTGGCGGGAACTATCTATTTCATCAGAGGACGTTTTAAAAAACATTATATTCAGTATAAAAAATCACATGGTACTGACTGGGTTTTTGTGATTCTCCTGTTTATGATTGTTATAACCGGAATTTCACAGCATATTTTTCACCGTACCGGTTTGATTGAAATGGCCAATATAACTTATGTTATTCACCTGATGAGTGCTGTGCCATGGCTTTTAAGAATGCCGTTTACAAAATGGGCTCATCTTGTTTACCGGCCTCTTGCAATGTATTTTGCATCAATCAGACGTGAAGCAATTGAAAGGGATACAGCAGTTAAAGAATTATATCCTCTTGTAATTAAATAACCTTTACTATGGAAAATCTCAGAATTGGTGTTTATATATGCATGTGCGGGACCAATATTGCAAAGATTGTTGATGTTGAAGCTGTTGCAAAATTTGCATCAGAAGTTCCCGAAGTGGTTCTGGCAAAAAGTTATAAATACATGTGTTCCAATCCGGGTCAGGAAATGATAATTCAGGATATTAAAGAAAATAACCTGAACAGGATTGTTGTTGCAGCCTGCAGCCCCAATATGCACGAGCGCACATTCCGGAGCGCATTGCGTATAGCAGGGCTGAACCAGTATCTGCTTGAAATGGCAAATATCAGGGAACAGTGTAGCTGGGTTCACTCCGATCCTGTTGAGGCCACCGAAAAAGCAAAAGCACTTGTTAATGCAGCCATCTCCCGTGTTAAACTTCATGAGGAACTGGAGAGTGTATCCGCCCGGATGTGCCCCAATGTTCTTGTTATAGGCGGAGGAATAGCAGGGATGACTGCTGCACTTGAACTTGCAGATGCAGGAAATACCGTTTATCTGGTTGAAAAAGAAAATCACCTTGGAGGCAACCTTGCCAGGGTCGACCTTACAGCACCTTATCTCTATTCGGCAAGAGATTTGTTGACTGAAAGAATAACAAGGATTAACAACAATAAAAACATAAAGGTATTCTTAAGTTCCAAAGTAACAAGCCTCACCGGATACATCGGAAACTTCAGAGCCGTAATTCAAAACCTTGTTTCTATTCAGGAGGGTAAAACAAGAGATACTGAAGTTGAAATCGGTAATGTAATTGTATGCACGGGATACAAGGAATTTGATGCTTCACGCATTGTACACTACGGATACGGAAAACTGCCAAACGTCATCACTTCATTTGAATTTGAAAAAATGCTTCGGGCAGGCAGGATCGAGACAAAGGAAGGAAAAACTCCGAAGTATGTAGCAATTATTCACTGTGTAGGAAGCAGAAGTCAGGAATTTCATTCATATTGTTCAAGAGTATGCTGTATGACAGCACTAAAATATGCTCATGAAATCAAATCAGCAATTCCCGACTGCTATGTTTCTGATATATACATAGATATGCATGCTTTTGGCAAAGGGCATGAAGATTTTTACCGCAGTTCCTCACAGGCAAAAACTCTTTTCCTGATGTACGAAAAGGGTGACCGACCTGTAATTCACAAGGCAGGGCCAAAGGATGATTGTGGGATGCTGATTGAAGTGAATGAAAAACTTTCGGGCGAAACAATTGAAATTCCTGCAGACCTCGTCATACTTATGGTGGGGATGGAAGCAAGGGAAGATGCCTATGAAGTGGCAAGGATAGTGAATATAAGTCAGGATAAAGAAGGATGGTTCATTGAAAGCCATCCAAAGCTTGAACCTGTTGCTACCACAACTGATGGTGTTTTTATTGCCGGTACATGTGTGGCTCCTAAGGATATTCCGGATACTGTTGCTCAGGCAAGGGCAGCTGCTGCAAGAATCCTTGCACGAATAGCGAAAGAAAAAATTGAAATTGATGCACTCTATTCAGAAGTGAATCCAAATCTGTGTTCGGGATGTCGCCTCTGCAACCTTCTCTGTCCTTACAGCGCTATAGAGTTTCTTGAAGATAAAAAACAGAGTCATATTATCAGTGCTCTCTGCAAGGGATGCGGAGTGTGTGTAGCAGCCTGCCCCTCATCAGCAATTAAAGGAAGACATTTCACCGACCAGCAGATTCTCGCTCAGGTTGAAGGATTACTGGCTGAGAAACTGTAAATTCGGAATTATTATACTGACAGTATATTTTTATGGAAGAAAAGCTGGTTCCGGCACATATATTCTTCCTGAGATGGTTTATCAGAATCAGGTGGATAGCTGTTTCAGCATTGATTGCCTCAGATTTTATTGTTTCACATTTTCTGAACATATCTGTCGAGGAAGATAAAATCTATATTATCGCCGGAATTCTTTTTTTACTTAACGTTTTTCACTGGATTGTTCTCAGGAGAATAAACAGAGATTCGGGTGCCAATGTTATAGGAAGGATAAAAAGAAATATCCATTTTCAGATAATAACTGATCTGATCCTGCTTACATTCGTTATACATTATTCGGGGGGAATAGAAAATCCCCTGATATTATTCTATTTTTTTCATCTTATTATTGCAAGTTCAATATTCTCGACCTTTCTGAGCTACCTGTATGCTGCCTTTGCTTTAATACTGGCTTTGTCGCTGAGTTTTCTGGAATGCTTTCAGATTATCCCCCATTATCCTCTGGAGGGATTTGTTAATCACGAACTTTATAAAAATGTTCTGTACGTCTCAGGTGCAGGTTTTGTATTTGCATGTACATCTGTTATGGTTGTATGGCTCTCTCATATGATTATTAACCGGTCGATAAAAAGTGAAGAGACATACGTTAGAACGAATATTGAGCTACAGAACAAAGACAAGCTTAAAAACGAATATGTTCTGAGGGTTACACATGACATTAAAGGACATGTTGCTGCTGTCATGAGTTGTCTTGAAGTTGTCAGGTCAAAAATAACAGGGTCGCTTAACGAGGTTCAGGAAGAATTTATTAACCGGGCTTATGATAGGGCGGAATTTCTTTCGGAATTCATAAGAGATTTACTCAACCTGACGAAAAAAAGACTTCAACGTAACGTTGAATTTGAGGATTTCAACCTTGCAGAACTTATCAACCGGGTAGTTGCTCCTGTTCAGATTCTTATCAGCGACAAAGGAATTAATTTCAATATATATGTTGACAGTTCGGTCGGGATTATCAGAGGTAATCCATATGCTATAGAGGAACTTTATTCGAACCTTTTGCTTAATTCTGTAAAATATACCCCTGGTGGAGGTCATATCGAACTGACGATTAGACGGCGTATGAACTATATTATATCTGAAATTTCAGATTCAGGTATCGGGATCCCTAAAGATGAAATCCCGAAAATATTTGATGAATTTTACAGGGCATCAAATGTTCAGCGCGATGTAAAATCCGGAACAGGGCTTGGTCTTTCAATCGTAAAGGAAATTGTCGATAGGCATAAGGGAAAAATAAAAGTAGAAAGTGAAGAAGGAGTGTGGACTAAATTTACAGTTATGCTCCCTGTTAATCCGGAAGAACTTTCAACCTCAACCTGAAAAGATACACTTCTGTGTTTTTGTGGAATAATCTGTTCATCAATCTTGTACCCGGAGCCGGGGTCGAACCGGCACGGCATCGCTGCCACTGGTGTTTGAGACCAGCGCGTCTACCATTTCCGCCATCCGGGCATCCTCAAATTGTATATTCACCCCGGGTGCGAATATATATAAATTTACGGTTGAAATTTTACTTTTTACCTGCTTTCCCAAGGTCGAGTAGTTCCACTTTTCTGAACTCGGTTGGATGACTTTCGGCCTGGAGTGCAATATATCCCTCTTTCAGCAGTGTGCCGTCAGGGACAGGATAATCAGCTGGTTTGTTTGTCCCTCCAACCTGAGGTTTCGAATAAGTAAGAACAGTATCCCCATTGACAATATGGTGAATAATGCTGTCGCCATATACAACAAGCTCAGCTGTAACCCATACATCACCATGATAAGTCTTTGATTTTGAATTTACACAGTGCTGGGTTACAAGATTGCCATCCATCACAATATGAGTACCGGGAGTACAGACGTTCATTGTAGTTCGTTCCGATACACCGTCGCCACCAAGTAATTGAGCTTCAATAGATACTGGAAAATCCTGATCTAGCAGCATTGACTCGGGCGACTGACAATGAAACATAATACCGTTGTTCCTGAATGCCCACGAAGGTCCTTCAGGACATTGCTCTCCTACAAACCTGTATTCAACCCTTACCTTGTAATGTGAAAAGGGTGTTTTGTAAAATATATGCCCGTAGCTCGAGTTGAATTTGTCATATTTATCATAGCTAATTCTCAGAACACCATCTTCAACCCTGAATGTATTATTGTAGTTCTCACCCAGAGGATGTCCTTTTATTTTAATTACCCAGCCATCAAGATTCTTGCCGTTGAAAAGCTGAATCCATTCTTCTTTTTCTTTTTTGCTGCTCTGAGAGCATGAAACGGCAATCAGTAGAATTGTGAAAAAAATAACAGTATATTTCATGACACCATTTTTCCAAAATTAATTAATTTTTTTGAATGTACCGGCAGATGAATTAATAACTATTTTAATTGTAGAACAATACAGGGTATGATTTAAACTTAATATTTCTATTTTTTCCCTGGAAAAACCCGGTTGAATTTAGGTATTATATTCAGATTATCAATGTTGTAATTCTTTTTAGTGCTACGCAGGACCATTTCTCTTACAGTCCTCACAATGCCTTCAACGTCGAAGCCGCACTCGGCAGTGAGTTCTTCCTGTGTGCCATGCTCAACGAAATAATCCGGAATGCCAAGGCGTCTGATTTCAGCATGGTAGCCATGGCTTGTCATGAATTCGATTATTGCACTTCCGAAGCCTCCTTTCAGTATACCGTCTTCGACAGTAACTACCTTTTTAAACTTTTTAAAAACTGAGTGCAGAACCTCCTCATCAAGTGGAGATACAAACCTCATATCGTAGTGAGCTGGTGATATACCTTCGTTCCTGAGTATCTCTGTTGCTTTTACTGCATAATTGCCAGGATGTCCGAATGTTAGTATTGCAATATCTTTTCCTTCAGAAATAAGACGGGCTTTGCCCGGTTCAATTTCTTCGAAAGGTTTTCTCCAGTCAGTATGTATTCCATTTCCTTTAGGATATCTGATACTTATGGGGCATTTTATTTTCCCAAGTTGTGCAGTATAAAGCAGATTGCGCAGTTCTATTTCATCCATCGGGGCACTGACTATAACATTCGGAATGTTTCTCATGAATGCAATATCGAAGAATCCATGGTGTGTGGCACCGTCACTGCCTACCAGTCCACCGCGGTCGATGCAGAAAACAACATGAAGGTTTTGAAGGGCAACGTCATGAATTATCTGGTCATAAGCCCTTTGCAGGAATGACGAGTAAATATTGCAATACGGAATGAATCCCTGTGTGGCAAGGCCTGCTGAAAATGTTACAGCGTGTTGCTCGGCAATTCCAACATCAAATGTTCTGTCGGGAAACTCTTTCATCATGAGGTTAAGGGCACAACCCGTGGGCATTGCAGGGGTTATTCCACATATTTTGTCGTTGAGGCGGGCAAGCTCCACCATGGTTTCACCGAATACTTCCTGATATGTTGGAGGTGTACCGGGAGGAGATGTGTCAATAATTTCGCCGGTTTCTTTTATAAATGGACCCGGTGAATGAAATTTTGTCTGGTTCTCTTCAGCAAATTTATAACCCTTACCCTTGATGGTGCGGCAATGGAGAAGCTTTGGACCCGGTAGTTTTTTAAGGTCGTTAAGTACATCAATAAGATGAAGCAGGTCGTGTCCGTCGATGGGCCCAAAATATCTGAAATTCAATCCTTCAAACAAACTGCTGCGGTCGAGTATGGTACTCTTCAGACCAGCTTCAAGCTGGGCTGCAAACGACCTGGCATCGGGCCCCATCCTGCTGATTTTGCCGAGAGCTTTCCATATCTCGTCCTTGATCCTGTTGTATGTACGGCTGGTGGTTATATCAAGAAGGTACTCTTTAAATGCTCCTACATTTGGATCAATGGATATGTTGTTATCATTCAAAATAACAAGAAGGTTCGATTTCTGGATTCCGGCATTGTTCATTCCTTCAAAAGCCAGACCGGCAGTCATGGCTCCATCGCCAATAACTGCCACAATGTGCCTGTTTTCTTTTTTTCTTTCCGCTGCTATAGCCATACCAAGAGCAGCTGAAATAGAAGTGGAGGAATGCCCTGTGCCAAATGCATCGTATTCACTTTCTGACATCTTCGGAAAACCGCTCAGTCCTTTATACTTACGGTTTGTATGGAATTTGTCGCGCCGGCCTGTAAGTATCTTGTGCCCATAGGCCTGATGCCCTACATCCCAGATAATTTTATCGTAGGGAGTATTGAATACATAATGCAGGGCAATTGTTAGCTCAACCACACCCAGACTTGCACCCAGATGACCCGGATTAGTACTTACCGAATCAATTATAAATTGCCGGAGTTCGTTTGCAAGAACAATAAGATCCTCCTTCCTGAGTTTCCGTAAATCTGAGGGATCCGAAACTTTCGACAGGATACGGTATTCTGAAGTCATCAAGCGTTCTGGGTATAGACAGCACAAAGATAGTTAATTATTTCTGTGCCTGTTTATGCATCAAACAGGTTTTTTATATTTTTGTTCATGCGTTTGTTTAAACTGCACACAGGGAAAAGTATCACTTATTAACTTTAAAAATAAGGTGTAATGTCAAAAATTAGAGGGTTAATACTTCTGGTAGTATCAGTTCTGGCTGTATCATCATGTGTACCCGGAACTAAATACAAATCAATGCAGGACACCGCCAAAATGTATATGAATGAGCGAGATGAACTGAAGACGGAAAACATTATGCTTGCCATGGAAAGGAAAGAGCTTGAGGCAAGAGTTCAGAAACTGGAAGAAGAAACAAAATCCATGACAGGCGAGTTAACAGCTTTGCGAAGTGAGAGAGACAGGCTTAAAGAAGAATATAACATTCTGCAGGGTAAGGTAAATGATCTGGAAAAGGCGAGAGAAGACCTGATTAAGGGCAATGTTACTGAAACAAGAAGATTATTGTCGGAGTTACAGGCAGCACAGGAGAATCTTCAGAAAAAAGAGGATTTGCTTCGTCAGCTTGAAGCGAATCTTGATATGAAGAAAGCTTCACTTGATGAGCTTTCATATGAGCTTGAAAAGCGGAATGCCAGAATGGCTGAGCTGGAAAAGATTCTTGAAACCCAGAAAAGGATTGTTCAGGAGTTGAAAAACAAAGTTTCAGAAGCGTTGCTGGGGTTTGAAAATATGGGACTTTCTGTAACAATCCGCGACGGCAAAGTTTATGTTTCACTTGAAGAAAAGTTACTGTTCAAAACTGCCAGCTGGGAGATTGATGCCAATGGCCGGAATGCTTTAAGAAAGCTGGCCGCGGTACTTGAGAAAAATCCTGATATTCAAATAACAATTGAAGGACATACCGATAATGTTCCATATAATCCATCAGGAGGTCAGCTTCGCGATAACTGGGATCTGAGCGTAAAGAGGGCAACCACAGTGGTCAGGGTGCTTCTGGAAAGCGCGAAAATAGATCCTAAACGACTTACTGCCGCAGGTCGCAGCCAGTACCTGCCGGTAGACCCACGAAATACTCCTGAAGCCAGACAAAAAAACAGAAGAACCGAAATAATACTTACACCCGACCTGTCGGAATTGTATAATCTGATAAACAAATATTGAAAGAGTAGTTCACCCTGACTTTTTCAATTAACATTACTTCAGGTTCAGCATCAGGATGAAAGAATTCTGTTATTTGCCTTCTTCCTTTGAGAAGATTTGCAAACGGGCTTTCATGTTGTTGAGTTCATTAAGAAGGTTGTCTTCAGGCTTGAGAAAATCGAAGTCGCCCCAGAAATCGTAATCATAACCTGTAATGGTTTTTGAAAAGACAGACTGAAGAGGTGCTGTTTCATCCCTTTCAAACCTTGTAACATTTTCAGTACGGATATCGGTTACGGCCATTTCAAAAAAGACAAGGAAATTTGTTGTAAATAAATGGTTTTTCTGACGGGCTGTAAAATTCAGGTCGCCTCTTACGTGATTAAGAAAATACCGACCGTTGATATTTTTATAGCTTACTCTGTATTTTATTGATATAGGTAAAATTGTGTATCCTTTCGCCTGATAGGTAATAAAATCTTCTTTGTTCTTTTTGATATATGCAGGATTAACTTCAAATTCTGCATATTCGATGGCATAATTGAGAGTATTAATATATATACTGCCTGTAAAAAGGGGAATTTCAACTTCTGGTTTCTGGACAAATTCAACAACAAAAGCCGTTCCTTCATCAACTTTTACAATGTCAGTCATTCTATAATCATATTGCGAAAAATTCTCAGGATACAGGAAATCGAATGTGTTTTTAGCTCCGTCGAGTTCAAGGCAACTATTTAAACCTGCTTTAAGCCTGACTGTAATAGTATCTTTCAGGCCGATATTTTCCATTTTCCTGCTTTTGAAGATCTTTATCTGGTCACCCAGCAATGATGAGGTGTAAGGTGATTTATATATCCCGATGATAGCTTCGGAGTATATCTGCAGGTCATTTTTTTTGATGACAGCTTCCCTGTAAAAACCTGTAAGCATTGCTGGTGTGTTGCCATAGTTTCGAGAGACATAAGTGTAAGCTTTTCTGAGAATCTCCTGCGGAGGCTGGTTGCGGATTATGATTTCCGGAATCGGAATGTAATCCCTTTTTAATTTTATGTTGAACTCGTTACCTATAGCCTGCCAGACAGGAATTTTTCTTTGCTGGTAGCCTATGTGTGATATTACCAGGGTATCTTTTATCCAGTCGCGGTTAATCTTAAAAAGGAATTCTCCGTTATTGTTTGCAACAGTTCCACGTCCCACCGACCTTATGCCAATTGTAGCATATGGAATTGGTTCACCGGTTTCAAAGTCTGAAATGGTTCCTGTCAGATCCTTATATTCCCATTCAGGTATTTCAATAGCATAGGGCTGGTATGGAGTGATTTTGTAAATGATTATATATTTATTGATTACCGTAAAATCAACAGAATCATTTGAAATTATCTGATTAAGTATTTCTCTCAACTGGGTTCTCTGAAAGGTTAAAGAGACTTTTTTGTCAGGATTAATCAGCTTGCTGTCGTAGGTAAAGGAGTAACCCGTCTGCCGGCTGATAATGTTAAAAGCATTGCTGACCTTAACAGTTCCGGACTTAAAAGTAAACAATGAATCGAGAATATTCTCCTGTCCATTCAGCCAGATGCTGCAACAGAGTAAAACAAGCAATGCAATGCCTGTTTTTTTTCTTACCAGCCAGACATTGCAGTTTTTCATATTTCCTTTAAGTTAATTTTTCAATAGGTGGAAATGTTTTCCATCCTTGATATAACTCAAGTTAAAGGTAGTACAAATTACGCGAATAATTGTTTCTACAGGGTCATTGTTGAATACTGCCGTAATAGTTTTATCAAGTATTGAAGAATCAGCAACTGAGATATCTATATTGTATGCTCTTTTAAGATCCCTGAAAACATCTGTCAAACTTGTTCCTTCATATACTAGAAGGGAGGTTTTCCATGACAAGTAATTTCTGTTATTATTCAGGGTTTTGTTGAGTTGGCCCGGAGCTGTTGTTCCGATATAGCCAGGCTCAAGCAGTATGCTGCCGCCTTTTTCATCGGCAAGGAGAACCTTCCCGCTTTCCACGAACACTTCCACCTCTCCTTCAAGGTTACGTGTAATAACATTGAAAGAGGTTCCTACAACCTTTATTTCTGCTTTACCAGCATCTACTGAGAAGGGATTTTTTTCATCAGGGACTATGTCGAAGTAACCTTCTCCGCTTAAGGTCACCTTTCTTCCCGTCCTGTTCCAGTTTTTTGAATATGAGATTTCCGAACTGTGATTAAGCCAAACCTTGCTGCCATCGGGAAGGACAATCTCCCTGTTCTTTTCCTCTTCACCTGTTGCAATAATAATCCTGCTTCCTGACACAGCTTTATCAAATAAAACATAAGTGACTGTCCCGAGAGCTGCAAGGAGCAAAACAGCAGCAGCTATTCTGAGATACAGGGATATTGATTTTCTTACCCCAGCCTGGTGAGGGTGGACTTTTTCACTGGATATTTTTGACCTGATTATGTTCCAGGCATTCTCAACGTTTATTTCTTCTGAATTTATTTCTGAACCTGCAGATTTCCAGTATCTTTCGAGCATTTTTTCAGTTTCAGAACTGACATTGCCAGAAAATTCATCTCCGGTTGTTTCTTCGCCTGAAAACCTTGCAGCAAGCCTTTCCCAGTACTGATCCGTAAATTTTTCAGATGGTTTCATATTAGTTAATCCTCTATAATTTTCCTTAGTTCTTTTAATGCTTTTCCCATGCATGCTTCCACTGTCTTGACAGAAATTGAAAGTTTTTCTGCTATTTCTTTATATTTAAGACCTTCAAACCTGTTCATGCAGAATATTTTACAACACCGTTCCGGAAGTTTTTCAAGCACACGTGCTATTTTATCTTCGAGTTCCTTCAGGTTAATTTCTCCATCAGCTTCATCAGCTATCCCGGTGTTCGTTTCATATATTCTCTCAGCGTGTTTTTCAACTACTTTCAGATGCTGAAGATGATGGAGGCAACGGTTATGTACAGACCTGAAAAGATAACCTGTTAAGGAACTTTTAATATTGAGGTTTTTTCTTTCGTTCCATATTTTCACAAAAAGATCCTGAACAATTTCTTCAGCTGTATCTCTGTCTTTAACAAGTGTGCCAGCATATTTTACAAGGGAAATATAGGAGGAGCGGAAAAGTGTTTCGAATTCTTTTATGTCACCTTCTCTTATCCTCCTTATTATTTCCCTTTCTTCCGGCATTATTTCATGAGTTATTTTTCTTCAGGCGGACGGTCGCTGAATTTGACTTTTCTAGCGAGTCTTCTAATAGCCTGTTCAATACTCTGGTCGGGTTCAATTATATTATATTCACCCCAGAAATTCTCATCGGCAAAAGCTGAAACTTCATCGAGGAAGATATCAGTATACCTTAGTTTTTCCTTCCCTGCAAATTTAATAACTTCCTCTTCAGTGCGATCAGTGACTGCTATTTCTGACATTGTAGTATAGTGAGGATTGAAGAGTTTCCTCTTCCAGTTGACCTTAAATCTGACTTCTGCTCTTGAATATGCAAAGTACCATTTCCCGTCCTGTTCGCGGTACTTTATCATATATGATGCTACTTCGGGAGTTACTTCCATGCCAAGAGGTTTTTTCTTGATAAATAATGCTGTGGCTTCCTCTTTGTTTTCAAGGTTAAGTCCGAATTCAGCTGCCGAAAGGGCGAAAGTCTTGGTGTCAATATAAAGTTTACCCATAAACAATGGCATTGTGATATCTTTCTTCTGGCTGAATTCAACTATATAGTTAGGCCTTTCATCTATTTCCACCATTCCAGTAAGCCGGTAATCGTAGTATTTTATTGCCTCAGGAGTCAGAATAGCCTCCGGATTTTTTATCAGGTCAAGCTCCAGTGCGGTTACAGGTCCGCCCTGCAGCTTAAAGAGAACAGTATCAGATTTTGCCATATCAGTATTCTTTCTGCCTTTATATATTCGTGTGGCATCAAACCTCAGATCATTCTGATATGGAGCCTTGAATATTTCCACTAGAGCTTCACCAATAGAAATGTACTGCCTGTTTTTTCTTATAGTTTCTCTGTAGAAGGCAGTCATCATATTTGGTATGTTTGGGTAATTCTTTGAAATTGAACTGAGAAGTTTGCTGATGATTTCATCAGGCATAATTGGTTTGATGATTATTTCCTTCAGTGGAACAGGAGCAGACTCCATTGTAATGATGTTCCTGAATCCGTCATCTTTCAACTCTATCAATGGAATAACCTTGTTTTTATAACCAATATGGGTTATTTCAAGATTCTTAGATACTTCAGTTTCAGGTATCTTAATAATAAATTCGCCGTCAATATTGGTTATCGTTGCAACGTTTGTTTCTTTAACTGCAACTGACGCAAAAATAAGAGGCTGAAGAGTCTCTTTATCTACCACCCTACCCCTGAGTACCAGAATTGATTGCTGGTCGGGATTCTTTGTTGCCTTCGGCTTCCCTGCCAGAACAGGAAAAGCCGTGGATAAAACAAGAAGAATTGTAAGAACAATTCCCGGATAAATGCTTAACTTTTTCATGGCTGCAGAGTTTTTGGTTTATAGTTTATAATTGTGTTGAATTTTTTCTGTTCTTGATTTTTTCATATATAAGACCTTCAAAGTATAGGTATACCCTATAGAAAAATTCCAATAGTTTTTCTGTGGAATTTTTTACCTTCACAATAAACCTGCAAGCGAGAGTTACAAATGGTAAGGATAATTAATTTAACCGGAGGACTTATATCGTACCTTACAAGTCTTCTAGTGCACAGAGCTGTAGTTTATGGAATGCCAGCAGCTCTGAATGTGGAGATTTCCGGAAAATGTAACCTCAGATGCCCTGAATGCCTCACGGGATCAGGGCAAAGCAAAAGGCCATCAGGATTTATGGAGGTGGAACTTTATAAAAAAATTTTAAGTGAATTAAAGTCTTATTTGTTGAATGTTAACCTCTACTTTCAGGGCGAGCCGATGCTCCACCCAGATTTTTTTAAATTCGTTTCGCTTTCCAGAGGCATAAGGCTTACCCTCTCAACAAATGGACATTATTTGACGGATGAGAATATCAGTAGGATAATTGAATCGGATATAAGAGAAATAATTGTTTCACTCGACGGATATGACAGGCAAACCTATTCTGCCTACCGCAGGGGTGGAGATTTTGAAAAAGTCAGGGAGGGGATATTAAAACTTGCAGCAGCTTTGAAAGAGAAGGACTCCCGGACAAAACTTGTAGTGCAGTTTCTTGTTAACAGGCACAATGAGCAACAAATTCAGGAAGTCAGAAATTTTGCCGTGGGAGCAGGTGCCAGATTTCACCTGAAATCGATGCAGATAATTAATCCCAAAGGATTTGAAGAGTGGCTGCCATCGCATGAGAAATTCAGAAGGTATTTCAAAGATGATAATGGAGACTACAAACTTAAGAGCCGGCTTAAAAACAGGTGCTTCAGGTTATGGCTTAGTCCGGTTATAGCATGGAACGGTGATGTTTTGCCCTGCTGTTTTGACAAAAATGCCGAATTTGTTCTAGGAAACATTGGTGAATCTTCTTTCAGGGAGATCTGGCACGGAGAAAGGAACAGAGCGTTCAGGGAAAAAGTGCTCCACAACAGGGCAGGCATTGATATTTGCAGAAATTGTACCACCGGACTCAGGGGAGTAATTATTTAAATATTCCGGATAAAATTGTAAATTGAATAAAAATTTAATTTTCATATATATGAGAACTTTAAGAATCATTTTGTTATCCTTTCTCTTCCTGATACTGGCCGCACTTGTTGCTGTTCTAATTGTTGTCAGAAACATCAGCAGAGGAGCTTTACCTTCATATCAGGGGGAGATGCAGCTAAGTGGGTTGATTGATGAGGTTACTGTATACCGCGATGAGCGCGGCATACCTCACATATACGCTGCAAATGAACACGATCTCTATTTTGCCACAGGCTATATTATGGCTCAGGAGAGACTCTGGCAGATGGATCTTATACGAAGGGTGACAACAGGCCGTCTTTCAGAAATATTCGGAAAAGACTATATCAAGACAGACCTTTTTCTCCGTAGCCTTAATATGACTGAAAAATCAGAAAAAGTAATCAGTAACACGGAGACTGAGATAATGGAGTGCCTTCAGGCCTATGTGGATGGTGTGAACTGCTATATTCATGAAAGAGGCAGGAAATTACCCCCGGAGTTCAGAATACTTTCATATACACCGGAGCCATGGTCGGTTATTGATATGACAAACATAATAGGTTACATGGGCTGGGATCTGGCTTCCGACAATCTCTATTCAGATCTTTTTAATTACCGTCTGGTAAAGAAAATGGGAGAACAAAAGGCTTCATCTCTGATACCCGACTGGAAGGCACCCTGTACAACGGTCTTCCCCGACTTCAAGCTTGATGACAATTCTGCTTTGGCACTCATGAAACTTATTTCATATACAGATAAAATAACATCTTCTGTTTTTGGTCCATTTTCAGGAAGCAACAACTGGGCTGTCTCAGGGAGTAAAACAGAAACAGGAAAACCTGTAATGTGCAATGATATGCACCTGAGTTTTGGCTCTCCTGGAATATGGATACAGATGCATCAGGTAATTCCTGGTAAAATAAATGTAACAGGAGTTCTTATTCCGGGAGAACCTTTTGTGGTGGCAGGACACAATGAAAAAATTGCTTGGGGGTTAACTAACCTTATGGTTGATGATATTGATCTGTATGAAGAAAAGATTAATCCGTCCGATACTAACCAGTATTTCTTTAATGGCGAATGGGTCAATATGAAGGTGAAAAAGGAGCTCATCAGAATAAAGGGAGGAAGTGATACTGCAATGATTATCAGATTTACTCATCGTGGACCAATAATATCGGAATTTGAGAATGTGAAAGATGCAAAGCTTTCCATGAGATGGTCGGGATATGATGAAAGTAACGAGATAAAGGCTGTATATCTATTGAATAAGGCTTCAAATTTTGATGAATTCAGAAATGCGATAAGCCATTTCAGATCGATAAGCCAGAATTTTGTCTATGCCGATATTGAAGGTAATATAGGGTTGAATACCGGGGGAGGTATTCCTTTAAGAAAGGGTCCAGGGACGATAATCAGGGATGGGCAGAGCGGTGAATGGGATTGGAAAGGATATGTACCTTTTGCACAGTTGCCTTTTGTTTATAACCCGCCTGAAGGTCATGTGTCATCAGCAAATAATAAAACAGTGGAGGATTATCCGGTTTATATAAGTTCTGAGTTTGCACTACCATACCGGATTAACAGAATCAGGCAGATGCTGAATGAAAAAGAAGTGATGACAATTGAAGATTTCAAGAGGATGATTACAGATCAGCATTCCGACTATGCGGCCAGGTTAACTCCGGAGATATTGAAGGTAGTGGCATTAAGAATGGATTCACTGAATGAGACTGAGAGGAAGGCATTTGCATCACTGCAGAAATGGGATTATGATATGAATAAAGATCTGGTGGCTCCATCGGTTTTCGAATTCTTCAGATTTACCTTTCCGGAAAACATTCTTGCAGATGAACTGGGTGAATTGTATGAAACTATAGGAGAAACTTGCAGAGATTATTATTTATACCGGATAATGACAGAAGGACCTGATGAATGGATCGATAATATTAAAACGGATAAGAAGGAAACTCTGGATGACATAATATTTAAAAGTTTCAGGGATTGTGTTGCTGAGATTTCTTCAAAATATGGTACAGATACAGCAAAGTGGAAGTGGGGAGATATTCACAGGATAAAATTATCGCATCCTCTTGGCTCGGTTAAGCTTCTTGACTTTCTTTTCGGGTTGAATTCAAAGGAATACAGGGTTGGTGGGAGCAATCATACTATTTCACCCTATACATATCGGAAAGGATTTGAAGTATATCATGGGGCCTCTGAGAGGCATATTTTCAATACATCGAACTGGGATGAGTCGTTTACAGTTGTCCCAACAGGAGTTTCGGGTATTCCTGCCAGTGAATTTTATTTGTCACAGACCGATGCTTATATAAACTGCAGGTTTTACATGGATCATTTCAGTGAGCCTGCAGTAAAAGCATCAGCGAAATATAAAGCTATTTTTAAGCCGGCAAGGTAGTTATGTAAAGCAAAACAGAGCCGGGGAAGAGTTGCAACCCTTAAACGGTCATTATTTCTTTTTCTTTAATAGCAAGTACTTTTTCGACTTTAGCGATAAAGTCATCCGTCATCTCCTGAACGTCTTCGATTGCTTTTTTCTCGAGGTCTTCAGGCAGTCCTTCTTTACGGAGCCTCTTCAATTCATCGTTAGCCCATTTACGGGAGTTACGAATGCTTATCCTTGCTGTTTCCCCTTCGTTTTTCACCTGTTTTACCAGCTGAAGCCGCCGTTCTTCAGTAAGTGGTGGAATAGTAATTCTAATAACTTCGCCGTTATTTACAGGAACCAGACCGATATTAGCTGCAAGAATAGCTTTTTCAATGGTTGTAAGCATGCTCTTTTCCCATGGCTGGATTAGGATAGTTCTGGGGTCGGGTGTATGGATGTTTGAGACCTGGGATAGGGGTGAGTTGACGCCGTAATATTCTACAGTTATTCCGTCGAGAAGAGCCGGATTAGCTCTGCCAGCGCGCATTCTTGCGAGCTCATGTTCAAGATGCTCAAGGGCTTTCTGCATTCTTTCCCTGGCTTCTTCCATTACCAGTTCTATTTCTTCATTCATATCCTGAAATGTTTATTTATCCATTAAAGCGAAACAAAAATAATAAATTATAGATATTGAGTATTAAATTGCCATATGTACAAGGGTGCCAATTTTCTCCCCGTTCACTATTTTAAAAAGATTTCCCCTGATATTCATATTAAAGACAACAATAGGCATGTTATTATCACGACACATGGTAAACGCCGTTGAGTCCATTACTTTGAGGTTTTTCTGGATTGCCTCGTCGAATGATATTGTTTCAAATTTTTTTGCTGAATGGTCTTTTTCCGGGTCGGATGTATATACTCCGTCAACTCTTGTGCCTTTCAGCAATACATCGGCAGAGATTTCCACAGCTCTAAGTGCTGCTGCAGTGTCGGTAGTGAAAAAGGGGTTGCCCGTTCCAGCTGCAAGCAGGCAAATTGTCTTGTTTTTGAGTGCTTCTATTACACGGTCGCGGTTATAAAGCTCACCTACTGGCTCCATTCTTATTGCTGTAAAAAGTCTTGCTTTTCCGCCCTGCTGATGAATTTCGCTTTCGAGGGCCAGGCTGTTTATGACTGTAGCAAGCATACCCATCTGGTCTCCTTTTACCCTGTCAATTCCTGATTGTGTTCCGCTAAGCCCCCTGAAAATATTGCCTCCTCCCGTAACGACAGCCACCTGGCATCCGGCTTCCGATATTTCGATAATTTGCGATACATATTCCTGGAGTACCTTTTTTGAAATTCCGTGACTTTCACTTCCCATCAGTGCTTCGCCGCTGAGTTTTAGCAAAATACGTGAGTATTTCATTGTTTTTATCACTTGCCTTCTGTCAGCTAAGGTAATAATAAAATAAAAAAGCCATCTCTTCGGATGGCTTCAGTTTATCATATTTTGAATTAAAAAATTATGAATTCAGGGCATAACGTATGAACCCTGTAATTTTTATTTCTTTGTCGACCGATTGAATATATTGTCTAACAGTCAGTTTGCTGTCTTTTGTAAATTCCTGATTCAGGAGAGTGCTCTCCTTGAAAAACTTATTTAATTTGCCCTGGGCTATTTTTTCCAGCATTTCTTCTGGTTTACCTTCCTGTCGGGCCTGTTCCTTGCCGATTTCAATTTCTTTTGCAATGATTTCAGGGTTTACATCTTCTTTATCGATTGCAACCGGATTCATTGCAGCAACCTGCATTGCAATGTCCTTGTAGAACTGGAGGTCGAGGCCTGCTTTAGAAAATCCCACCAAAGATGCAAGTTTATTTCCGGGATGTACGTATGCCTGTACATAAGGAGCTTCTATTTTGTCGTAAAAAGAAAGCTCAATTTTTTCCCCTATGACTCCTATATATTCCACAATTTTTTCTGCAATGGGGGTACCATCGAGTTTAAGAGATTTCAGGCTTTCAAGATCGGCAGGTTTATTTGCGAGTGCGATATCGAGTATGTTGTTAGCCAGTTTCAGAAATTCTGCATTTCTTGCAACAAAGTCAGTTTCACTGTTAAGTACGATAATTGCACCATGTTTTCCGGTGGGGCATACTTTTGCAAGTACTGCACCTTCAGTTGCTGTTCTATCGGCACGTTTATTTGCAACTGCCTGACCTTTCTTACGTATGATTTCAACAGCTTTATTGAAATCTCCATCTGCTTCTTCAAGAGCTCTTTTGCAGTCCATCATTCCTGCAAGTGTAGCTTTTCTGAGTCTTACAACATCTTCAGTTGTTATATTAGCCATAATATCTGTCTTTAAATTTAATTAATGATTTAACTTTCCTGCTGTTCCTCTTCTTCTTCCTCTTCAGATTCTTCGATTTCTTCTTTTACAAGAATTTCATGTTCAGGTGAAAATTCTTCCTCGAACATTTCAAGAGATTTTCTTGCTGATTTTATTTTTATCTCCTCGTCCTCGCTAACAATAACATCAATAATTGAATCCGGAACGGCCTGGGTTTCAAGTTCTTTACGTATTTCCTTCTTGTCTTTTGGAATTACTTCTTTGTCTTTTTCAAGTTTTCTTTCATTAAGGCCTTCCTCAATTGCCTTACAAAGAACATCGACTATGACTGCAATGGATTTGGATGCATCGTCATTTGCAGGTATAGGGAAATCGATATCTGAAGGGTCTGAATTTGTGTCCACCATTGCAAAAACAGGGATTCCAAGCCTCTTAGCTTCACGTACTGCTATATTTTCTTTGCAGACATCAACCACAAATATTGCTGATGGCAGCCTTGTCATATCGGCAATACTTCCGAGAAGTTTTTCCAGCTTTGCGCGTTGGCGTGTAATCTGGAGTTTTTCACGTTTGGAGAGGTTTGCAAAGGTCCCGTCGGCTAGCATTTTATCGATCGATGCCATCTTTTTGACTGCTTTCCTGATAGTAGGGAAGTTGGTTAGCATACCTCCCGGCCATCTCTCGGTAACGTAAGGCATATTTACCTTTTTGGCTCTTTCAGCAACGATTTCCTTTGCCTGTTTTTTTGTGGCCACGAAGAGAATCTTTTTGCCTGAACGGGCTATATGCTTCATTGCCGAAGCAGCTTCTTCAAGTTTTTCAATGGTTTTTTCCAGGTCGATAATATGGATTCCATTGCGCTCCATAAATATATAAGGAGCCATAGCTGGATTCCACTTTCTTTTCAAATGGCCGAAGTGTACACCGGCCTCCAGTAATTCTTCAAAAGTAACTCTTGGCATTTTATGGTTTTTAAGTTTACATTCTGTTTTATCAACCGCAGAGTAGTTCCGCTTTGCGGAAGTCAATGCGGTTTAGATACTAAACTTATATCTTAAATAAATTCACAGATTTCTTTCCTAACGTTTACTGAACTGGAATCTTTTCCTTGCTTTGGGTCTTCCGGGTTTTTTTCTTTCAACTTCCCTTGGATCGCGGGTAAGAAAACCATTATCTTTCAGAACTGACCTGAATTCAGGATCAACTTTAACAAGTGCCCGGGAGATGCCAAGTCTGAGAGCTTCAGCCTGACCTTTTATTCCGCCTCCGTCGAGATTGGCTTTAATGTCGTATTTTTCTGCAACATTCAGAAGAACCAGTGGCTGAGTAACCACACTGGAAAGAATTTCGTGTCCGAAATATTCTTTATAATCACGGTCATTTACCGTAATATTCCCTTTACCCGGGGTTAAATAGACCCTTGCGACAGCAGATTTCCTTCTTCCTGTAGCGTTAATAACTTCCATGCGAATTATTTAATGTTTGTTATATCGATTTTTTTGGGTTTCTGTGCCTCATGCTTGTGCTCACTTCCAGCGTATACATGCATATTTTTAAACAGGGCTCTTCCCAGCCTGTTTTTCGGTAGCATACCCTTAACTGCATGCTCAATGAGATAAATCGGATTTTTCCTGAGCATGTCTTCAGCTTTTGTTATTCTCTGTCCTCCAGGGTAACCTGTATGCCTTACATATTCTTTTTCATTCCATTTTTCACCGGTGAGAATTACCTTCTCAGCATTGATGACCACTACATTGTCGCCACAGTCAACATGAGGTGTGAAATATGGTTTGTGCTTCCCACGCAGCAGAGAAGCAATTACCGATGCCAGACGACCCAGAACCTGTCCTTCAGCATCAACAAGTACCCATTCCTTTTGGACTGTAGATTTATTAGCCGATTCTGTTCTGTAACTTAAAGTATTCACTTTATATTGTTTTTATTTGATTTACTTATATTTATAAAATATTTACCCGATTAACGGGTCTGCAAAAATACAACATATTTTCAAAAAAAAGAACTGTATGAGTAATTTTATTTAATTCTTATTTAAGCCAGCAATCCGCCATATATCTTTAATTGGTTAATTAATAGATTATTATCTGATACTTTTAACTTCTTTTAATCATTGAATCGGCATAATACATAAATACGATTTCGATATTTATAAAAATTAAGATATTAGCAGAGAACTTTTCCTGAATAGGTTATGGTATCGAAGAAAAGTGATGAAACATATTGCGGTAAAAGACTTATGGCTGATTTTTATGAGCAGGATGTACTCACCGTTGCTCCTTCACTTCTAGGGAAAATACTTGTCGTGAAGCAGCCATCAGGGGATGTCTTAAGGTATAAGATAACAGAGACTGAAGCCTACAGGGGACATGAAGACAGGGCCTGTCATGCCTCAAAGGGTAAAACTCGGCGCACAGAGGTTATGTTCAGGCGTGGGGGATATGTTTATGTTTACTTTGTTTATGGTATGTACTGGATGCTCAATGTTGTAACCGGGCCTGAAAATGAACCACAGGCAGCGTTGATAAGAGGAATTGAAGGCTATGAAGGACCTGGGAGACTGACCCGTGTACTCGGAATTGATGGAACTTTCTACGGAGAAGACCTTACATCTTCAAAGCGGATATGGATAGAAGACAATGGTTATAAAGCTTCCTTTATTACATCACCACGGATCGGGATCAACTATGCAGGTCAGCCATGGGTTGATATGCCCTGGAGATTTATTCTCACAGCCTGAACTTATTTATTCCTTGATATTGAACAGAGTTATTCTCCTGTCGAAGTTTATATGAAGTGCAATGGCGGTGTCCATACGTTTGAGATTGAAATCATAATATCCTTCGAACCCCAGCATAAATTCAAAAAGCTCATGTGGAAACAGATTAAGATAAACAGCTCCGGTCCAGATTTTTCTTCTTGAAATAATATATCCAGGCTGGTAATCAGAAACACTACCATAAATCTGATTGCCATCGGGAGCATAAAAATTGTGAGAGAACCAGAAATAAGAGCCTATATAAAGTGACCGGTAACTGTAATGTAACCTCAGCCATGAAGCATTTCCTTCCGTTATGCCCATATCGCCCTTTCCTGTAAGTTCCCTGTAAACGAAATGGAGATATTCAACTCCGGGAACCCCTGCTTTTGCGCCAATATTGAAATTTAACCTGGCTCCTCCTGCGATATTTAAAAAAGTCAGTACATGTCCATTGTAGTTACTTATCTGACCTCCGAAATGTTTGAATTTTAACTGAACGGGGATATTTAAACTTATAAAACCATCAATAAAGTCACATTTGTAACTGAAAGATTCTCCCGCAGTAAATACCTCCCGCACTGTATCTCCCCTGAAAATAAAATTCTCCCAGTTTAGCCATAAGTCGCTGAAGAGTTTACCTGTCTCAGTTACAAATGATGCACCATTTTCGGTATAGGAAGTGTAAATTCGTTCAGAATCAAAATGCGGGTCGAACATTCTGTGTTTGTTACCTCCATCAAATGCTCCGAGAGTAAGAGTACTGTTCCGGGTTACTTTCCATCTGGTGCTCAGAAGAAGTTGTGGTTTAATGGAAAAAGGTTCACCCGAATAAATTTGTTGGTGCATTCCTGCACTTATTTCAAACTTTTCTGAAGGGGCATAAGTAATAACAGGCCTTAAAAAACTTCCTATCAGAGTATAGCCTTCTACAATAGGATTGAAATATTCGTTGTTCTTAATAAAACTTATGTTTTTAAGATCCAGAAAAACTTTACCGTTACTTTCCACTAAAGATTCATTCTCCTGAGCTGTTAATGTTGTCGCGCAACAGATCAAAAACAAAAAAGAAAAAATCTGTTTCATCAGTTTTATTTGAGCCATTAAAAATAATAAATTGTATTGTTTACAGGTTAAAATGGCATCATAATGAATCACAAGTGATTTTTTTTGCGTTATTTGTCTGGCATTTGTAATCAATTCTATCATGGATTCATCATACATCATTTTCAGGCGATGGAATAGCATTACCGGGTGGTTGATGTTTCTGATTTCCACTACAGTATATTTGATTACCATGGAACCCACTGTAAGTTTCTGGGATTGTGGTGAGTTTATTCTTTCAGCTTTCAGGCTTCAGGTAGGGCATCCTCCCGGTGCTCCGATGTTTATTATGCTTGGGCGTATTGCTACGTTGTTTGCAGGAGGAGATACATCAAAAGTGGCAGTTACAATGAATGCCCTTTCAGCGATATGCAGTGGATTTACGATTTTGTTCCTCTTCTGGACTATAACTCATCTTGTTAGAAAGGCTCTTTGTAATGATGGTATTCCTGCTTCAAATCAGATTTTTCCGGTCCTTGCAAGTGGTGTAACAGGAGCTCTGGCATATACTTTTTCTGACACTTTCTGGTTTTCAGCTGTCGAAGGTGAGTTATATGCAATGTCGTCTCTTATAACCGCTCTTGTATTCTGGGCGATGCTAAAATGGGAAGATGAAGCTGATGAACCCTCTGCTGGACGGTGGATCGTTCTGATAGCATACCTGATGGGACTGGGCATGGGTATTCACCGGCTTAATCTGCTTGTGCTTCCTGTTCTGGTGTTCATTTATTATTTCAGGAAATATGAAGTGACTGTAAAAGGGTTACTTAAAACATTTGTTATAGCAGTAGCTCTTCTATGGTTTGTAGTTTTCGTTTTTATTCCTGGAGTTCCAAGGGTGGGAAGCTGGTTTGAACTTCTATTTGTTAATGTATTCGGTCTGCCTTATAATTCAGGACTTTTATTTTATGTGGCATTTCTCATTGCACTTTTAGTAATACTTGTAAGATATTCTCTAAAGAAGCAAAACATTCTCCTTAACTATATTGTTACCATATTGACGGTTATTCTTATAGGCTATTCATCATATGCCATGATAATTATAAGGTCATCGGCAAAGCCGCCTATGAACCAGAATGACCCGTCAAACATTTTTTCGTTTATCTATTATATAAACATGGAGCAGTATGGCAGTTCACCAAAAGTTTATGGTAATTATTACAATGCTCCGGTAACGAGAGTCAGGGAAGTTATTGCTGGATACAACAAGATAAACGGAAGATATGAACCTTATTACAGGCCGAAATACGGATACCATGAGAAATTCGAAACAATTTTCCCTCGCATGTACAGTTCAGAACCTGACCATGAAGCTGCATACAAATACTGGGGGAAAATAAAGGGCAGGCGTTATACTGTTGAATCTTCATCAGGTAAAACGACTCTTGTTTGTCCTACTTTTGTGGAGAATCTGAGATTTTTTTTCAGGTACCAGGTAGGGTTTATGTATTTCAGGTATTTTATGTGGAATTTTGCGGGCAGGCAGAATGATATTCAAGGGAATGGAAATCCTCTTTACGGCAACTGGATAAGCGGGATAAAATTTATAGATAACGCAAGGCTTGGCGATCAGGATAAAATACCGGAGGAATTAAGGAAAAATCCAGGGCGGAACACATATTACTGTTTGCCTCTGCTCCTGGGCCTGGCAGGAATGCTCTGGCAATACAAAAGGGACAAGTACAGGTTCTGGGTGCTCTTTGGCTTCTTTTTCATGACAGGGCTGGCAATTATTGTATATCTGAATCAATATCCAAATCAACCTCGCGAAAGGGATTATGCCTATTCAGGTTCGTTTTATGCATTTTCTGTCTGGATTGGAGCAGGCTTTATGTTTTTTTATGAGTTTATTAAAAAGCTTGTTCCTGAGAAACCTGCAGCTATTCTCACATTTGTATTGTTGCTGGCTGCAGTTCCGGCTCTTATGGCATCACAGAACTGGGATGATCATGACAGGTCGGGCCGCTACACAGCACGGGCTATAGGTGCAAACTATCTTAAGTCTGTTGCACCGAATGCAATTCTGTTTACTTATGGAGATAATGATTCATTTCCTCTCTGGTATGCTCAGGACGTTGAAGGAACCAGAACAGATGTAAGGGTAGCAAATCTGAGTTACATTCAGGCTGGGTGGTATATTGAAATGATGAGGCAGAAGGCATGGGATTCTGATCCTCTGCCCTTCTCACTCAGTCAGGATAAATATATTGAAGGCAAGAGAACTCAGTTGCCAGTTGAAGACCGTGTTGGGAGGCCTGTGCCGCTTAAACAGGTGGTGAATTTTGCCGGACTTGACGACCGGCAGGCAAAATTAGATATTACAGGAAGAGGAGATTTTCTCAATTACCTGCCGGCAAGTAAATTTATAATTGATGTTGACACTGCGTTTGTACTTGCAAACGGAACAGTAAAGAAATATTTTGCCGACAGCATAGTATCACCGATGATTTGGGAGTATACCGAAACAGATGCATTTAAGGGGGACCTTGCAATTATGGATATACTCGCGACGAACAACTGGGTTCGCCCAATCTATTTTTCAACCACAGTACCTTCCTCTCAGTACAAGGGGCTTGAGAAGTTTTTTGTGCAGGAGGGGCTTGCCTACAGGGTGGTGCCTGTACGAACGGGGAAGCCACTACCTGGAGAGTTCGGAATGATTGACACACATGTTATGTACGACAACCTGATGAATAAATTTCAATGGGGCAATGCAGATGCACCCGGTGTTTACCTTGATGAGAACAACAGAAGGATGTTCAGCAATTTCAAAAGGATGTTCGGCTCCCTTGGCATCAGGCTTATTGAGACAGGAGACACGCTCAGAGCTCTCGAAGTTGCTCACAGGGGACTCTCTCTGGTGCCTGAAGAGAAAATTCCGCATGACTATTTCGCGGTTACACTTGCAGAGGTTTTAATAAGAGGGCGTGAAAAGGAAGAAGGTTTAAGGCTAATAAATAAAATACTGGATTATGCACGTAGTTACCTTCAATATATTGTAAGAATACCTAAGGAAAAGAGATTTGGACTTGAGTATCCTATAGGGGTAAATATGCAGGCAATGATTGACATTTACAGAATGTATAACCGTTTGGGAATGCTGGAAGAGGCAAAGGGAC
This sequence comes from Bacteroidota bacterium, assembly GCA_029552825.1. GTDB lineage: Bacteria > Bacteroidota > Bacteroidia > Bacteroidales > VadinHA17 > LD21. The sequence continues at coordinate 64,609 of JAKPDL010000224.1, forward strand.
TTGAGAATGAGCTTGGAATTTATTATCAGGAGCTTTATCCGGCAACATCACAATGAAAATATGGCGGTGGTTTACAGATTGCCATGGGTTGCGAAATGGCTTTATCCCCAAGCAATGTCGACCGTTAAGTTTAGCGAGCAGGTTTTATGCCTGACTTTTGACGACGGACCCGACCCAGGCTCAACTCCTTATATAATGGATATTCTTAACAGGAATGCTATAAAAGCTTGTTTCTTCTGCACAGGAGAAAACGCTGAAAAATTCCCTGAGCTAGTTTCAATGCTGGTTAAGGAGGGACATGTATCAGGGAATCATACTTACAGTCATTTAGATGGGATTGGAGTAACAACAAAGAGGTATCTTGATGACATTCTTAGAGCGGTTCCTTACACCTCCAGTGTTATTTTCAGACCTCCTTTTGGCCGCATGAAACCAGGGCAATACAGAGCTCTGGCAGGTTGTTATAAAATAGTTTTATGGGATCTTCTGGCAGCAGACTTTGCAGAAAATGTTTCGGGCAAAAAGATTATTGAGGAACTGAAAGTTAAAATAAGATCCGGGTCAATAATAGCACTGCATGATAAACCTATCAGCCGAAAGAAGAATTTTCTTGAAGAATTTATAAAGATGATGAAGGATTCTGGATATACTTTTGTATTACCTGACTTTAATATGTAAACTTTGAATTTTATATCCGTCAGAAATACTATTTTTGAAGAAATTTGTAAGAAGAAATGAAGATACTTATTCTGGGATCAGGAGGACGAGAGCATGCTATTGCATGGAAACTTGCTCAGAGCAGCAAAGTGGAAGAGATTTTTATTGCTCCCGGCAATGCAGGTACTTCAATGTGTGGAACGAACATAAACATTTCGCCAGAAAATTTTTCTGAGGTAAAGGAAGCGGTCCTTTCGACAGGGGTTGGCATGGTAGTAGTAGGACCTGAGGCACCTCTTGTAGGAGGTATACATGATTTTTTCCTTCAGGATGATGAGCTTAAAAATATACCTGTGATAGGTCCTGTTGGTGCTGCTGCAAAACTTGAGGGGAGCAAAGATTTTGCAAAGGGATTTATGAAAAAATATGGCATACCAACAGCTCCATACCGCACATTTGACATTAATAATGTAGGAGAGGCCCGTTCATTTCTCGAATCTCTCAAGCCACCCTATGTGCTTAAGGCTGATGGACTTGCTGCAGGGAAGGGGGTTGTAATTCTGAATACTGTTAACGAAGCACTTTCAGAGCTGGATGCAATACTAACAGGAAAATTTGGAGAGGCAGGAAAGAAAGTTGTAATAGAGCAATATCTGAGGGGAATAGAGTTATCAGTTTTTATTGTAACAGATGGTAAGAATTACCGTATACTTCCTGAGGCAAAGGATTACAAGAGGGCAGGAGAGGGTGATACGGGTCCGAATACTGGAGGAATGGGTGCAGTTTCACCGGTGCCTTTTGCTACTGAACATTTTATGTACAGAGTTGAAAAAAGGATTATTAAACCCACCATTGAAGGCCTTGCAAATGAGGGTATCAGATACAAAGGATTCATTTTCTTTGGCTTAATGAATGTTAATGGAGAACCTTATGTAATTGAATATAATGTACGCCTGGGTGATCCTGAAGCTGAAGTTATACTTCCGAGAATCAGTTCCGACTTTTATGACCTTCTTGAAGGAGTAGTAAATGGTAATCTTAATCGCCGGAAAATACAGATAGACAGCAGGTATGTTGCAACAGTAGTGTTGGTGTCAGGAGGATATCCGGGAAAATACGAGAAAGGAAAGGTAATTTACGGGCTCGATCTTGTTTCAGATTGTATTGTATTTCATTCGGGAACGAAAATAGAAAACGGTAACATTGTAACGAACGGCGGAAGAGTGCTGGCTATAACAGCCTATGGTTTAACATTATATGAAGCACTACAGAATGCTTACAGAAATGCCTCACTTATTTCCTGGGAAGGAATGTATTACCGTACTGAAATAGGTTTTGATCTGTTATGAGATGCTTAAAGCAATTAAAGGTGTAACACCCGGCGTAATTCTGTTAAATGTTTTTATTCTGCTGGCACTATGGTTCAGTGCTTTTCTTTTTCAAGGGCAACAATCGGTTTTTTCCGATCACAGATCCATGCCTCTCTATTTTATTCTCAGGAATTTAACTGGCCCTGGTCAAATAGAAATTATAATAAGTTTGGCATTTATTCTTCTAATTTCCTATCTGCTTGTTCATTACAACACGATTCTGTTTTTTATTCCTGAAAGAACGATTGTCCCTTCGGTGCTTTATGCCATTTTTACGGGATTCTTCATTAATTATCAGACGCTGCATCCGGTTATACCTGCTTCGATTTTTATGCTGATCGCATTGAGAAGAATTATTGATGCATATCATGTAAACGGAACGGCTTTCAGTTTTTTTGATGCTTCCTTGCTTATAGGAGTCGGAAGTCTTTTTTATGCAAATCTGATATGGTTCGGCATTATTCCCTTGATCGGGGTTATAATTCTTAAAGGTTATAAACTGAAAGAAATGATGCTTTCTATAGCTGGTATACCGGTAACTTTACTGATAACTGCAGGAATTTACTATCTGTTTTCCCCCGGCATTAGCGGATTGATTGAAAATTTAAGATTTAATCTTTTCAGTGAAGTTGATTCATATAATTTTTCAATTGTGGAACTTGCAGGAATTGCAACAGGAGGAATTACCTTGCTTGCCGGGATTATTTTTGTTTTTAAGCGGATAAAAAATATGAAAATAAAGTCAAGAAAAATATTTATACTTCTATTATGGTGGTGTTTAATATCTGTTGCATTATATTTTATTTCACCGGCAGTTTCGGTTGAGATTTCATATCTTGCAGCTATTCCTTCAGTCTATTATATTTCATACTATTTTATTTTCAGCAAGAGCAGAATAATACCTCTTGCAATATTTATTGCATTTATCGTGTGTGCTTCAGTAATTCAGGCTTTGCGATATTTTTAGTGATAAAATAATAGTTGCTGTAGCTGGAGACTATTTAACAAGTGAAACGACTCCTACCCCAAGTCCCTGCTGAAAATCTTTAAAATCGAACATAATTTTATATGTACCGGTTTTGTTGCATACAAATTCGATTGAAGAGAAGGTTTTTCCGGTTTTAGGGTCAAATGAAGTTAAAATGGTTCTCCCTGTGTCGTCAACGAGTTTCATTATAAGTTCTCCCTGCGAGTTTTCCGAATTGCAGAGGGTAAAGCGGTATTTCATGTTCTTGCTCAGGGCAAATACCTGTTTATATCTGAAATCCTGGGCAGATGATGCTTTACCAAGCTGGATCCGAAAGTCTTTCAGATAAGTGGCATTTGGACCTGCGTTCATTACACATTTTCCCACAAGCGGATCGCTTGCCTGGCCTGATGCGACAACAGGCACAAGCATTATTATCATTATAAAAGCAACAAGCTTTTTCATATCACTCATTTGAAATTAACCTGTTTCGGATTTTTTCTGTAGTGTTAATAATTGCTTCAAGTTGTTCATCAGTCATCTCTACATTACTCTGGTCGGTTTGAACAACAACCAGTGCTCCGTCTTTTTCAACCATTTGAGGCTCACCTACTGTAAAAGTAACTTTAACGTTCCTGTATTTTTCCTTGAGTTCCTGCATATCCCTGCATAGATCAGTGTACTCTTTGCTTACGTTACAGTATGGTGCAAGGAGCATTATAATATCATTGAGGATAACCTTTTGTTCTCCGACCCTGCTCCTGAGAAGGGTATCGGGATATTGTTTGAGCACCTGAGTTGCCAGGTATTGACCTTCGATCCAAACTCCGGTGACCATAAGTGCTGAAAGCTGGCTTCTTCCTTTCTCACGGAGGAATCTGTCTATCTGATTATAGGATTCCAGCGACAGGAATAGAAGCGAGTCGAGATTTGACCTGTTCAGTGAAAGTCTTTTAAGAGTTTCAAAATCAAAAAATTGACCGACATTAATACCATCGGCAAGTTTTTTAATTGAAGACAGAATATCAATGGAACTGCCTGTTTTTTCATACATATTAAGGTATCCGAGATCTGCTCCGAGGATACCCAACTTTAATGCCCTGTCGAAACTTGTTGTTATTCTGGATGCATCGATTGAGGATGCCAGATAACTGTTTGAAAAAGGCACATTCATCCGCTGCAGGATATTTGCTATTTCAACCGGAGATGAAATGTTTCTAGTTATGTCATCTATTGCTTCATCACTCAGTTGCTCAGCTTGCGACAGGGGTATAGAATCTTCGTCAGGAAATAAAAACTGAGTATTTTTTCTTGTCGACGAGTTACACCCGGCCAGTAAAAATGCCAGAGTGAAAAAAGACATTAACAGTAACCTGCCGGTCATTATTTTTAATAATTGTAAATTAGTTAAGTACAAAAATATAAATAAAAAAATATAAACAGAGTTTATTATATGACTTTTTTTAGTTTAAGTCGGTCAATGTAATTAACCAATCTGGCAAGAAGTTCATAGTAAAGCGTCACGTACAGAATAATTGAACAGCAAAGAACCAGCATAATATTAAAATCGAATGTATCGTACATTTTACCCATAAAATATTTTGAGGGTGCAAAAAAATGCGTTCTGAATGACAGAAATCCTTCGTAATCAGGATCTTTATAAATGGGATCATAATTTTGAATGAACGAGTTCTTATATTCCAGTATTTTGTTTTTATCCCTTTCATAAAATTTGGTAACTATCTCCTGGAGTTTCAGATTGCTGTATTGGTTTTCGAGCCTGCGTATTTCATCTCTGTTTTTAATGTAAAACTTATCCCATGAATCTGATAGTTTATTACCGGCTCTATTGAAATTATCACTCAGGTATCTGAGATGTTCGAGCGTTTTTTCGTACAGGTTCTTATTGTATTTCTCAGGAGTTAAGTCATTTATATAATTAAAGGATTTAAGGTTTGGGAATTTTTTCTGAATTTTCATCAGTTCGTTCTTTATCAGAGCCAGTTTACCTGAAGTTTTCAGTTCGTCGTTAATCAGTGGTAGTTTACCAGTGTTTAAGGTATTCGATGTTGTTTTGACATATATTGAATCTGTTTTTTCGAGAGCATTGATCAGAGAAGGAATAAGTCTGACGGAATAATAATTGGCAATACTGATATTTTTCTTGAAATCATAAATTGTTGGGCCGTATTTACTTTCGCTGAACCGGCTATATTTATTGTCTTTAAACTGGCTGACCATCAAAGCTTCGTATGTCCATCGGGTAGGCATTAATTCTGCTATAACGGGAACTTTTCCTACACTGCTAATTTTCCTGTTCAGTTTGTCGAATGGGAACATTGCTCCGCTGAGAACCATCATTGGTATTATTATCAGAGGAATAACTATATATATCGTGATGGCTGAGTTAAAGCTTGCAGAAATATTCAGCCCAATCAGATTTGCAAAAAAAGCAGTTGTAAAAAGTGCAATAAAATATTTTCCGAATAGTCCTCTGAGCTCAAGAATAGGATTTGCGATTATCAGAAAGAGAAAAACCTGTATTGATGAAATAATGATCAGTATGGCAATTTTTGACAAAAGGTAGCTATGACGGTTAAGGCTGAGGAATCTTTCCCTTTTCAAAATTTTTCTGTCACGGAAAATTTCTTCGGCACTTATTGTTAGTCCCAGAAACACAGCAACGATAATCCCCATAAATATATAAATAGGTATGTTTTCGTTTTCGAAAAAAATGTAGACATCTGATGAAGGATCGGGGATGTATCGGATTATAAATGAAAGAATAAAACCAAGTATCGGAGCTTCCAGAAGTGTAATTAGAATGTATTGCCTGTTTGCTATTTTGCTTTTCAGATCTCGTACCAGATAAATCAGAAACTGTTTAAATGCAGAAGGTCTGTCAAGGTTGCTGTGTGGTTTTTCGTCCGCTTCCTGAATTTTTAAAATTGGTCGTTTCTCATTAAAAATAGCTGCCCATTCCTGTGGTTTGACTTTTCTTTGTTCGGTATACCGGCCATACTCATCTACAACCTTTGCTTCGATGATATTAAAGATAATTTCAGGGTTTACGTTTCCGCAGGTCGGACATTCACCTATTGATGAATTTATTTGGGCATCAAGGGTTTTGAAGTAAATAACAGCTTCAACCGGGTTTCCGAAATAAGCCATATAGCCACCCTGGTCAAGAATGATGATTTTATCGAACAGTTTAAATATTTCGGACGATGGTTGATGAATTACGGTAATAATTAGCTTGCCTTTCAGTGTGAGGTCGCGCAGAAGGTCCATTATATTTTCTGAATCGTGTGAAGAAAGGCCAGAGGTTGGTTCATCGAGAAAAAGTACAGATGGTTCTCTTATGAGTTCAAGTGCTATGTTTAGCCGTTTTCTCTGCCCTCCGCTTATTATGTTCTTTAAAGGAGAGCCCACTTTCAGATTTCTTTTTTCCCACAGGCCAAGGTTGATGAGCATCTGATCGGTGATTTTTCTGATCTCTTCCTTGCTTTTCCCTCCAAAACACTGGCAGGCTGCATAATAAAGGTTTTCAAAAACTGTAAGATCTTCAATCAGCAAGTCATCCTGAGGGACATAGCCCAGAACACCTTCAATCGACTTATAATTTTCGCTAATATCAATACCGTTAATTTTTATCTTGCCTGATGTGGGTTTCATTATTCCGCTCATCAGGTTAAGCAGGGAAGTTTTGCCACTGCCACTTGAACCAAGAATGCCTACAAGGTTTCCTCCTTCAAGGGTAAAGTTCAGATTATTAACTGCAGTACCACCGTCGCTGAACATGTATGTCAAATTTTCGACAGTAAAACTTATGCGGTGGACTACTTCTTCTGAGAGAAATACTGCACTAATATCACTATAATAAACAGGCTGACCGAACTGGCTTTTAATTGAACTGCCTTTTGCGAAAGAATATATTTTCCCCGATTCTATCGGAAGCCCGTTAAGGTATAACTGATCGGGTGAAATGTATTTTAGAAAATAGAGATCAACGCTCGGGATTCTCAAGAAAACAATAATTGTATCATGATATCCGGCAAGAACTTTTCTGTGGATTTTTGGTTTCTCATCTCCAGTTCTCAGAACCAGTATCTTGTTATTTTCCAGTTTTTCAGGCTCCTCATTTCTGACGAATTGCTCAATTGCGTTAACTTCATCTGGCTGTATTTTAAATACTTCTGATACTGTATTTATTATATTCATTCGTTGTGGCGTAAACTGCTTGTTTACGTTAATGAGCTCATACAGCCTTAAAATCACTACTACTTTCTGTTCCTGATTAAGATTGCGGTTGATTTTTTTACATATTCCCAGAATTTTAACTGAATCTCTTACTGTAACGTGTTGAGCTAATGATTCTTTCTCAGGATCTTTAACTTTAATAGAAACTGGTCCGGCAAGGTCGTCGAATAACTTTAAATATTCAGCTACTGATTCTCTTGATAGCTGTTTTGAAAGGAAATCGTGAACATATGCTCTTTCTTCAATAAAAAGCCCTGTGTCCTGCTTTACTATCAGGGCAAAGAGTTCCATCAGGGCTTTAAGAATCTCCTCACTCATTTATTTTAAATGTGCTAAATTTTAAAGACAGAGCCAGAAGTCTTGGCCGGACTTATCTTGTTGCAGTCCAGCGGGTCGTTCCTTTTCCGTTATCTGCAGTTCCTTCCATTGAATTGCCTCTAATTTTTCCTTTATAGAGTGTTTTACCGACATAAAAAGTAATCTCATCCCCCCGGATTTTGCCACCTGTTATTGCCTCTTTTTTGCCACCGGTAATAAGTTCTCCTGACACCATCTGAAATTCCTGTCGGAGGACCAGTTCGCCCTGCGGCTGAAATTTCCAGCGTCCTTCAACTTTTGCGGGTACTATCCAGAGATATGCAGTATTCCAGTGTGTTGACTCATCATCAATTGTTGCAGTATCGTCGGGGGTCCATTCACCCATAGTAAAGGTGTTGGATACAATACGGGTACCGGGTCTCATATCAAGAATCATAGGCCTAAGTCGCAGGTTAATGTCAGGAAGAAGAAACATAGTCAGAACAGTCGCCTTTGAAAAATCGTACTCAAAAAGGTCTCCGTTAACAAATTCAACTTTGTTTTTAAGGCCTTCTTTTTCTGCATTTCTGTAAGAAAGTGCAACCATGTCGGGATTATATTCCACACCGATGGCTCGGGCACCGCGTTTTGCAGCTGTTATTACTGTACGACCATCGCCTGAGCCTAAATCAATAACAATATCCGATGGGGTAACCTGGGCAAGGTCAAGCATTTTTTCCACAAGTGCCTGCGGGGTCGGAACCCATACTACATCCTTCCCTTCCTGCCCGACTTCAGGTTTGAACTCATTATTCTTTCCTTTCTCCTGCGAGAAAAGTGTTACAGATAGAGTTAATAAAATAATAAAATTCAGGGTCTGAAACATAATTCTCTGTCTTTTCATAATGTAGATGTTAGATGAAAAATTAATAATTTATTATCCGGGACAAAAGGTATAAAAAATTCAATCAAAGTATAATATCATAACTGTTAAATATATTTTAATTGAATAAAAATTTATTTCTACGTCCAGTTATTCAGATCCATCTATTCTATTTCAATGCAAAATTTTGGAATAATAAATAATGTTTCGAAATTTGAGATCGAATAAAAAGTCATAAAATGAATCTGAAACGCCGTGAGTTTATTAAACTTGGCGGTATAACAGCAGCAGGTACTATTATGATTCCACCTTTTTTGAAGTCATGTCGTGGTCCAGAACTTTCAGGCAAGGCTGAAAGTTTTATGAATCATTTTGAAGTTACTGTAAGACAGCTGGAAGAAGTTATTCGTACCGCCATGAGCAGGGGGGCTGATTATGCCGACCTGTTCTTTGAACATACCCTTGAAAATTATGCAAGCCTGGAAGACGGCAAAGTTGACCGGGCATATTCAAATGTTGACTTTGGAGTAGGTATAAGAGTATTAAAAGGAGAACAGACCGGTTATGCCTTCTCTGAGGATTTAAACCTGGAAGCGATGCTGAAAGCAGCAAAAACTGCAGCAAGTATTGCCGATAGCCAGGCAAGGGTATTACCTGTGAATGTTTCTGAATATGCAGTTCCGGATTATTACCCGGTAAAGGTTTCATGGGAAGATACTTCAGTAAAAGAAAAGATTCCCTTTTTGCAGAAAGTAAATGACAGGATTTTTGAACTTGATAAACGTGTCACAAAAGTTAATGCCACAATAGGAGATACTACTTCTTATATCCTCTTTTTCAACTCCGAGGGTCGTCTTGTCTGGGATTACAGGCCTATGGTGTTTATGTATGTTACATGTATTATGGAAAAAGACGGAAGGATTGAGAATTTTACATCCTCCCGGTCTTCGCGCCAGGGATATGAGTTTCTGACCGAAGAGCTGATAGAAACAATTGCTAATGAGGCTATTGGCAAAACTTCATTACTTTTTGAAGCAGTTAAGCCAAAGGCCGGGGAGATGGAAGTGGTTATGAGTGCAGGAGAATCGGGTATTCTGCTTCATGAAGCTATAGGGCATGCTTTTGAGGCTGACTTTAACAGAAAGAAGACTTCTATTTTTTCTGATAAAATGGGCAAAAAAATTGCCGAACCTTTTATTAATATTTATGATGATGGAACACTTCTGTCAAACCGGGGTGCACTTAATATTGATGACGAAGGAAATCCGACTGAGCGGACTGCACTGGTTAGTGAAGGAATTCTAACAAGCTACCTTCACGACCGTATAAGTGCAAATTTCTATAAGGTTAAGCCGACGGGAAACGGAAGAAGGCAGGATTTCAGGAATATACCTCTTCCGAGAATGAGATGTACCACAATGGAAAACGGACCTCATACAAGAGAGGAGATTATTGCCAGTGTGAAAAGAGGAATATATGTTGATACTTTCAGTAACGGGCAGGTAAACATTGGGGCAGGTGATTTCACATTTTTTGTTAAATCAGGTTATCTTATTGAAAATGGAAAACTTACACGTCCAATAAAGGATATTAATATTATAGGCAATGGCCCTCAGGCTCTGGCTGATATAGTTATGGCTGCCAATGACAGCAAATTATCCGATTCGACCTGGACATGCGGTAAAGGGGGGCAGGGCGTTCCTGTATCCATGGGTCTTCCCACTGTTAAAATAAAAAAGCTAACAGTAGGAGGAACAAACACATGAAAAACATTAAAAATTAAAGAAATGACCAGAGAAGAGAAATATTCACTCGCAGCAGCAGTAATAGAACATGCTTTAAGCAAAGGTGCGCAGCAGGTATCGGTTGCAATAGATGAAAGCCGAAGCAATGAGGTGGAGATACGCGACAGGCAGATTGACCGCCTTACAGAGTCCAACAGAAACAGTCTGACTGTCAGATTGTATGTTGATAAAAAATACTCAGCCCATTCAACCAACAGGTTGAAAAAAGATGAGGTGCTGAAATTTACTGAAGAGGCAATTGTGGCAACTCGTTTTCTTGCAGAAGATCAATATCGGACCCTCCCGGAACCGGAACTCTATTACAAAGGAGGAGGAAAGACTCCAGATATTTTTGATCCAAAACTTGAATCGGTTGACCCAAAAAGCAAAATTGAACTTGCAATGCAGCTTCTCGATGAAGCTTACGGAAAGGATGAAAGGATAATTTCTGTGACATCATATTATTCCGATTCAATTAGCAGTAATGTTCTGGTGACAAGCAATGGGTTCAAAGGAGATTCAGAAAGAACAGATATCTCGTTATACGTGACTGTATCGGTAAAAGATAAAAACGGCAGGCCCTCTGACTACTGGTTTGAAAGCGATCTGTTTTTTGACCGTATAACAAAAACCGGGATCGGTAAAAAAGCTCTTGAAAGAGTACTGGAAAAAATCAATCCAAGAAAAGTCAGCTCAGGAAAATATCCGATGATAGTCGAGAACAGGGTCGCTTCCAATCTGCTGTCTCCTGTTTATAACGCGCTGCAGGGATACAGTATTTATCAGAAACAGTCGTTTCTTGCCGGTAAGGAGGGTAAAAAAATTGCATCTGGAAAAATGCATATAGAGGATGACCCAACACTGCCATCAGAACCCGGCTCGAGACTTTTTGACGAGGAGGGACTGGCTGCAGTCAGGAGAATAATTATTGAAAACGGGATACTTCGCAATTACTATATTGATACTTATTACGGTAAAAAACTTGGCATGAAGCCCACATCAGGTAGTTCTTCAAACATAGTTTTCAAGAAGGGTGATAAGGATCTTCCGGGACTGATTAATTCTCTCAAAAAAGGTATTCTCGTTACCGGTTTCAACGGAGGTAACTGTAATGGCTCAACAGGAGACTTTTCTTATGGTATAGAAGGATTTTATATCGAAAACGGAAAGGTTGTCCATCCGGTAAATGAGATGAACATTACAGGCAACATGAATGATCTGTGGTTTAGACTTGCAGAAGCAGGAAATGATTACATTAAAGGCAGTTCTTTAAAAATACCGTCACTTCTGATTGACGATGTTGATTTTAGCGGTATCTGAAGTCAGCCTTAGAATACCCTCAAAAGACTTAATAACTAATATTTTAGTTTATAAAAATCTGTAAATAGTTATCATATGAAGTACATTAAAATTTTAATGCCATTTCTTATTGTTTCTGCATGTGCAGGTCCGAATGGCCAACCGGGGAATATAAAAACTGAAACAATTTACTTTAATCTTGAAGGAAAAACTCTGTCGGTTTATACAACGGCAAAGGACACAAACTTACGGCTTACTCTAACCGGGACCATGCCATTTAAGAAGCTCGAAAGCACCTCAGAAAGGGAGATATATGTTTTTGTTGACCCTTCAAAAACTGACCAGGATTTTATTGGAATAGGAGGAGCTCTTACTGATGCCGCAGCAGAAACATTTGCAAAACTGCCTCCCGCAAAGCAGGAAGAAATTTTACAGGCTTACTACAGCACCGATAAAGGTATAGGCTACACCTTTGCACGAACGAACATCAACAGCTGTGATTTCTCAAGTGGAAGTTACACTTATGTAAAAGAAGGCGATAAAGAATTGAATACTTTTGATGTTTCTCACGACAGGCAGTTCAAAATTCCTCTTATTAAAAAGGCCATAGCTGCTGCAGGCGGAAAACTGACACTTTTTGCCAGTCCCTGGAGCCCACCGGCATTTATGAAAGACAACAACGACATGTTGCACGGAGGGAAGCTTAAACCTGAGTACTTCCAGTCGTGGGCGCTCTATTATGCAAAATTTGTTAAAGCTTACCAAAAAGTAGGAATACCTGTGTGGGGAATAACAATTCAGAATGAACCGATGGCTACACAGAGATGGGAATCGTGCATTTATTATGCATGGGAGGAGAGGGATTTTCTAAAGAATTACCTTGGGCCAACAATGAAGAAGGAAGGGTTGGGAGATGTAAAGATTATTGTATGGGATCATAACCGTGACCTGATAATACAACGTGCACAGGTTATATTTAATGATCCTCAAGCTTCACAATATGCATGGGGTATGGGTTTCCACTGGTATGAAGACTGGTCGGGCGGAGAACAGATGTACAGGAATGTGGAATATGTTCACCGTTTCTGGCCAGAGAAGCATCTTATTTTTACTGAGGGTACGCCTGCAAGCTTCAATCCTGAGAGATACACCTCGTGGAGACTGGGGGAGGATTATGGCATATCAATGATCAACGACTTCAACTCGGGTGCTGAGGCCTGGACTGACTGGAATATATTGCTTGATGAACAGGGAGGTCCAAATCATGTAGGAAATTATTGTTTTGCACCGGTGCATGCTGATACAAGGACAGGCGAACTCATTTATACGAATTCATATTATTATATAGGACATTTTTCGAAATTCATACGTCCTGGAGCAAAAAAGATTCTGGCAGCATCAAGCAGGAGCATGCTGCTGACAACGGCTTTCAGAAACAGTGATGGGAGCATTGTGGTGGTGGTGATGAATCCGACCGACAGAAAAGCTGTCTACAACCTTTGTGCTGGTTTATATTATTCTGAAATTGAATCCCTGCCTCATTCGATCCAGTCAATTGTGTTCTGATGCGGATGAGGATTTAAACATTTACGAATACTGGCTCAATATGTAAAGTACGATGACTGGCATTCCACGAAGTGAACTGGAATGCCTGTCAGAAACGTTTTAATCCATTCGGCTGCATATTCCATTCCTGCCTCTTCTGATGGGATATGACCAAGGAAAATTATTGCCTTGTTTCTGCCCTGTAGTATGGCATCACGTACATATTCGTATGTTTCCCACTGTGGTACTTCGCCGGCTATTACAACTTCTGTTTCTGGATCTCTTAGCATGGCAAAGTGGGCTGCACTACCTGGTGCTCCTGCTGAAAATGTGACTTTCGATACCTTCATGTTCAGGTTCCCAATGACATTAAAAGAATGCCCTGGAAAAACTTTCTTCAGGTGTTTGAGTAAGCCTTCGAGAGTTGTTTCAGGTATGACAAATCTGTTATCAGTACCGCTGACAAGATATTTGTCGAATTGAAGCTTTCGGGCCATTCCGTAATCAATGCCGTCGGGTTTCATTCTGTGAATATAATCATGGAATCTCCAGATTACCAGACCATGGTCGTCAATGAACTTCTTCTTTTCCAGAAAAACAGGATCGTTGCTGAACTGAGAGGTCTCGTCACGGTGGTTGTAGAAAACCGGTTCGTGGGTAATAATAAGGTTGCATTTGAGTTCGACAGCTTTGCGCAGTACACTCATCGGAGCAAACATGCAGGTTACAATACCGGTAACCTGTGTTTCGGGTTTACCTGTTTTTATAACGTCCACAGTATTGGGAACAGGCTCACTACCGGTTTGCCGTATTATTGTTTCAATTATCTCACCTGCTGTCATCTGGGTCCGTTTCTGACCGTCAAGAAAGGCAGAGTTCAGAATAAGAATTATGCAAATAAGAATGGTTGTGTTGGTTTTCATGTTTAAATAATTTAATTTTCCTCAAAATCCCGATTTGATAATCAAAATTAGGAAAATTAATAATTAACATATGTTTTAAAAAAGAAGAAACTAAACGAAAATATTATGATAAGTAGATTATTTTTATCACTGTTGCTGGTTGTCGCATGCCTTGTAGGCAGCGGCCTGAATGGCGCATCAAGCCTGAAAATTGATGGTGATCCCCCATTATTACAGAAATATAACAGGACGGTCCTTGGTGAAAATGTTTTTGTGTTTGAGCCTGGAATGGACATGAAGGAGGTACAGGCTGTAATAGATACAATATTTCTGAGGCAGTCGGGCCGAAGGAGTGAGTTCAGCAATAACCGGTACGCTCTGATATTCAAACCTGGAGAGTACAATCTCGATATCAGGGTTGATTATTACATGCAGGTTATAGGATTGGGGAATTCCCCTGAGGATGTAGTGATTAAGGGAGCGGTAAGGTCAAATACAACTCACGGTAACAGTGTTCTTACAAACTTCTGGAGGGCCGTTGAAAACATGACAATCGTGCCCGAGGAGAAATCGACAATGGTGTGGGGTGTGTCGCAGGCAGCTCCACTCAGGAGGGTTCATATAAAAGGTAACCTTCAGTTATTCGACAGGGGTTATGCCAGTGGAGGTTTTCTAGCTGATTCAAAAGTTGATGGGATAATAACTTCCGGTCCGCAGCAGCAGTGGCTTACCAGAAACACTCTATTTGAAGGGTGGGAAGGTGGAGTCTGGAATATGATGTTTGTGGGGGTTCCTCAGGCACCTGAAGAAAACTGGCCCGAAAAACCTTATACCGTTATCGGTACAACACCTGTGATAAGGGAGAAACCATGGCTTTCATATGATAAAAAAGGGTTTTGTGTTAAAATACCCCCGATTAAAAAGAACTCAGCTGGTCCGGGCTGGATTAACGGCGAAAAACCTGAACGTATAATATATATGAACAGGTTTTACATTGCAAAACCCGGGCAGGATGATGCTGTGTCAATTAACGCAGCACTTAAAAAGGGAAAAAACATTCTCTTCACTCCGGGGAGGTATTATCTGAACGAAAGCTTAAAGGTAACACAGCCCGGGACTCTAATTATGGGTACCGGACTTGCAACCCTTATTCCTGAAAAAGGCAACTCTGCAATAGAAATAGCCGATGTTGACGGGGTTATTGTATGTGGTTTGACTTTCGATGCAGGACCTATCTTTTCTGAGAAGCTTTTCGTTGTTGGCGAATCAGGTGCAGGAAAATCACATCAGGCAAACCCTGTGTTTCTTTATGATCTTTTTTTCAGGGTTGGCGGACATGCTCAGGGTTCAGCCGGCGCCTGCCTTGTTATTAACAGCAACGATGTGATTGTTGACCATGTATGGTTATGGAGGGCAGACCATGGGAACGGAGTTGGATGGGAAAAGAATAAATGTGCCAACGGCTTAATCGTTAACGGAAACAATGTGATTATTTATGGTCTTTTTAACGAACATTTCCAGGAATATCAGACTCTCTGGAATGGTGAAAACGGCAGGGTGTATTTTTATCAGAGTGAAATGCCGTACGATCCCCCGTCTGTTGATGCATGGAAACATAACGGCATTTACGGATATGCATCATACAAAGTGGCTGATCATGTAAGGACTCACGAGGCGTGGGGACTTGGAATATATAATGTATTTTATGATGCTCCGGTAATAGTTGACAATGCAATAGAGACCCCTGAACATCTTGAAAAATTCATCCATAACAAGATAATTTTCTGGCTAAACGGCAACAAGGAAAGTGTGGTAAAAAGCATAATAAACGGCAAAGGCGGACAGGTTGATGTGAATAATCGCAAAGCCGCAATGAAGTGAAAATAGTTAGCTTTTGTCTTGAAGGTTTATTAAAACTTCAACGCCGGGGCTCCGCCAACTACAGGAATTTTTATTGATGTTTTATCAAGATCTATTGTAAGTTTTGTTCCCGGGTCGGGCCAGAGAGTGAACTCACGGTCGCTCGAGAAAATCATCAAACCTATCTGTTTACCTGCTGGAATAATCTGGTCGTCAGGTTCAAGCTCAAAGGTCATTTCATAAAACTTTCCAGGCACGAGTGGTTCGCTTTCCCGTAGTGATTTATAGTTCTGGAGGTCAGCCCATCCACGGGTTATCAGATTATCGGTAATCTTTGCATCTCTGGCACTATTCCATGGTAAAATTACAAGCCAAACTGACAGGTTTACAGCAGGTTTACTGCTGGCTGCCCTGATAGTTATTGAAGGAACACCTGAAATATGCACAGGCTCCTTAAGTACCGGAGTAAGGTAAAGTAAACGGTGTTCTGTCCATTCTGCCTGTGCCAGGATACTGCCGCTGAATGAGAAGTTATCAACGAGTGTTTCTGTTCCCTGGCCTGACACCTTTGTTGTAGTCAGTCCACCTGCCTGTGGAGCTCCTGCGGTAAGAAAGAATTCCACAGGTCTTGCATCAGGATGTGGATAATCCGGGTAGGGAGTAGGATTAAGCCTATCGTCGTTTTCTCTGACGATCCATGCTCTGGGTTCTTTTTCCACGCCATTATCCACCCCAGATAGAAATCGTGTAAACCATTTGTTCATCATAGAAAAGGGAGGTTCTCCACCATGCCCGCCCTGATGGTAATAAATCTTCAGAGGAACCCCTTTTTCTTTTAGTACTTTGATAAACCGGTAACTATGGCTGGGCATTACATTCCAGTCGTTGAAAGCATGTGACATCAGAACAGCTGCTCTGAATTTGCCCATATAATTCATCAGGTCACGTTGAGCCCAGAAATCGTTGTAATCACCTTTTATTCTGTCCATTCCGCGGGCCATTATGCCATCCCTGTAAATCGAATCGCACCAGGCACACCTGTCAGGATTGGAATGGATAAATTCATAGAGAACATCAACATCCTCTCCGAGATAACCTCCCGGACTTCTAACCAGTCCGTTGGAGCGGTAGTAGTGGTAATATGAAGTATTTGGAGCAACAGGTATTATAGCTTCTAGTCCTTCTACTCCTGTAGTTGCTGCAGCAAAGGGGATGGTGCCGTTATAGGATGTGCCAATCATTCCAACCTTGCCGGTTGTCCAGTAAGCCTTTACTTCATCGTTTCCATCGGGTGTTGTGTAACCTTTAGCCCTTCCGTTCAGCCAGTCGATGACGGCCTTAGGTGCTAGAGCCTCAATTTCTGTTCCTATTGTAGGGCAGCCCTGTGATAATCCCGTACCGGGAGCTGAGGAGTGTACCACAATAAAACCATACGGTACCCATGTGGAAACATGAGAGTTTGAAATAATCGGTCGTTTACCTACTCTTTGAACCGGAGGCATAGAAGTGCGTGGTGGTGGTACAGAATTCAACTCATGGCGCACGTTCCAGAAATACTGACGGGCTGTACTTCCGGTACCTGCAAAATATGGACTCGATTCATATATAACAGGTAATTTGATACCTTCTGTTTCTGTTTGCCGGGGACGTGTAACGTCAACATGCATTCTGTCACGCCTGCCATCGCCGTCTGAATCAAATTCCGTTTCAACCCAGAGATCCTCTCTTATCCATTCATCCGGATTTTCAAACTCCGGTATCTTTTGTGCTTCGCCATTAACGACAACAGGAACGATAATTTTTGAGGGAGCCTTTTTACCTGTCTGTATAGCCTTTTGCTGCCCATTGATAGCAGGGATAAAGAGAAAAGAACAGAGCAGTAAGTAAATGAGTAAAATAAAATTTTTCTTCATTATGTAAGATTTAGTTTTGTGTTGTTATTCTGGTTATTGCAGGTTTTAGTCCGTCTGAAATAACCTCTACAGTTATTTCACCTTTTGTCTTTGATGCACCCACAATAATCATGGCTTTGCCATAGAAAAGATCGTATTTTGTTGAGTGAAATGAAGTCAGCGATTGTGGATTACCGTTATCTACACCTATGAATTTTCCTGAACCTTTAACTTTAATTTCAAAATTATTGTTTGCAAGCGGGCAGGGGTTCCCATTTCGGTCGAGAGCTTCTACAAGGATAAAGGAGAGATCTTTACCGTCCGATTTGATTACTGTTCGGTCAGGAGTCAGACGCAACTGGTATGGTTTACCGGCAGTTTTCACAACTGCTTCACCTATTTTAACACCTTCCTTGTAAGCGACTGCCCTGAGTTCGCCAGGTTCATATATAACATCTTTCCAGATAAGTCTGAAACGTTCAACCGAGTTTTCGGATTTCGGATTTTTACATTTTTTGCCGAGTGATTTCCCATTCAGAAACAGTTCGGCACAGTCGCCGTTTGTATATACAAAAACAGGAATGTTTTTGCCTTCCATATTTTCCCAGTTCCAGTGCGGTACTATATGTACGGTGTTAGCATCTGTTTTCCAGTAGCTTCTGTATAGCCAGTATCTGTCTTTTGGTATTCCGGCAAGGTCAACAATTCCGAAATAGCTGCTTCGTGAGGCGTCGGCAGCCGTCAGGCCGAGTATTCTTGTAAAGAAACTGTTGTACGGGGTTGGCTCGCCAAGGTAGTCAAATCCTGTCCAGACAAATTCACCTGCCACATATGGTTCCTCCTGCTGCCACATAAAATCATCGTCGGGTATTTCTGCCCATTCAGGTGCATTGAGGTCGTAAGAACTTACCTGTAGCGATTTTGTGAAGTCGGTCTTTTTTTCCGGGAGGGGAAGTTCAAAGAATCCCCGTGTGCTTACAGTAGAAGCTGATTCACTTATGATGACTGCTTTATTGGGTTCCATCTGGCGGGCGAGCTTATAACGGCGACCATAATTCCAGGAGTGAACATCGTAATAGTCAAAATGGCGGAGACTTGCACTTTGCTCATTGTCGCAAACGAGTGTCACCGGGCGCGTCGGGTCATATTTACGGACATAATTCACCATTGTATGTAGCCTCTGGAAACCGTTATTAACATTTCTCTGAACATCACCTATTTCGTTGCCAACACTCCAGATGAAAACGGAAGGATGATTCCTGTCGCGTACTACAAAATTTCTTATATTTCTGTGGGCAAAATTTTCAAAATCGGTAGTGTCGGTGATATCGGCTTTAGCGTCATATTTATCGAAAGCTTCATTAAACAGAAGCAATCCCATTCTGTCGCACAGCCATGGTAGCTCCGGAGCAGGTACGTTATGGCTCGAACGGATGGCATTTACACCCATTTCCTTCATTATTTCGAGCTCTCTTTCAAGTGCTCTCAGGTTGAAAGCAGCACCAAGTGCACCGAGATCATGGTGCAGGCAAACTCCCTTTAGCTGGACGCGCCTGTCGTTCAGGTAGAATCCGTCATCTGCAGTAAATCTGATAGTTCTAACACCAAACGTGGAAACATAATTGTCAACCTCTTTGTCATTATTAATCACTTTTGTCTCTACACTATACAGATGAGGGTCGTTGATATCCCAGCGGTGCGGATCAGTCAGAGTTACAGTGGTTTCAATAATTCTGTTTTTGCCCGGAGCAATAATACCTTTTGCCTCCTTTTCAGCCACAACCGAACCTGACTGATTTTTAATTACATGCCTCAGTACTACCTCTTCTGTACCGGCTCCACAGTTGTTAACCGTTGTTGCTATGAGCACATCGGCATAATTAGGTTTTACAACCGGAGTTGTTATGTACGTGCCCCATATGTCAACATGAATGGGATTTACTGCAATAAGACTGACTTTCCGGTAAATACCAGCTCCGGGATACCATCGGCTGTCGTGCTTCCGGGTGTCGGCGTGAACAGCCACTACATTTTCCGACCCTGACTTAATCAAACGAGTCACATTAAGGTAGAAGGAGTTATAACCGTAATCCCATCTTCCGGCTAATTCGCCGTTTATATAAACTTCCGGGAATGCCATAACGCCGTCGAAAAGTAGATAGATTTGCTTACCTGACCACGCTGAAGGTATGTTTAATCTGATTCTGTACCAGCCTTCGTCTTTCCATGGCAGTTTGCCTGTGTTAGGATCTCCATCCCTGTTGAAAGGCCCTTCAATTGCCCAGTCGTGAGGAACCACAACATTCTGCCAGTGGGAATCATCAAAATTTACCTGCCAGGCCCCTTTGTTTTCGCCTTTTGCAAATTTCCAGCCTTCCGAAAGTTCCTGAATAATTCTTGTTTGACCTGAAACTGATTGTGAAATGATTGTAAGCAATAAAATGATTATTGAAAACTGAAGAGATTTCATGTGTTTTTAAATTTTACTGGTGTAAGCTTCAAAGTTATTAAAAACATCATCAAAATTTTTCAACAACTCCGATTTTGATCTGTAATTTTGGAGTATGTTTATAATATAAAATTTTAGATTATGATTAATGAAATAAAAATTACAGAACTTGAGCCTGAAAAGTTTATTCAGGAAAAGATTTCTGAGATAAGGGATGCTGTAGGTAACGGTACAGCTATTAATGCACTTTCGGGCGGAGTTGATTCATCGGTTGTTACAATGCTCGGGCACAGGGCTCTGGGAGAAAAACTCAGAACTATATTCATACAGAACGGGCTTATGAGGGAAGGAGAACCTGAATCGGTAGTTCGAATATTCAGGGACCTGGGGGTAAATGTGGAAGTTATTGATGCCCGAAGGGAGTTTATTGAAGCTTTGAAAGGTATAACAGATCCTGAAGAAAAGCGTGAAGCCATAACCCAGACTTTTTATAAGAAAGTATTCGGAAGGATTGTAAGGGAAAGTGGTGCCAGGTTTCTTTTGCAGGGTACGATTTTAACCGATGTTGATGAAACTGTAGCAGGAATAAAGAGGCAACACAATGTGTTTGCCCAGCTCGGGATAGATCCGCAGGAAGCTTTTGGTTATCAGATTCTCGAACCTCTGATTCAATTGCGGAAAGATTGTGTGAGGGTTGTTGGAAGAGCGCTTGGGCTGCCAGAAGAGATATTTAACCGCATTCCTTTTCCCGGCCCGGCACTTGCTGCCCGTATTATCGGAGAGGTAACTGAAGAAAAGCTGGAGGTGGTACGAAAAGCTACATCGGTTGTTGAAGAAATTCTTAAAGAGACCGGAGCATTCCAGTATATGGCTATTCTTCATAATGACAGGGTGACAGGCATGCGCGGTGGGAAAAGGGACTTCGGGATGCAGATTGAAGTCAGATGCTGGGACAGCACAGATGCCCGTACAGCAACCCCTACAAGACTATCTTTTGAAATACTTGAAAGAGTGGCAAAATCAATTCTGGAAGAAGTTCCGGGGGTTGTGTCAGTTACATATAATATTGCACCCAAACCACCTTCTACTATTGAAGCTGTATGAAAATTATGTGATACCAAATTGAATGATATGTTCTTATAAGCATGCATAAACTTAAAATATAGTTGACTAAAATATATTTAAATTAAAATATTTAAACAGTTAAGAACAATATGTTTAAAATTTAAATCAGAATATATATTTTTGCCGGATAATTAAAATTGAAGGAATGGCAAGATACTCTTTTGACAAGAACAAAATTAAGGTATTGTTGCTTGAAGGGATACATGATAATGCCCTTAAGCATTTTAATGAGAACGGATATTATAATGTTGAATGTTATAAAGAAGCATTTAACGGCACCAGGCTTGAGGATAAAATACAGGATGTTCATATAATAGGCATTCGCAGCCGTACAGAACTGCGCCGGGATATACTGCAGAAAGCCAGGAAACTCATAGCTATTGGATGTTTCAGCATTGGCACGAATCAGGTTGATCTCTACGATGCAAAGATGTTGGGTATCCCTGTTTTCAATGCACCTTTTTCAAATACCCGTTCAGTGGCAGAACTTGTTATAGCAGAGATTATTATGTTGATGAGGGGAGTGCCTGAGAAAAATGCCCTTGCCCACAGGAAGATATGGCATAAAACGATAGGCAATGCAGTGGAAATAAGAGGTAAAACACTTGGTATAATTGGATACGGCCACATAGGTTCACAGGTTTCAATACTGGCAGAAAGTCTGGGGATGAATATAATTTATTATGATATCGAGAAAAAACTCAGTCTGGGTAATGCGAAACCGGTAAGCAGTCTTGAAGAACTGTTAAGAAACGCAGATGTTGTGACACTTCATGTTCCCTCAACGCCACTTACAAAAAATATGATTTCAAAGGAACAGGTATTAATGATGAAAAAAGGAGCCTGTCTTATCAATACTTCTAGGGGAGATGTGGTCGATTATACTGCTGTAGCACAGGGATTAAAATCGGGCCATCTTGCTGGTGCAGCGGCTGATGTATTTGACCCTGAACCATCTTCAAATGAAGAACCTTTCATTCATGAACTTCAGGATTTTGATAATGTAATACTTACGCCCCATATTGGAGGAAATACACGGGAAGCTCAGGCAAATATAGGTCTGGAAGTAGCTGAGAAACTTGTAAAATACAGCGATACAGGGTCTACAATTGGCGCTGTTAATTTTGTAGAAATATCTCTTATGCCCAATAACTCAACTCAGAGATTCCTTCATATCCACCGTAATGTACCAGGTGTTCTGAAGGAAATTAACAACTTTTTTTCCTCTAAAGGCATCAACATTTCAGCCGAATACCTCCAGACAGATGCCGATATTGGATATGTAATAATTGAAACTGAAAGCGAACTCGACCCATCTTCAGTTGAGGAACTTAAAAAAATTCCCTATACCATAAAGGTAAGAATGCTGTACTGATAACATGTTAGATTAGGTTTTTGGTTAAGCTTATTTAAGTTTAAGCAAGGTATACTGTCGGGTTATATTTATTTCGGTTAATTTTACAGCAAAAAAGTGAATATGCCTCAGATTGGTAAATTTCTGGTTATTGCGGGGATAATTCTGATTATTATAGGTCTTATCTTATGGCTGGGAGGAAGCAGGCTGAACTGGATAGGCCATCTTCCTGGAGACATACGAATTGAAAAGGAAAATGTGAAATTCTATTTTCCTGTTACCACCATGATTGTTATTAGCATTCTTCTTTCTTTTATTTTATGGGTAATCAGAAAGCTTTTCTGACAGACTGTATAGTTTTATCTTTTTATTAGTTTCCTGGTAATAATGTCACCATGCCTGAAGCGAATCCTGATGTAATATATACCTTCATTCAATCCCTCAAGATTTAAAGTTGCCGAATAGTTATTGAATCCTTCAGATTTTTTCACCGGTACACCTGTGAATGAAAAGATTTCTATAGTGGAGATCAAAGTGTCTGCCTGAACATGAAGATAATTATCGGCCGGATTGGGGAAAATTCTGCAAATTGGTTCATAACCCTGTGATGCTATTATTGATTTTCCGGGCATATTTGCATCGAGCCATGCAAGCCTTCTCGAGATCCAGCTTTTGAATTTAATTATTTCTCCTTCATACGTATCGGGTTGTTCTCCGTATTCAGGAGTTCCGGCATTAATTCCCAGTATTCTCCATTTCTGGAAATGGCGTTCCTGTGCTTCTGACAGCAATGTGGCAACTGAATCAATAATCATATTTATTTGACTCATGCTCAGGATGTTCTTTCTGAGCAGGTAGTATTTGTCATGTATCATTCTTATAAAATCAGGGTCCTGCATCAGACGAACCTCCCATGATGGCGGTACTGGATTGGGATTGCATTCATTTATTTTATAGGCCCATCCGGAACCATCTGTCTGATTAAAATGAATACAGTTCTCTTTTATATCTCTCCATGCCCAGTCGTAATCCCATGGTGGGCCGGAATAGATTTTTCCACCTTTACTGTCTTTATCTTTATAAAAATATCTGCTTTTTTTATATGCATCAACGTTGCGTGTAACCTCACTTAGAATAAAGTAATCAACAAAAGAGTTCACATCGATATAGGCTCTATAGCCGGTACGGGTATCTTTATAATCATAACTGTAAAGAATAGATTCAAAAGTGTTTACAAAGTCTTTCAGATATTTTTTTTGATACTGGGTTATTTTATCTGGTTCCGGATAATAATATACAAAATAGACTTTTGCACCGGGTTTATTTAACGGGGAGTAATTACTCAGCCAGCTGTCGGAAGCTGTGTAATAATCAGTCTTGAAAATATAACCTCCTGTTAAATCATTACCTGAATTTTCGTTTTCTTTCAATTCTGAAATATCGACTCTGTTTCTGTCTCTTTTTATTTTTTCACACAGCAGGTAGATTCCCTGATAATTATTATTTACTATGACTTCACAAAATCTTGTACGGGGTGCGTAATGACCCATTCTTCTGAAGAGTTCAAAAGCAAGGAGGTTTCTAAGAAATGTTTTATCGTTATAATTTGCAATCAGAATCCAATCATTTTCTTCGGGCATTCCAAGAAGAGACACATTAAGGTTATTTCCTGTTTCATCGCGTGTTTCAAAACCATAAGGTTTCTGGGGTAATGATGCTGAATATCTTCCCCTGATTTCAATTCCAACTTTGCCTGAATAGACATTTCCGGAGTCAGTTATATTGTTGATTATGCCGGGTCGGTATATAATCTTCATATCAGCAGTTATTTTGGGCTCATTTCTTATAACTTCCCCGGGTTGAGTTTTGATTACCACAACAGGCAGGTGTGAACCTGTAAATATTACAGGAGGTGTAAACCATGATGGTACCGGCCGGAATAATACGGAATTACCTGTTATGCCGAAAGAGAGCCAGGCATTTGAAGAGAGGTCGGTAGACGATGATGAGTTATTGTGGACCTGTAAAGCAAGCACATTTTCACCAGGCCGGGCAACAGATTTCAGCACCGACCTTTCTATCAGAAATGATTCGGGATAACCTCCCCGGTACATAATTGCTTCATGATCATCACCTGTTCTGTTGAATGGAGGATTTATACCGTTTATTCCGGCACGTGCAATCTCAATTCCGTTTAAATAGGCCACAAAAGCATCATCATAATCAATATGAAGCACAGCTGAATTGATTCGTGATGTATCGGATATTATAAATCTTATTCTCAAATACACAGAAGAGCACTGTGCAATAACGGTACTGTCATCATTATCACCGAAACCAAAACCTCCAGGTCCAATTTGCCATGTACTGTCGTCAAAACCAGGTTGTTGCCAGCCTTGTTGGGGTTCAGATAATCCAACAAAATATCTCCATATGTCATTATTGAAAACTGCTGTTTCCCAATGAATGGCGGATTGGCTGGTGAGTATTTCGAAAAAAGCCAGGAAGACAGTTGTTGCAAAATATGATTTACCCTGTATTTGAGTCATTAATAATAATTGTTACAAGGTTTTTCTATGTTGTTATTTGCCATTCCGGTTTAATTATGAGAAAATTCTATTATCACTTTTTATCATTAAGATATTGTGTATGATAGATTTTAGTTGTGGCTGTTTAAGCCATGAATATTCATTCCGGCCGCTATTGGAAACGGAGGTTTTCTGTTTCAGGCACCCATTTTTCCTGGGTAATAATATAGTATATAACGGCACTTATTATTGCTGCAAAGAAGCACCAGACCGATGTCAGGTATTCCCTGTAAAAGATGCCTGTTATAATACATGAAACCAGAACAAGCAAGCCAAAAATGTACATCTTCTTCACTCCTGAAACGAAAAGCGGAAGTATTGTGGAAGCAGTATATAATATAAATGCAGGCAAAGCAAGTTTATCGGGAAAATTATTTCTGTATTCAATATGGAAATCCCTTATTCCTGGTTCTACGTTGAAAGAAAGCAGGCAGAGGGCATAATATGAAGAAACAATAACTCCGGTAGCAAGAAGAAATTTCAGTATAATTTTTCTTGCACCAGGTTTTTCCATTTTAATGACAGAAAGTGGTACCATTATGGGCCATATTATCAGTGCGAAAAGAAGGAAAATATATGTTGCCGTATCCTGGAGCCTGCCATAGTCATTAGCTCTCAGAGTGAGCCATAGTATCCCTTCAGAGAACTGTTGAACTGCAAAAAGAAGAGGTATAGAAGCAAAAAGCTTTTGTGACGGGTGGCTTACTTTCCTTAAAGTTGCAACTCCGATGCCTGCAAGCATCGCACTTCCTGCAAAACTTGCTCCAGCCGAAAAACACATATTAGTTTATTTTATATGTCAGGAGTAAAAGTAAATATTTTTCAACAGAGTTTTTATTTCACTGACAAATTCACTCTTTTACGGTTCTGTCGAGTGGACGGCCGAGTTTTTCATAAAGGCTTTTTCTACCTGCCTTGTCTGAGGCGAGAATATCATTTGCATATTTTGCCACCTGTTCGGCAACAGCACGAGGTACCACAACCACACCATCGCCATCGGCTACAACCACATCGCCCGGGCAAACCAGAACACCTCCTATGGAGACAGGGCGGTTTACAGATTCAATCTCATTTCTGCCTGGTCTTATACCGCGACCTTTTTTTCGCAGGTAAAGTGGGACTCCTTCAAGCCCGATCTCATCAGTATCCCGGGCACCGGCATCTGTCACAACTCCTACAGCTCCCAGCCTGTACCAGTTGAGAATGTTGTTTGATCCTATTGAACCGATATCTTTTTCTTCGACATCATCAATCACAATCACCGAGCCGGGTCTTATTAAGCCTGTAAATGCTTCAGTGGTAATAGTATTATAAGCATTGCTTTCCCATTGTGAGAAGCTTTCACCCGGTGCCGGCCTGTCGGGCCTCTGTGTCGGTACGTAACGCACGGTTATCGCTATGCCCCTGAAAACATGCTTGAAATCTTTGGGATCGGTCCATGCTGCATGTATTGCAGGGTCAACAAGCCCTGAACCAGGTAAACCTACCATATCGAGTCCGTCAGAAACATCAGCCACGCGAAGATTTTTATAAAGTTCCAGGATTCTTGCATCTTCTTCGGCTGAATATATCTTTGTCTCAATGAAATTCACACCCCTGGCAAGTTCATCCCTGTTGCGTACCTGCCCTGAGAGCTGTGACGCAAATATTAAAATGCACAGAAATAACTTAAAATGCTTTTTTATCATGTCTTTTAGATTTTTGGTTAATAATCCGGATATTAATTTTCCTTAAAGGTAAGAAATACCTAAAAAATAAAAAATAAAGAGTGCCAATTGAAGGCACCCTTTACTAACCTGATCTAACCTAACCTAACCCAACCTGACCCTTATTAACCTGACCTAACCTGATGCAATTTTATAAACAGTTTGTTTCTTATATTTTTTTGCTTTCTGTAGATTGTGGAATCCTCTCTTCAAGCCATTTTTTCTGTTCAGGAGTAAGAAGATTTTTGATTTTATCCAGATGGGATTTTCGCATCTCATCCATTTTCCTGCGGTTTTCTTCGCGGAATTTGTTCATTTCATCCCTGAATTTTTCACGCAGTGATTCTATTTCCTTCTTCTGTTTATCTGTAAGGTCCGGTATTCTGTAAATATAAGGCATAGGTGGCCTCTCCGGAGCCATTGCAGGAGGAACAGGTCTAACAAAATCTCTTCTGCCGAACCTGAATGGGTCGGTGTAAGGAACTCTTTCCGGGCCGTAGAACCAACCTGGTCCGAATCTTTCAGGTACTCTTCTGTAGGGCATATTCCACATTCCGTGGTCAAAAGGCATAGTCCTTCCATAACCATGCCTGTAGCCTCTCCTGATACCCTTTCGGAGAGAATCTGGTATTTCTTTTATTGCAGGCATTTGCCGCATACGCATCTCCCAGCCCGGTCGTTTCAAAGAAGAGGTGTCGGCCCAACCCCTCATTCCGCGCTGGCCGTAAAGAGCCGCTACTGATGTCAGTAGCAACCCGCTGAGTATTATTATTTTTACATTCCTTCCCATAATTCTAAGTTTTATCAAAGTTTCCTCTATTATCGTTCTCTGCTAATTAGACAATAATATTCACCTGAAAATTCCCTTAAATTTCAGAATTAACAAAACATTAACACAATAAATAGCCAGCAGGATTTTATTCTGTGATTGGTTATTGTAAATTTCAATTTACACTGCTAGCCCCTTTTCTCTTTCGTATAAGATAATCTCTAAGGTTAAATGATATTGATAACAGAAGAGCAGCACTAAATACAATAAGTGTCATTGCATCTACAAAAGCAGGGTTAAAGTCAAATCCGGTAAGCCTGTCTGCAAGATATTTTATGTAGGAATTGGGTAAGCCGGTTTTGCCCAGTTTTTCCAGAACATCAAAATGCCAGTCAGTAAGGGGGCAGTATCCCGGCGTACCAACTATTAATCCGAGGAAAAGCCATGAGGCTCCGGTAAAAAAAAGGGTTATAAGATTCAATAACCTGGTTTTCTTCCATATCCAGCCCAGGGCATTGAAAAGGGTAAGGGAAGTATGGAATACAATAAAAAACAGATCCAGAAAACGGTACAACATTTACAATGTATGTCCGGTATTGACTTTAAAACTTCTTATATACTTATATTACAGGTAAAAAGTGTTGTTATAATTTTTATATGGCTCTGAAAAACTCGTAATTCATTTTTTCAATCTCTGCCATTGTCGGATATGGATAGAATATCAGGTCGTTAACGGCTCCGATATAGAAACCTGATTCTATAGTTCTATATAACAGGGCTCCTGTATATTCACGCTGAACCGTTTTCATAAGTTTCATTTCCTCTGTCTTGATTATTTCCAGGCAGTCTCTCAGGTGAGAAATGTTTCCATAAGGCAGGTGTTCAGCAGAACCTGAAAGTGGATTGATTGCAAGTTCTCCGAGTTTGAGATCTACGAAGAAAAGTTTTGGGAGTCTTATCTGCAGTGATCCGTCAGTAAGTATTTTCAGGAATTCATGGGGAGGCAAGTTACTGGCAACCTGGGGGCTGACAGGGCAAAGTTCCTGATAGAGGAACATTTTTCTTTCTCCAATCTTACCGGGGTCGTAAGTGCCTTTTTTAAGCTGGAGAACTTTTCCTGTGTCAGTTGTCAGGTAAAGGTCAAGCAGTGATGATAGGGGGATGTTCTCCAGTACTCTGTAAATTGATAAGTACACAGAGCTTTTGGGTGAACCATCGGGTTTGGCTACACATTTCCTGTTCAGATAATCTACATTAATTAGAGACTTTATCTGTTCAAAGTCTATTTCAAAAAAGATAACCTGTGATTTATTCGATTTCTTGGTTCCGGTAGCCATATAACAACCGAACTCTTCAGGCGGAAGCATTGATCCTATCAGTGCTTCCGGGGCGATTGTGAGGTAAATGTATTTTTTCATAGGTAGATATTTTATGTTTAAAAATTATTCAGTTCTGCTTTTCCTCCCTGCATCCTTTCCCTTCAGCTATTGAGATTCCCATAGAATCAGGAGGAGTTTTTTTGATTGGCAGATTACGTGTGTTTCATATATAGCAGATTTACATTTTCTTATTGTAATATGGACAGTATTAACTTTTCGGGTATTAACTGCCCCTATTCAAAGATAATAAGTTTGAATGCCAAAAGCAAAAGTTTCTGTGTTTAAGAGCACAAAAATGTTGCTTTCTTTTCTGACTGAATCAGAGCATTTTTATAATGCATTGTTTGTATGATTTTATTAAATTTGAGTAATCACTGAGTTTTAATTTTTATGATAACTTGAAACTTAAAATCTTTCACTATGAAAAAAACAACTAAAATCAAAAGGCGTGAGTTTCTGGGTTCGGCAGCTGCCGCTTCAGTGGCTTTTACTGTAGTACCCAGGTATGTTCTTGGGGGCCAGGGCTATGTGGCACCCTCTGACAAGCTGACACTGGGTTACATTGGCTGTGGTACTCAGGGAATCAGGGAGATGGCCCCTTTGCTTGCACACCCGTCGATTCAGATTGTTGCTGTATGCGACCCAAATAAATTCAGCACAAACTATATCGACTGGTCGATGAACAGTGTACGCGATACCATCCGTAAGGCTCTCGAAGAGCCCTCCTGGGGTGAGAATATCAAGGGTATCCCTGGGGGCAGAGACCTTGGGCAGGAGTTTGTTCAGAAATATTATGCAAAGATAAAGAAATTGCCCTCCTATAAAGGATGTTCTTCGTACAGCGATTTCAGGGAACTCCTTGAGAAAGAGAAAGATCTTAATGCAATAAAGATTATGACTCCCGACCATCTGCATGCCTGCATTGCAGTTGCTGCAATGAAAAAAGGTAAGCATGTTGTGACTCATAAACCCATAGCAAACAGGATGCATGAGTGGAAAGTTACTTACGACATGGTTCGCAAGAGTGGGGTAAGCACGCACCTGCTGGCATGGAGTAGAAGGCCGGGCTATAATGTTGTAAAAAAGATGATTGCCGACGGATTCATTGGAACTCTTAAAGAGATACACAACTGGTCGAATCGTCCAGTATGGCCTCAATGGCAGGAGAATCCCAAAGAGTCGGTTCCAATTCCGGAAGGCTTCGACTGGCAGCTGTGGTTAGGGCCTGTACCAGATCGTCCGTATCATCCCAATTATACGCATGCAGTATTCCGCGGATGGTACGACTTTGGCGGAGGCAGTATTGCTGATATGGGCCATTACAGTCTGTTCCCGCTTTTCCTGGCATTAGGCGTCAATTCCCCTGCGGTGAGTGCGGAAGCTTATGGTACTACTACATGCGGATTCCGTGAAAATGTTGCCGTAAGCATAAGAAACGATGTGGCATTTCCTCTTTCATGCATTGTAAGGTTTAAATTTAATGCACAGGGGAACCTTCCACCTTTTGAACTTATATGGTATGATGGCGGAATGAAACCGCTCACTCCTGAAGAACTTTTAGCTGAGGGCAAGTCATTACCGGCAGAAGGTATGATGTTTGTTGGCGATAAAGGTAAAATACTTGCAGGATTCCGTGGCGAAAATCCAACTCTGATTCCTTCCTCCAGAATGAAAGACTTTGTTCCTCCTCCGGAAGAACCTGAGGGCCTTTCAGGTAATGATGTATGGATTGATGCTTTTCTTAAAGGAACTCAATCACCCGGAAGCTTTATTTATGCTGGCCCTGTTACTGAAACCATTAACCTTGGTGCGGTTGCTCTCAGAGCAAGAAAGAGGGTTGAATATGACTCTGTTAATATGAGGATTACTAACGACGAAGAAGCAAATAAGTTCCTTACAAGAGAATACAGAAAAGGATGGGAGATGTAAAATCGTATGTTATGAATAAACTGGGAAGAAGAGACTTTATTGAAAAGTCAGTTCTGGCAGGGGCTGCAGGCATATTTTTTCTTCTGGACTTACAAAGCCTGAGCCCCTTCCTACTCTCAGAATGACAAAAGACGACATATCACTTGCACAATGGGCACTTGTTGATGAAATAAGGGCAGGTAAATGGAAGAATCTCGACTTTCCTGCTGTTGCAAGAAAAGATTTTGGGCTGAACGGGATTGAGTTTGTCAACACATTGTTTGAGGTACCTACAGAGGGTTATCTCAGGCAGCTGAAGAAAAACGCTGAAAATCATAATGTTACTATGGTACTGATTATGGTTGACGATGAAGGGGACGGATGTTCAGCAACCAGGGAAGAGCGCAGGCAGTTTGTAATCAATCACCGTAAATGGATTGATATTGCAGCTTATATTGGTTGTCATGCTATACGCACCAATTGCCGCGGACCAAAGGATGTCAACAAGGAAGAAGCACTTAAATGGTCAGTGGAAACATATCAAATGCTGCTGGAATATGCTGTTCCGGCCAGAATAAGCGTTTTGATCGAGAACCATGGCGGAGTATCCAACGATGCCGATTGGATGCTCAGACTGCTAAAAGAAGTTAATAATCTTTATTTCGGAAGCTATCCCGACTGGAGGCAGCCATCGGCCGACTTTGATAATGTTGATTACCTTACAAAGATGCTTCCTTATGCAGGTGGGATGTCGTACCGGAATCAACCCACAGAGGAACTGACCGCAAAAATGATAAAACTATGCCGGGAAGCTGGATACCGGGGATGGTATGGCATTGAATCGAGCGGCAGGGAAGAAATTAAAAAAGGAATATCACTCCTTAAGAAGTATCTTAACCTGAGCTGAAGCGCAGGTTAATTTTGTGCACATGTGGTTAAGAAGAAACAAAAAATAAACCGGCAATCATTTCCGAGCAACTGACATAAAGGAGCATAAAGATTTGAAATTTTAGAATGGTTTAAGAAATAATTTTAATTCGGAAAGAAGGAATTTTAACCGTGAACAAAACATTCAGGTGAATGTTTATGGATAAAATTACCAGTGTTCCGGATGATGAGGATTATTGCTCTTATATCATTCTTTTGCCTGTATCTGCCAGTTGGTAAAGCCACGGGCAAACCTGACAAATTGTTCAGTTCGGAAGACATCTTACAACTGGAGCTCAGGAGTGATTTTACTGCTCTACAGAAAAACAGGATGGAAGAACCAGTATGGTTCGACGGAGTACTGGTTTATTATCAGCCCGAGGGTACAAACCTGAAAATAGATGTAAAAGTAAGTGTGCGTGGTAATTTCAGACTAAGGCCTGAGAATTGTTCGTTTCCTCCTCTTCTAATTGATTTCAGAAAAGAGAGTGTAAAAAATACACTATTTGAAGACCAGAACAGGTTGAAGCTGGTAACGCCCTGTCAGGATGAAGAGGATCTTCTGGATGAATACATAGTTTACAGGCTTTATAATCAGGTTACTGAGTATAGTTTCAGGGTCAGGCTTGCTAAAATATTATATTTTGATACCCGGACAAATGAACCTTTATTTGTAAAATACAGCTTCTTTCTCGAGGATGAAGAGAGGATGGCAAAGCGAAATGATGCAAAAGTAACCGAAAAGTTTTATACGCCTTTTGATCTTGATTATGAGAGTTACAAAAAGCTATCTGTTTTTCAATATATCATTGGGAACAAAGACTGGTATGCTGTTTCTCGTAAAAATATAGTTATAGTACAACCTTCCGACACCACTATGAAGCCAGTGGCGGTGCCTTATGATTTTGATTTTTCGGGGTTTGTTGGTGCATCATATACTAAACCGGATAAATTGCCAGCTTATTCGATGGGATAAGTTGTGCAACTTTTTTTCTGTAAAATCATTTAAGCCACGATTAATTTTTTGACACTTAGAGAAGTATCCGAAGGAAGAGGAGCATGCTCCTCTTCCTTCGGAGCGTTTTCTTTTTCCCATATCCAGAGAGGTTCCATTT
>JAKPDL010000225.1 GCA_029552825.1 Bacteroidota bacterium
ACATCCTAAAGATACAATAGTATGTGAACGTTCTCCGGCAACATTTACAATAATAGCAACATCAACACGTCCTCTTACATACAGGTGGTATAAAGAACCCGGAATTCTCCTTACAGGTCCGCGCTACAGTGTTGCAAGTGACGGAACTCTGGTTATTGTTAATGCCGTACTTTCTGATTCAGGATATTATTACTGTATAGTAACAGATGATTATGGTAATTTCACAAGAAGCAATTCTGCACATCTTGGGGTTAACAAGAGACCTATAGCAACAGTTACACCGTCTTCTCAGGATCATGAATGCTCTAATGTTCCATTTACAAACATGATATTCGGGGAAACAGCAGGTGTACCTGGAACAACTTACCTGTGGACACGAACCGAGCCGGCTGGGATTACTACAACATTACCGTCGAGTGGTACGGTTTTGAACATTGGAGATTTTATTGGTGGCACATTTATTAATGAAACAGATGCACCGATAACAATTACATTTACAATTGTGCCTGTTGGTCCTTCTCCAACATTCTGTACTGGCGAAACAATATATGCAACAATAACGGTAAATCCGACCCCAAGAGTTATTCCGGTAAGCGTTAAAGATGAGATATGCGACAGCAGGAATGCAAACAGCGCTCTGAATAATACACATATAACTCTTACTTCACCTACTGTTACAACGAAAGGGGTAGTTAGATTTGATTATACTGTTGCTCTGAGCGGATTACCTGGCAACCTTGTTGGAAATACCACTCCAGCCACTGACCTCCCTCCGGGGCATGTAATTAATTTTACTTACACAAACTTTACAGATACAATACAAACTGTAACATATTCTATTACTCCAAAGGTTAACGGCCTCTCCTGTCCTGCAGGTCCGGTTGTTGACCATGTTATCAAGGTCCATGCATTGCCATTGCCAAGAATTACACCTCCTCCCAGTATCGATGTGCTTCAACCGATGACCTGCACAAGTGGTTCAGGTCTTGCTGCACTCAGGGCTGTAATTTCGGAGGGAGCTGATCCTTATAAAATAATCTGGAGGGGGCCAGTTGGGTATTATATGGAAGATTCTGTTGAAATCAGAAATCTTTTCAGCGGGCAGTACACAGTTAAGGTTACAGACAATATAGGGTGCATGAGAGAAGATTATATAAACATTGTACCACAACTTGCAAGAGGTTATATGGTTCCAACACCAATAGACCCGGGTGGCTATCCTATATCATGCATCGGCAGTTCTGACGGAACTGTTACCATTTCTGCCACTGGAGGTATTACTCCGCCATATAATTACTGGTTGGTTAGAAACGGTGTTGATACAATTTCTACAGGAGTATTTTCCGACAATAGAAACCCTGCTGATCCTACTACATATAGAATTATTACAGGACTATCCGCAGGCACATATACTTTATATATCAGAGACAAAAATGGATGCTTTGATGAAAATCCAAAGACTGTTACCCTAAGACCTCCGCCACCTGTAGTAGTACAATTTGGAACAAGCAATTATGCGGGAGGATATAACATATCATGTAAAGGATATAACGATGGTGCTGCATGGGTAAGCTCTATTTCGGGAGGAAGAGGCGGATACCATTACAGATGGTTTACATATGACGGAAACATTCCCGGACCAGATAGCACTTACAGAATTGACAACCTTATTGCAGGTACATATTATCTCGAGGTAACAGATACCCTCGGATGTATTACAATATTTAATGTAACCCTCACCGAACCACCCGGTATTGAACTTTCTGGATACAGGCTTTCATCAAGCAGGGACAGCAGTTATAACATTTCATGCAATGGTTTCAGTGATGGGTCAATTGATATTACAGTCACAGGCGGTTCAGGTACTTATAATTTCAGCTGGACAGGTCCAGATGGGTTTACAGCAAATACTGAAGATTTGAAGAATTTGAAGGCAGGAACTTATTCAGCCACAATAACGGATGTTTCGAATACTACATGTATTTTAATGCCTCTGCCGGTATTTACGCTAACCGAACCTGCTCCGCTTAATGTAAATGCTGTCCCATCAGTTTCACCAGATGGAAATCATAATATTAACTGTTCCGGAGGAACTGGTTCAATAGATTTGACAGTGTCAGGCGGAAGTCCAGGAAATTACAGATTTAACTGGAGTACCGACAATGGTTCAGGAATTGTTCAGGGAATGGAAGACCAGTTCGCCCTGACGGCTGGAAAATATAATGTTGTTGTAACTGATTCTAACCTGTGTGTTGCCACGACAGAAATTGTTCTTACTGAACCAGAACCTCTGACAATTTCACTTGTTCCGAAACATATTACCTGTGA
This sequence comes from Bacteroidota bacterium, assembly GCA_029552825.1. GTDB lineage: Bacteria > Bacteroidota > Bacteroidia > Bacteroidales > VadinHA17 > LD21. The sequence goes on from JAKPDL010000225.1 coordinate 2,329, forward strand.
AACTCCAGGATTTAGCAATGGTTCTATAGACCTTACAGTAACAGGTGGAGTTCCTCCATATTCATATCAGTGGTCGAACGGCGCTACAACCGAGGATATAAGCAACCTTTCCGAAGGTTATTATTCAGTCACGGTAACAGATGTCAATGGATGCCGTATTACTGATTCAATTAGAATTAATCTGCCTCCTGCTGTCGAATTTAATAGTATTCTGTCGGATTATAATGGTTATAATGTAAGCTGCACAGGGTACAGTAACGGATATATTAATATTGAGCCAACCGGTGGGGAAGCTCCGTTTACATATTTATGGCAGGGACCTGATGGGTTCTCATCAAATGAAAGAAACATTTCAGGCCTTAAGGCCGGACAGTATCAGCTGATTGTAACTGATGCCAATTTGTGTACAGCTACAGAAACTTTTGTTCTGAATGAACCCGAAAAAATCAGTTTAGACCTTACACTCTCAAGAAGCAACGATGGTAATTATAATATTAATTGTGCAGGTGATACAACAGGTTCCATCAGTGTTGAGGCTGTCAACTTTGTAGGTGGTGTAAGTTTTCTGTGGCCCGATGGATATATAGGTAAAACCAGAACCGGACTTAAAGCCGGAACTTACCGACTGATTGCAATTGACCGGAACGGATGCCATGCTGATACTTCAGTTACACTTATTCAGCCAGACTCTATCAGGATTCTTTTCAGCGTAACACCGCCATTCTGCCCCGACAGCCCCGACGGTGAAATAAATATCGAAGTCCATGGTGGAATTGAAGCTGGTGGCTACATGTACAGATGGTCTGACAACTCAACCGGACAATCTTTGACTAACCTGACGAGAGGGGTGTATAGAGTGAAAGTGATGGATGCTAATAATTGTACGGTGACCGACTCAGTAAGGCTTGAAACACTTAATGAATCGTGTCTGGTTATTCCAAATGCATTCTCACCAAATAATGATAATATTAATGATGAGTGGAATATAGGCATGAAGCATCTGTATCCTCAGATGGAGGTGAAAGTATTTAACCGCTGGGGTGAGCTTGTATGGAAGTCAGAAAAAGGATATCCTCAGCCATGGGATGGCAGAAGCAACGGAGTACTTTTACCGATGGATTCGTACCATTATATAATTGACCTGCATAATGGCAAAAAATCGATAATCGGAAATGTAACAATTGTCAGATAAACATTAACTTTATAAAACTTTGAAGAGAATACTGATAATACAGGTAATTATTTTGACTGCTCTGCTTAAGGTCGACGGCCAGCAGCTGCCTTTGTACAGCCAGTATCTCTACAACAAGTTTCTGATTGATCCTGCAGTTGCTGGTAGCGACGGTTATACTAGTTTTAATCTAACTGCAAGGGAGCAGTGGGTCGGATATTATGGTGCCCCTCGTACGTACTCATTCAGCTGGCAGACCAGATTTCTAAAAAGAGGACATATTATTAAACAGGTAAGTCCAAGAAGGCAGGTTTTCAGACCAAAATCAGACGGGAAGGTTGGAGTTGGAGGATTTATTTTCAGTGATAAAAACGGTCTTGTGAGACGTACCGGTTTTCAGGCAACTTATGCATATCATACCTGGGTTCAACAGGCGACACAATTGTCAATGGGTCTTGCGGTTACTGGATATCATTTCAAGATTGATGAAAGAGATCTTAATTTTGAGGACCCTGATGAACCATGGCTGAATAATGAGCTTAGAAAAGGAGTGTTTATCCCTGACGCTTCATTTGGGCTCTATATTCTGAATTCTCGCTTTAGCTTCGGTTTTTCTGCCGACCAGTTATTTGGAGCAAGGGCTAAAATTGGAAATGATGCATATAAAAAGCTGCAGGTGAGCAGGCATTATTATCTGTTTGGCTCATATACTTTTACAGACATGAGGTATCATGAGTTCCAGCCATCATTTCTTTTAAAAATGTCAGAACAATTTATGCCTCAAGTAGATGTGGGGGTTACTTATACATATAACCAGTCAGTATGGGGAGGTCTCGCCTACCGAACAAATAATTCAATTATTGCCCATATTGGAGCCAAATATCAAAATATATGGATCGGATATGCTTTCGATTTCTCGATGCAGGAGATACAGCGTTTAACTTACGGATCACACGAGTTATCGGTTGCCCTTAAATTTGGCGACAGTACAAGACGTTACAGATGGCTCGACAGGTACTGAAGTTTTTTGGGAATCGTCAAACTGTATTATGTAATTGGGTATTTGGTTATTCCTTGTTTGAATGTGTTAATAATCTGCATTACCCTTTCCGGATTCAGAGTGCTTTAGCAAGTATACAATTGAGCTGCTTCGTGTAACATCGAACAAGGATAAAAGAAAGAAGATAGATCCTTTTAAAAGGCCATTAAATAGGGGTATTCGCGAACCTCTATTCTTTTCACTCAGGATAGATATATAAAAAACATCAAAAGGAAGTTTTTTCATAGAAATTATTTCAAACCCTGCCTTTCCAGCCATGTAGGAAAAGGAAACGGGGTTGAAATGCCACAGATGTCTTGGTGCATCGTACGCTGCCCATAGATGCCTGTAATGGATGCTGTCGAATGACATATTGTTAGGTGTGGCAATAATCAAAATGCCATTAGGCCTCAGAAGGCGTTTGATTTCGGAGAGTGATTGAAAAGGATTGTGAAGATGTTCGAGTACGTGCCATAAAGTTATACAATCAAATGAAAATGAAGGAAGTATCTTCATTTCTTCAGGTCGCATAGCTTTTATTCCGAAGTTTTTTAAAGAATATTCTCTGGCATCATTGTCAGGTTCAATACCTGTAGCATCCCATCCTGCCTTTTTCATAGTTATCGCAAAATGTCCAGTCCCGCTACCGAAGTCAAGAATGGTGCCAGTGCGTTTCCCTGTATATTTAATTACAAGATTTTTTTTCTTCAAAAGCATAAATTTCCTCACAGTGTAATAAATCTTTCCTGTAAAGGATTTTATTGCATCGGAATGGGGGATATAATCGACTGATTCATAATATTTACCCGATTCCTGTTCGCCAGGGTGATACTGGGTGAATTCAAGCTGACATTCCGGACATCTGTAAATGGGAAACAATTCACCTGATACCAGGTAGTCCTTGCATTCGATATATGGTCCGATGCTATTGCTATTGCATACAGGGCATTTATTGTAAGTAACTTTCATTTGTCAACCTGCCTTTTTTTAAGAAGGTTGAAAAATAGATACCCAATTACTAGAATAATATATATTATTGAGCTGGCAAGTGAAATTTTTTCACCTGTATAATACGATGCAGGTCGGAATCGGAGTATTATTTCATGATTTCCAGGGGGTACTACAAGAGCTCTCAGAATGTAGTTGGCACGGATAATAGGTGCTTCTTTGCCATCGATGCTGGCTATCCAGCCTGCCGGGTAATATATTTCAGATAAAACTGCCAGCCGTTCATGGGTTGTTACACTTTTATAAATCAGTTCATTGGGTTTATAAGAGACCAGCCTGATGGTATCGCCAGGTGAACCCTTTAGCGCTGAAGCATCAGGCATATATTGTTTGAAGCGGACATCAATTACAGCTTCTTTTGAAGGATTGATATGTTTCAGTGAAGCCAGCTCTTCGTTTGCATTCTCAGCGAAAATAATTTTATCGATAAACCATGCATTTCCAATGGCATAGGGATTGGAAAGGGGTGGCATATCGGGATTTACAATAAAATATTTAGTATTCAGCATATTAAGTCCGTGAAGCTTCTGCAGGGCAGAATCTATATGGGGGTAGGGATTTGGTTGCTGAAGCATGTTTGTAAAATTCACAATTTCAGGATATAAGACTGAATCTATCAGCTCGTTGTATCTTTTCAGTTTTGCACCGTGATATCCACCTATTGAGTGATGGAAAAGAGAAGTCGAGGCATCGTTAAATGGTGATACTGTGAGATTAAGAACCCTGAATATTGTTGTATCTTTAAGTATATGCTGGCTGGCTGCAGAAGGAAGGGTAAACCGGAGAGCTGATGACTTTGTGGTAAATTTTCCGGCATTAAGATGTCGTTTGTCAACCGGAAACATATCAAGAAGAAACAGCAGGCCAAGTATTGCCACACAATGTTGAACCTTCAGTTTTTTAAAGATAAAACCTAGCAGTACTGATGCTGACAGAAGAATAAAGATAAGTGATCTGAAAGCATCTGCTCTGAGAAGTTCAATTCTGTCTTTTTTCAGAGCCTCTGTGAGCCATCCTGGTAACTGACTTTCACGCTCTCCGGGGGAAAGGAAAGAACCCGCAAGACCCGGGAATAACAGGAACAGTAATGTTAGCCCTCCTGTGATACCAAGGGATATTTTCAAGGCTTTTAAAAAATCTTTTTGTGAAATTCTTTTTTCAAATATTTCTTTAAGTGTTAATATGGCAAGCAGCGGCATGCAGAATTCTGCTATAACTAAAATCATAGTTACAGCTCTGAACTTATTGTACCCGGGGAAATAATAAAAGAATAGATCTGTAAGTGGCATGAAGTTTTTGCCCCAGGATAGCATAACAGACAAAAGAGTTGCAATGGCCAGCCACCATTTTATTGGTCCCTTAATAAGTATAAGACCCATTATAAAAAGAAACACAACTATTGCACCCACATATACAGGGCCATCGGTCCATGGTTGAGA
>JAKPDL010000003.1 GCA_029552825.1 Bacteroidota bacterium
CACACCTCTGCACTTCCGCCCTGTATTCTCGCACGCGATCAGGGTTGTGCCGGAACCGAGGAATGGGTCTAAAACATAATTTAACGAGTGGCCCTTAATAAACGGGGTTATTACTCCAAGCGGTTTTTGTGTGGGGTGATCAACCCGTTCCTTAAAATTTCCAAATAGCCTTGGAACTTCTAACCAGTTTGGGGGAACCTTCCCGTCTTTTCCACATTTTTTATCCCCCCTCCGCATACGTTCTGATTCGATTCTTATTTCATCTGCATTAAAAATAAAATCCGATTCGCTTAAAGTGTTATAAAATAAAAATTCACATTGCTTTGAATAATTTGTTTCAAGCGAAATTCCACCCGTATAAACCCATACAATCAATCTTCTAAAAGTTGACACTGAACTTAAAACCCGGTTTATAGTAAAGAGTTCTTTTTCACAACACCACACCATTAATGTAGCATTATTTAAAAGGGCATTAATTGATGCACCAATCGCCGATTTAATAAATTTTAAATACTCTTCATCATTTAAATTGTCGTTTTCAAAATCTTTACCCACATTATATGGGGGATCAGTCAAAACAAGATCCGCTTTCTCCCCCATCATCACCCGTTCAACGACTGCCGGATCGGTACAATCCCCGCATATTAATCGATGATCTCCCAACTGCCACAAGTCACCCGTCTTAACCTTCCATATTTTGTTAAGTTCTGCCGCCCGGTCTATCTGCGGTTCAGCGTCTACTTCTTCCCGTGGCTCTTCCGGCTGACTGTCTGATATGAACCGGTCGATATCTGGTATCTCTTCGCCTGACAGCAACGCTTCAACCTGCACCGAATCGAACCCGGTAAGTTCTGCCAAGTCATCAGGCAAGTCTGAAAGAAGTTCGGCTAAAATATCTCTGTCATACGGTGCAATGTCGCTTAATCGGTTATCTGTTAATAAGTATGCATCAGCTTCAGCCCCGGACAATTTAGTCCGGATACATGGAATTGTGTCTTGTCCGAGTTCTATTGCGGCTTTTACTCTGGCATGTCCTGCAAGGATGATATTGTCAGCCGATAAAATTACAGGGTTTGTGTACCCGAATTTCTTAATGCTCTCCTGAATTAACCGTATTTGTTTTTCGGGGTGTATTTTTGGGTTTGATGGATGATTGCTGATTTCATCTATTCTGACTTCTTCTATCTGCATTACCATG
>JAKPDL010000010.1 GCA_029552825.1 Bacteroidota bacterium
ATATTCCCGCGTGCTTTAAGTCCTGATATCTTACCTTCCTTCCATGCAGCAGGCAACGCCGGGAGCAGTTCTATTTCTCCGGCATGCGACTGAAGAAGCATCTCGGCAATTCCTGCAGTCAGTCCGAAATTTCCGTCGATCTGAAAAGGCGGGTGGGTGTCGAAAAGATTATTAAGTGTCTTTTCGCGCTGCATCTCGATTATTTTGTTCCAGGCCGCATCTCCGTCCTTCAGTCTTGCCAGGAAGTTTACCATCCATGCCTTACTCCAGCCTGTTGATGAGCCCTGTCCTTTTGCGGCATAAGTCTGGCGGCGTTCGATAGTCTTCTTAGCTGCTTCGAAAAGTTCGGGCTGTGCCTGTGTAATCTGTGTTCCGGGATGGAGTCCGAACAGTTGCGAAACATGCCTGTGACCCGGCTCGTTCTCTTCATAATCTTCAATCCATTCCTGTATTATACCATACCTCCTGCTTACCCTGTTGGGTGGCAGGTCTTTCAAAACTGCCTGCATCTGTTCCAGCAGCTTTCTGTCTTCACCCAGTATCCTGCCTGCCTTCACACAGGCATTAAGTAACTCTCTTATAATCTGTATATCCATTGTCGCACCATAGGTAAGGTTGTATCTTTCACCGTTCGGCAACCGGTAGGTGTTTTCGGGTGAGTTTGACGGTGCAGTCACCAGATATCCGTTCTTATCCCTGATCAGGAATCCCATAACAAACTCTGCACTCTCTTTCATTGAGGGCCATGCTTCATTTTTCAGATAACCGATGTCCTGTGTAAACAGGTAATGCTCCCACTGGTGCAGCACGAGCCATGGGCCCGCCATCGGAAACGTGCCCCACCCTACCCCGTCGGATATGGAAGTCCTGCCAAAGGGATCTGTAAGATGGTTTACTGTCCATCCTTTCGAGTTGAATGTTTTCTGAGCCGTAATCCGACCCGGTTCCCTTAATCTGTTGATAAGATCTGAAAGCAACAAAGCTGTTTCAGAGAGGTTACACACTTCTGCAGGCCAGTAGTTCATCTGGATATTTATGTTGGTATGAAAATCGGAGTTCCATGCAGCCACATAATCCTGATTCCATATGCCCTGCAGGTTGGCAGGAAGAATACCCGGTTTGCGTGATGAACCCATTAGCAGATAACGGCCATACTGAAACTGCAGGACTGCAAGTGCCGGGTCTTCAGCCCCTTCTTTTACAAGTTTAAGGCGCTGGTCGGTGGGTAAATCTCTTTTGTTATCTTCGCCAAGTGAAAATTTCACCCTGTTAAACATGGCAGAATGTTCGGAAATATGGTCAGCTTTGACTGACTCATATTTTTTTGCTTTAACAGGAGAAAGAATCTCGCGGCATTTTCTTACGGGATCAATTGTCCGGTCAAAATTCAAAAGTGCAGGATTATAGTCGGTGGCTGCTGTAAGATAAAACACAGCTTCTGAGGCATTTTCAATATAAAAGCTGTTGTTTACAGTCTGCATGAAACCGTCTCTGACTTTCCCGGTAATAATTGCTGCAAACTTCATGTGAAGTCCGGGCGGGCAGACATCCCTGTCGGGCAGGTCAACGATCTGACCGGTCATTACAAGTTCATCTCCAGAGGCAGGTATTACTACTGCATCCTGAGCTCTCGACAGTGACAGTTTGAAAGTCAACTTTCCGGGTTGAGAGGATGTTATACGCAGAGCAATTATATTATCGGGTGCTGAGGCAAATACTTCACGGGTAAAAGTTATGCCTTCCCACGCCCATGTGGTTGTTGCAATACCGGTTTCAAGGTTCAGTTCGCGGCGATAATTTTCTCTTTTCGGGAGACTGCGGCTCTGACTGAACATCTCAATATAAATGTCGCCGAGGGGTTGGTACGAGCGTATCCGCATGGGATTGCTCCGAAGGTATTTTTCTGAAAGTTCCATTGCCTCTTTTATTTCTCCATTCAGGAGTTTCTGCTGAATGACGGGAAGATGTTCCCGGGCGTCTGCATCGGCATTTTCAACCCTCATTCCTGCCCAGATACTTTCTTCATTGAGCTGAATGCGTTCACGCATGAGGTCGCCGAACACCATGGCACCAAGCCGGCCATTCCCCACAGGCAGTGCTTCGTTCCAGTCGGTTGCAGGCTGACGGTACCATAACACCATCTGGGCATCTGTTGTCTGGCATCTTAACGATAATTGAATAAATGCAAGCAGAATTAAACAAAAAAATTTAAATGTCTTCATATTAACTATATTCTTAGTTCGTCATTCGTTATTCTTTATTCTTAATTCATTATTCAACCTCTCTTTCCCCTATCCCCCGTTCTTAATTCGCTATTCGTTATTCTTTATTCTTAATTCAATCTCTATTTATCCTTTCCCCCATTCTTAATTCGTTATTCATTATTCTTTATTCTTAATTCAACCCATCCCGGCAGGGAGACTGTTGCCTGGTAATTTGAATAATTATACAATGGGTTTCTTACCGGGCGATAGAGCCTGCCTGTTCTGGGATTATCGCTCTGAGTGTAAACCCAAATCTCATCAGGGTCCCATACAACAATTTCATCGCGGCAATCGCCGGTGATGTCGAGAACTGCATTGCACATTTCAGGGTGCCCGTCGGCGGGGAATTGCAGAACCTTTCTTCCCCATCCGTCAAATACCCCACCCTCTTTCAAGGAAGCATTATGTACAAAATATTCTTCCCCGTCGCCTTTCCAGTTGAGTGGAAGACACATGCTGCCAAACTGGTTGGGTTCGAAATCATGGTATATATTGCCATTGCTGTCGTAAAAATGTATTATGCCCTGGTTGCCCCAGAAATTAATTGTGACTGTCTCAAGACCTGGCAGATCAGTTCTGAAGTTAGCAATTGCAGGGTTCTGAACATGACCGATAAAATATCTCTTCAGTATATTTCCCTTCAGATCTAATCTAAGATAGCCGGCATTGCTCGCAGCGTACATTATTTCAGGTTCTGTCTCTGGATTTTGGTCGAAATCAACTATTGCAACACCGTCACAATGGTCTTCGATTTTATCATCAAGGCACCACAGCAGCTTGCCGTCATGATCGTAGAGTGAATACCCTATGGCAAGTTCTTCCCTGCCGTCGTTATCTATGTCGTAAGCAAAGGGATAATGCCCGGTTTTACAATTGCCTTCCCACAACACCTTCAGTTTGCTGTTCATTACCCAGAAATTTGTATATCTATCTTTTATAAGAATATTTGAAGGATAGCCTTTCCCTTCGGCATCAAAGAAGAAAAGGCAGTCGCCAAGTATCCGCGGGAACTTGTCACCTTTTATTTTAGAATAAGGTGTTGAAGCTTTGTAGAGTGTTTTTCCTGTGGCTCCGTCGGCAACTATAATTTCGAAATTCATACAATAGACCACTTCATTTTTTCCGTCGTTATCAAGGTCAATAATCTGAAATCCGACATCATTGGTAAGATGGTTTTTTTCGGGATCAGGGGTTCCTATTTGCCATAGCATTTTGCCATCGAATGTCATTGCAGTGAGGCAGCTCAATTCGCTGTGGCTGTCGCGAGGCCATGCATGGTGCACCACCTGTCCGATAAGCACATCTATTATTCCGTCTCCGTCGAGGTCGCCAAATCTCAGGTTGCGTCCCACACCAAACCCGTGAGTTTTAATCTTCTTCCACAGTACCATTTTGGGGTTTGCATCCTGCAACTTCAGTGACTGAAGTTCATATTCCGACTTTTTGTTTTGAAGCCTGAGATTTTCCTTATCAGATGTCAGCACCTCAACATATCTGTAAACGGCCTTTGTATCTGATATCAGTCCGATCTTTCCTGTGGCATATGTATCGTCAGAGGCTTCAAGTTTTATTTTTTTATTCAGCCAGGCCTTTATTTTGTTGTTTTCAACTCTCACTTCAAGGGTTACTTCACTGCCCGGATTGAACTTAAAAGGTGCTTCAGCCAGAACAGTTTCTTTGAGTGAATTTACGTCATCAGCATGTCTGAACTTTATAATAATTGCTTTTGACTGTTTCAATCCGAAGAAATAAAAACAGCGGTCGTTTCTGTATCTGAAGGCTATTCCCGTGCAAAAGGTGTCACTTTCAGGTGAAAACCGCACTGTTATTTTATAGTTTTTCCATAATGAATCACCTGCAATTATCATTGGGTGGGTCCACCTTGCCGATTTGTTAAAGAAAGTCTGGTACATTGCATTGCCTGAGCCATCGTTTTTTATCTGCCATGCAGTACCCCAGCCCGAGCCTGAAGCAAAGCTTGACACAACCCAGTTGCCCTTCTGGCCTGCTTCGGGAAGATAATGATATTCTGTATGAGCGCCCACCGGTGCTGAAAAAAGCCCTGTATCGAGCCCGGAGAAATCATCCCTCAGGAGGACGTGGTTAAACCTATTATAACTACAGGAGCTGAGAGACAGGACAAAAATAAAAGTTATCATCAGGTTTAATCCTGTTTTCATAATCCAGACTTTTTCATCTGTCGAGTTCAATGGCTGCAAGAATAAATGGTGCAACGCCTTTCGGATCGTTATCGACTCTTTTTTCGCTGATATAGTATTCATATGAGCCGTCTCTGTAGGGGTTTCCTCCGAGGCCGCAGGCTCCGCATATATTATGGACAGTGACCATTCCTTTTTCATCAACGGTAACAAACTCTTTCAGAAAGTCGTTGAAAGCATCTTCGGCAATTTTTCTGAATTTTCCATCAATATATCCAAGGCGGGCGCATTTTCCAAATACGTAAATATACATTGCGGAACCTGAAGCTTCGAGGTAATTACCTTCCCTGCCTCCCATATTCAGTACCTGATACCATAGGCCAGTTTTGGGGTCGCGCACCTTAAGGAGTGCCTCGCATGTGTTCTGGAGTATTTGCATCAGGTCGCCCCTGCCCGGATGGTTTGGCGGAAGAGCCTCGAGTATATCCATTACTGCCATAGTGTACCATCCCATTGCACGGCTCCACGGGTATTGCGATCGGCCTGTTTCCGGCTCGCACCATTTCTGTGTTCTGCTCTCATCCCACGCATGACGTAACAGACCCGTCTCACTTTCAAGAGTCTTTTCATATACCATCTTTGCCTGTGTAACGGCAACATCGAACCATTCAGGGGCATTAAACTCTCTTGCGTATTGTGCCATGTAAGTTGAACCCATGAATATTCCGTCGAGCCACATCTGCCATGGGTAGATCTTCTTATGCCAGTAGCCGCCCGACTTTGTTTTCGGGTGTGTTTTGAGCTGTTCTATAAAATTATCAAGTGCTATCTTATATTTTGGAAGCGGATTTCTTTTGTAAACAGTTAGAACATTTCTTCCGGGAAATATTCTGTCGAGGTTGTATTCATCAATGGTATAGTCTATTACCGAGCCGTCATCCCTTACAAAATAATTAACCCAATCCTCCATGTACTTTGAGTATTTCCGGTCAATATTTCCCAGCCGGTCAATAGCCATACCAAGGAAAGCCACGTCGTATGCCCATTTTGGTTTTCCAGGCACATAATGAATCAGGCTGTCGGCCTGCTTCATGACGCTATTTGCCATCCTGACTGACCATTTCAGGTCACCTTTTTGACCTGATGATTTCTGTCCGCATCCATTTAATAAAAGGATGGTAGCAAGTGCCGCTGAAATAATCGTTTGTCTGTTCATGTTAAATGATAATTTTAACTTTCTGTGGAAGGTTGTTAAAAAAGAGTTTCATGAAAATTTCCTGAAAAGTCTCAATACAATTAAATGAATTTCTGGAAATTACGATTAAATAATGATTAGTGGGATGTACTGGACTCGAACCAGTGACCTCTTGTATGTGAAACAAGCGCTCTAAACCTGCTGAGCTAACATCCCTCGATAACAAATATAAAACGAAATTTAATTAAATGTATCATGAACAATTTTTATGGTTACTTACCCGGTAAGCACAGAATAAAAGTATGAAAACAGCCAGATAGAATTCCTGAATTGCTACTTCCTGCCCCAATTATGACCGGGTTTCTCACCCATCTTCAGAACAAGCTTGCCCCCTCCAATTATATCGTTATGAGTAATACTGGTCTTGTTTAAATCTTTCCCATTAAGTTTTGCCGACTGAATATATATGCATTCATCACTATTATTCTCAGCCACTATTGTAAAAGTCTTTCCGTTATCCAGGTGTATTTTAATCTTCCGGAACAGGGGGCTACCTATTTGATATTCAGGTATACCCGGCGTTATAGGATAGAAACCCATCGCTGAGAATACATAAAATGCCGATAAACCCCCGCCGTCTTCATCGCCCGGAATACCCATCAGGTCGTTTCTGAACCATGTGTTCAGAAGCATTCTTATACGTTTCTGTGTTTTCCATGGTTTTCCAACAAGGTTGTAAAGATAAGGTATATGCATTGAGGGTTCATTGCCCATAACGAACTGACCTACATTTCCAGTTGCATCAGGTAAAACTGCATAATACTGCCACTTCGACCTGCCCAATGGCACTGTGAAGAGGAGATCAAGCTTCTCATCGAACTTCTCAGGTCCTCCCATCATATTTATTAAGTCGTCGAAAGCATGATAAGGTTGCCAGATGTACGTCCAGCCATTGTTTTCGTCGTAATAATCACGGGCACCAAGTCCACCGTCGAACCTGTAATCAAAAGGTTCTATCCAGTTGCCTTCACTGTCTTTCGGATGATAAAAACCTGTTGCCGTGTTGAAGAGATTTCTGTAGTTCAGACTTCTTTTTCTGAAAAATTCATAATCATCTTCCTTACCAAGTGCCTTCGCCATCTGCGCCATGCACCAGTCGTCGTACGACGATGCAAGCGTAACAGCTACCGATTGCCGCTTCTCAAATGAATGAACTTCAGGTACTGTTTCAGCTTCACCCTTCTTCAACCCCGGGAACCACCCCTTCTCATCGTAAAACTTATCCAGCACAGTGGCAGGTCCCTTAACCCATGGTAGCTTTGTTTCCTCCATTATAGTCTTTTTCAGATGGTTATAAGCCTCTTCCAGACTGAATCCCCTGATACCCTTGTTCCACGCGTCGAGCACAACGGCCGCAAAATGATTTCCGTTCATGGCATGATTATCTCCGGTAACCACAGGAAATGTAGGCATCCAACCGCTTTGTCTTGCACTGCGGATATAGGAATTGATCTTTTCATCCTGTAGTGAAGGATTGAGAATAACCTGTAGCGGATGAAGAGCCAGATGGGTATCCCATACCCAGTCGTCGGTAAAATATGCTGTATCTCCAGCAGGTTCAGGTTTGCCAGTCCAGGGACTGTAATACCAGCCATCCTCGGTGATATCTATCATCCTTTCAAAACAGCGGTAAAGAGAGGTGTAAAAAACAACCTGCTGGTTATGAGTACCACCCTCTGTCTCAATTTTTGAAAGAGTGTTGTTCCAGATTTCCCGGCCCTCCTTCACTATTGATTCAAAGTTCCATCTGTCGCTGCTTTTGTAAAGATTACTTTTTGCCTGCTCAGCACTGATATATGAAATTCCGTATCTGACTTTGATTTCAGAAGGTTTTTGCTCCCTGCCGAAAGAAGCATATAATGCCACCCTGTTGCCTGCTATTGAATTCACAGCCAGCAAAGTATCGTTCCGTCTCGCTGAAACACTATTGGGCTCTCTATCGAACTCCAGCCAGAGCCACGTTTTTACACCATTAAATGTATCGAAACCAATAACTGTATCATCGTTAAGCGACAATTCGCCCTGTCCTGTGGTGCGAAGGATAATCCCAGCATCGCTCCCTCCAGGGAAACCAATTCTGAAGAATCCCGCTTTTTCTTCCGGAGTAAATTCAACTTTAATGTCAGGTTCAGTAAGAGTTACTTTATAATAGTAAGGTGTAATCTTCTCATTATCATAGATATATGAAATATTTACCGGAACACTACCGGGATTTCCGGTAAAAGGTGTTATTCCGAATATTTTACCAGAGCGGTGCGAAATAATGTTCAGTGGAAATCCTGGTATCCTGTATGCAGTATAATCTGCCCTGTCGGGATAAAACCTGAGCATACTGTTAGGCCTGTGAACTGTAGGATATGTCGGAACGAGTAGATGGCTGATATTTCCGATATAAGGATTAACAAGGTCAACAGGTTCCTGTTCTTTTATGCAGCAACCGGTCAAAAGAGCTGCTGAAATAATTGAAAAAAGAAAAAGTCTTAACATGGACATGTCTGATTTTATTTAATTGTTCTTAATATCTTCTCTAAAAAAGTTGTTCGTTTTAAAATTAAAATTTTATTTAGCATAATAGAAAAAATCAGCATATGAAAAAATCAATAATTCTTTTCCTGACAATATGCACACTTGTAGCCATAGTGTCATGCAGACCTAAGGAGACACCCGTTACGCCGGAGACAGCTCTGGAAAGGTATTTGAATAATGGAGACAGGACATTCTCCTGGGAGATAAAGGAAAATTTCGAAGAGGGCAATATGAAGGTTGCTATTCTGAAACTAACATCGCAGAAATGGCGTGAATACACATGGGTTCATCAGCTTACTGTTGTTGCGCCTGATGAAATAAAGCATAACTGTGCATTACTTTTTATAACCGGTGGAAGTTTGAAAGACGGTGAACCAAGGTGGAAAGGCAGGAATGACAATTTACTGGGGATGCTTTCTGCAATTGCACAGAGGAACAAAGCTGTTATTGCGGTGATTTCACAGGTTCCTAATCAACCACTTTATGATACTCTTACAGAGGATGCATTAATCTCCTTTACTCTGCATAATTACAAACAGGATAAAGATTATTCCTGGCCGTTGCTGTTTCCAATGGTCAAAAGTGCTGTTAGAGCAATGGATGCAGTTACGGATTTCTGTAAAAAGGAGCATGGAGCCGAAATCAATGAGTTTGTTCTTTCAGGTGCTTCAAAAAGGGGGTGGACCACATGGCTTACCGGCTCGCAGGATAAAAGAGTTGTAGCAATAGCACCCATGGTGATAGATGTTCTCAATATGCCTGTTAATATTGCTTATCAAAAAGAAGTGTGGGGAGATTACAGCGCCGAGATAGAAGATTATGTGAGGCTTGGCATTGCACAGGACCTTTCCACATCTGAAGGACAGGAGCTTGTGGCGATGATTGATCCTTATTCGTACAGGGATAAACTCACGATGCCCAAGATGATATTTATCGGAACCAACGATCCCTACTGGCCTGTTGATGCGGTAAAAAATTACATAAGCGAAATACCGGGAGAAAACTACCTGCACTATGTACCCAATGCCGGACATGATCTGGGCGACGGCCGTCAGGCAATAAATGCACTGAATGCTTTTTTCGGAACAGTAATAAACCATTTGCCTCATCCATCGTGTGAGTGGGAAGTTAAGTATGACACCCTTTTTGCCGAGCTCACCGTTAAGGCATCGCAAGGACTCAAAAGTGCAAGATTATGGATGTGCGATTCTCCCGACAGGGATTTCAGGAATGACATCTTTGTGGTAAAAAACATTGAATATCAGGATATTTCAAACATCAAGACCAGGGTTTACTATCCTGAAACAGGTTTCAGGGCTTTTTACATCGATCTTGAATACCCATCTCCTTCGGGTGGAGAATATACGAAAAGCACCAGGATGTTTGTATGCAGTAACAGGGAGCTTTTCCTGAACTGAATAGTCATAAATACAATCTACCTATCCGGTTGAACTGGTAAGTCAGATAGCCTGGTAGCTGTGCAGGCGTTTGTAGAAGCCGTTATCTTTTCCCATAAGCTCTTTATGAGTGCCTGTCTCTACTATCCGTCCGCTGTCGAGTACAATAATAACATCGGCATTCTGAATTGTTGAGAGTCTGTGGGCTATAACTATAGAGGTACGGTTTTTCATCAGTCTGACTATTGCTTCCTGGACGTAGCGTTCCGATTCGGTATCGAGTGAAGAGGTTGCCTCGTCGAGGATGAGTATTGGAGGATTAGCCATTATTGCCCTTGCTATGCTGATACGTTGCCGTTGACCGCCGCTAAGCTTGCATCCGCCCTCACCAACAGTAGTCTCATATCCGTTTTCCGTCTCCATAATAAAATCATGAGCATTGGCAATGCGTGCAGCATTTATAACATCTTCCATTGAAAAAGACTCCATACCGAATGCAATATTCTCTGCAAAAGAAGTATTGAACAGAATCGGATGCTGGCTTACTATGCCCATCAGATTCCTCAGGTCTTTAATCTTTAAATCCCTGATATCAATTCCGTCGAGAAGTATCCTTCCGCTGTCAACATCCATGAAACGTGGTATAAGATCAACAAGTGTTGATTTACCACTACCCGATTTACCAACAATTGCAACGGTTTGTCCTTTTTCGATTCTCAGATTTATGTCTTTCAGAACTGGCTCGGTGCCGTATGAAAACCATACATTCTGAAATTCAATTGCTTTGTTGAACGATTTGACGGGAAGTGCATTCTCCTTTTCCTTTATTTTTTCCTCGGCGTTGAGCAGCTGGTCGAGCCGTTCGATGGATGCCAGCCCTTTCTGAATCATGAAATAGCCAGTTGTTATATTTTTTGCAGGAGGTATTATCTGTGAAAAGACTACCATAAAGGTGATAAGTTTGTCGGGTGTCATATTTCCCACTCCGCTAATTGCCAGCCTGGCACCGAAATACATAAGTATCATTATAACAATTGTAGCAAGGAATTCACTGAGCGGTGAAGCAAGATATGCCTTTCGGGTAACCCGCCTGAATATTTTGGTATACCTCTCATTGCTGTCTGTAAACTGTGATGTAACTTTTTTCTCAGCGTTAAAGCCTTTTATAATCCTCAATCCCGATAGTGTTTCTTCCACCTGCGACAGGAGTCTTCCAAGGCTCTGCTGGCCGGCAAATGATGATGACTTAAGTGTTTTACTTGCTTTTCCAATCAACCACCCGCTTACAGGCATCATTATCAGAGCAAAGAGTGTCAATTCTACACTTGTCACCATTAAGTAAACAACGAAGATTATTATGTAAAGTGGATCCCTGAACATCATTGTGAGTGATGACATTACAGATAGCTCAATCTCCTGCACATCGTTGGAAATTCTGGTCATTACATCTCCTTTTCGTGCATCACTGAAGTATGACAGGGGCAGCCTTAATACTTTGTCATAAAGTTTTTTACGGAGGTCGCGAACAGTTCCTGCCCTGATATAAGCCATATTATTATTTGCAAGGAAAATAAAACCGTTTTTAAGCAGGCTTGCTATAATTACTATCACACAAACAAGAAGAATAGTCTGAGCCTCACCGTGTTCAGTTACATAGGAATAGAATTTATATCTCCCGAAAGCCAGAAGCCACTGCAGGCTGAACACAAATTCCCCGGGCTCAGGAGCAGCTTTCACACCTTTAAAAAGAAGGTTCAGAAATGGTCCAACAAGTGTATATGTGAAGAGTGCAAAAAATGCACTGATAATATTGAACAGGACATTTTTTATAGCCTGCCACCTGTATGGTGAGATATATTTAAAAAGTATCCTTATTGTGTTCATTCCCCTTCAGAAGTTAAATTCCCGTATAATTAAACGGAGTAATTGCCTTTAATTCTTTGCGTACTTCCTCGCTGATATCCAGGCTATCGATAAAATTCATTATAGTTTCGCGTGTAACTCCTTCTTCTTTTCGTGTAAGTTCGGCAAGCATTTCATACGGTTTATCATAACCCTCCCTTCTAAGAATGGTTTGTATTGCTTCGGCAACCACAACCCAGTTATTTTCAAGATCTTCTCTTATTTTTGTCTCATTAATCACCAGTTTATCAAGCCCTTTCAGAAGAGAGCCAAAAGCAATAACTGTATGTGCAAAAGCCACGCCTATATTTCTGGTTACTGTTGAATCTGTTAAGTCGCGCTGGAGTCTCGAAACCGGAAGCTTTTCTGCCATATGAATTAAGAGTGCATTTGCAATTCCGAAATTTCCTTCGGCATTTTCAAAGTCTATCGGGTTTATTTTATGAGGCATGGTGGACGAGCCAACTTCGCCCTTCTGTGTTCTTTGCCCGAAATAACTCATTGAGATATACATCCATATGTCTCTTGCAAGGTCGGTTAAAATGACATTGATTCTTTTCATGTTGTCAAACAGGGCTGCAAGATTGTCGTAATGCTCAATCTGCGTGGTAGGAAATGACCTTTTAAGGCCGAGTACTCCATTGACAAAATTTTCTGCAAAGGCGTTCCAGTCGATATCAGGGAATGCAGCTTTATGGGCATTCATATTACCTGTTGCCCCTCCGAATTTTGCGGAGTAGGGTATCTGAGAGAAATATTTTATCTGTTCATCGAGCCGTACAACGAACACTGCGAACTCTTTTCCGACTCTTGTCGGAGAAGCCGGCTGGCCATGAGTGTGTGCAAGCATCGGAATGTTTTTCCATCTCTCCGACATATCTGCAAGTGCTTCTCTGATTTCAAATAGCAAAGGAGTATAGACATAAGCCATTGCATCTCTTATTGAGAGAGGTAGAGCAGTGTTATTGATATCCTGCGAGGTAAGACCAAAATGGATAAACTCTTTCCATTTTCCAAGTCCTGAGCTCGTAAATTTCTCTTTAAGATAATACTCAAGGGCCTTTACGTCGTGGTTGGTAATCTTTTCGTACTCCTTAATCTTTCTGGCATCTTCAACTGTAAACTCCCTGTAGAATGAACGAAGCAGATCGTATTTTTCAACATCAAAATCTTTCAGTTGCGGAAGCGGAATATCGCATAGGGCAATAAAATATTCAACCTCAACCATTGTACGGTATTTCATCAGAGCGAACTCCGAGAGATACTCCGCAAGTTCATCCGTTTTGTGCCTGTACCTGCCGTCAACAGGTGATATTGCCATCAGGGAATCAAAGTCCATATCCTATGAGTTTTATTATTAAGGTCATAAACCTTTCAAAGCAAAAGTACTATTTTAGTCGCGAAAAAAATCAAATAACCTGTTCAAATAAATCAAAAACGGGAAAATTTGTCAATAATGGAAAAAATCAGGATTTCTATTGTAAAATATGCCAATTCGTATCCATTTGTATGGGGTCTGAAGAACAGTCACATTGAAGATGAAGCAATAATTGAAACGGATCATCCGGCTGTCTGCGCCTCTAAGCTTATCAGCGGGCAGGTTGATATTGGACTCATTCCTGTAATCTCTCTCCCGGAGGTAGAAAACTATAAAATAATAAGCGACTACTGCATAGGAGCCCATGAAAAGGTAAAGACTGTGATGCTGCTGAGTAACAGCTGTTTTGAAGCAATCAGAACTGTTTATTTAGATTACAGGTCAAGGTCGTCAGTTGCTCTGGCAAGGGTTCTTGCAAAAAAAATGTGGAAAAAAGAATTAATCTGGAAGGAGACGGACGAAAAATTTGACTTTCTTAATATATCTGAAAATGAAGCAATTGTAGTAATTGGAAATCAATGTTTTGAATTTGAGCCCCACTTCAGTTTCGGTCTTGATCTGGCTGAAGAGTGGAAAAAATACACGGGTTATCCTTTTGTTTTTGCATGCTGGGCTTCGGGGCGTAAAATAAAAAGGGAATTTCTTAAGAGGTTCAACAGGGCACTAAGGCTGGGGCTCGATAATATTGACAGGGTAGTTGAGGATTTCAGTAGTTCATCGCCAATGAGAGGTGAGGCTCTCAAAAAATATCTTACTCACAATATTGACTACATTTTCGATGAAAAAAAGAAAGAAGGAATGAGGTTATTTATGGAGATGGTAAAAGAATTATGATACGTTAATAACAATTTAAATATCAATATTTTAAATCTTGAAATACTTTTTGGGTATCAAAATTTTTTCTATGGTTTATTTTTATTATCTTTGGGTTATAGTGGTTGAACAATAAAGAAGGTAAATCATGAGCAGAACACTCACTTTCAATGAATTAAGAAGTATCAAGGATCGTCTTCCGGCCGGGAGCATCAAAAAGATTGCTGATAAGCTTAATCTGAGTGAAGAAACAGTTAGGAATTATTTCGGAGGCTGGAATTTTGAAAAAGGTGAGAGTGCGGGTTTGCACTATGAAAAGGGGCCAAACGGAGGGATTGTGGTAATAGAGGACACGACAATACTCGACATTGCAGAAAAAATGATAAAGTCAACCAGATAACTCTTTCTCTGGTTTCTGATGTCCCTGTAAATATTGCTTAATATTTTTATCACAGCGGATGGATATTGAAGTGGCATTTCTCAATGCCGGAAAAAAGCATCAGAAGAGCCTGGAGCAATTTACGGAAGAGGTGTTCAGGGGTATTTTTCTGCCGTCGCATGGGCCGGCGCACCACAGAAGGGTATGGTTGTATGCTGTTGAGCTTGCATCAGATAGCAATTTATCAGTGGTTAAGGATGTTGAACAGTTTGCCTGCAAGCTGATAATAGCCTGTTATCTGCATGATACGGGAATGGCTTATGACCGGGGTGAGCGTCATGGCAAAAAGAGTGCGGAGTTATGTGTAAGATTTCTTGAAAGGTACAGCCTGCCAGAGGAGGAGTATGCTGATGTGCTTGAAGCGATTGAAAGACATGATGATAAAGAAGCGTCATCGGATAGAGGAAACAATTTACTGAGTCTTATTCTTAACACCGCTGATGATCTGGATGCTTTCGGTTTCACGGGGATTTACAGGTATATTGAAATATATCTTGAAAGAGATATTCCTCTTAAAACTCTGGGTGAACGAATATTGAGCAATGCATCGGGAAGGTTTGAAAATTTCAGAAGATTTTATGGCAGTAGGGAAAGTCTTTTTAAACGTCACCAGCGAAGGTTCGGGATTGTTGAGGACTTCTGCAATAATTACATAAAAGAATCGGAGGTGTACCGCTTTGGAACCGGCAGACCATATGGTTATTGCGGAATTGCGGAGGTTATTGGCACAATGCTTCAGAACCGGTTAACCCCTATGGATGGCCTGGATCAATCTTTTATAACTAAAAATATAGATGATTCTGTTATCAGGTGGTATTTCAGTGAACTGGGTAGGGAATACTGTAACATACCTTAACCTCTACGAGGTAAATAACATTTTTAATTTTCATTATCTACAATCCGTATGCCCGACGGGCAATTATACAATCAATTGAGCATTTTTCCAATGTACCCCGCAGGGGTTCAGGTCTTATAGCCCAATGGGATTAAGCATTCATTTAAATTCCCCGTAGGGGATATGGAATATTCAGGAACTCGTTTCTTTGACCCCCTTTCTTATTTCCCTGCCCGGCTGACGCCAGTCAGACAGGCCCCAAGGGAGAAAAGATTTTACAGAAACAATGTTACATAATCACCCGCCCATGTCGGGAAAAATGATTTCCACCGTCTGCAAGCTGGCCGTTGTCGGCAATCTCGTTTATCCAACTCATCCAATGTTGCATATAGGTTTCCATTTGCTTTTTAGTTGGTTGTGCTTCCTTATTTGTTATGTCCATGCGGAATAGCAATACAAATTCATTCATCATAGTATATTTTTTTGATAAGGTGATTAAATAGGTTCTTCAAAGTCATCGAACGTATTAAGCAATATTTTTAAATTATATGTCATTTTTATTGTCTGCACGATGTCGCTTTACAATGACCGCTAACGG
>JAKPDL010000029.1 GCA_029552825.1 Bacteroidota bacterium
CAACGCTCCATTGAGTACCATCACAGATTCCGTGTTCTATGTACCTGGCTTTCCAATTCAGCAAATCAATTTCTTTTAAACACTTAATAAATTCTTCTGCTGTTTTATTTCGGATGGATCTTGTACTGGTTTCTTCAGAACCGCCCTCTTTGAACAGCCACATAGTTTTAAGATTTGTCAAATCAATAGTTAGTTACATGATAATACCCGCCGAAGTAACCACCCACTGATGCTTTAAGCCCTCTGATCTGGCCGTATGCTATGTCAAGCACCTGTTCCCGGTTCCACTCATTATTACAATCCTTGCAGTGGTATTCCGGACCGCCTTCTATAATGCAACAACCGCCCAATTTTACTTTTCCGGCTTCCGCTTCCTGAAAAAGCTTAAAACTTGGCATGCCATATACAATTTTAACCGAATTCTTAGACCCGCATTTAGGGCATTTTTTATAATTAACAGCCATTTTTCCGCACCTCTTTGCAATATAGCAGGCATTATTATTCCGCTATTTCTTTGCCTTATCTATTTCTGAGGTCATACCTGATTTTTATTGTCGAACTATAACCGCTGGGAGTATTATGCAAAACTTCATCGCCAGGCATCATTTTCTCATACATAATCCTGCATATCTGCGGCATCCTGTTTTTAAAACCCATCTGCTTATGAATATCCCCTGAAACCAAATCAATATAGTCCTCGCCTCGCAATTTTGCTTCCTGCAACAATTTTTCTATATACTGCCTTACATCATCGGCTATTTTCCCTTGTGAACCCGTAGCTTCAACAGCCACCTTGACACTATCTTTTGCTCTTTGTACACGTGCTCTACGCCCCGTATTGTTTCTGTAACTATCGTTTCCAAATCTGGCAAGCCACTTAACCCGCTCTAATTCTTCATCAGATAAAGGTTGTCCCAGCAAACCCTGTCTATTCCAAAGGCCGCTGCTTGCAATCTCTGGCATAGGGCTATGCAAACCAAGCCAATTGCTGCTCGGGCCAAATGATGGATGCCTGTTAAGTGATGCAATAATACCTTCTTCTGACCTCAATCGCTCAGCTTCTTTATCAACCGGAAAACAGACAAAGGTGATGTTATCTCTTAAATATCGGCTAATTTTTGCCTCAAGTTCAGTTTCAAGCCCTTCATTTATTAAGTGTCCATAGTTTCTTTCATTTTCAGAATTATGCATATCAATTTCCCACACTTG
>JAKPDL010000030.1 GCA_029552825.1 Bacteroidota bacterium
CAACGCTCCATTGAGTACCATCACAGATTCCGTGTTCTATGTACCTGGCTTTCCAATTCAGCAAATCAATTTCTTTTAAACACTTAATAAATTCTTCTGCTGTTTTATTTCGGATGGATCTTGTACTGGTTTCTTCAGAACAGCCCTCTTTGAACATCCACATAGTTTTAAGATTTGTCAAATCAATAGTTACATGATAATACCCGCCGAAGTAACCACCCACTGATGCTTTAATCCCTCTGATCTGGCCGTATGCGATGTCAAGCACCTGTTCCCAGTTCCACTCATTATTACAATCCTTGCAGTGGTATTCCGGATCGCCTTCTATAATACAACAACCACCCAATTTTACTTTTCCGGCTTCCGCTTCCTGAAAAAGCTTAAAACTTGGCATGCCATATACAATTTTAACCGAATTCTTAGACCCGCATTTAGGGCATTTTTTATAATTAACAGCTATTTTTCCGCACCTCTTTGCAATATAGCAGGCATTATTATTCCGCTATTTCTTTGCCTTATTTATTTCTGAGGTCATACCTGATTTTTATAGTCGAACTATAACCGCTGGGAGTATTATGCAAAACTTCATCGCCAGGCATCATTTTCTCATACATAATCCTGCATATCTGAGGCATCCTGTTTTTAAAACCCATCTGCTTATGAATATCCCCTGAAACCAAATCAATATAGTCCTCGCCTCGCAATTTTGCTTCCTGTAACAATTTTTCTATATACTGCCTTACGTCATCGGCTGTTTTCCCTTGTGAACCCGTAGCTTCAACAGCCACCTTGACACTATCTTTTGCTCTTTGTACACGTGCTCTACACCCCGTATTGTTTCTGTAACTATCGTTTCCAAATCTGGCAAGCCACTTAACCCGCTCTAATTCTTCATCAGATAAAGGTTGTCCCAGTAAACCCTGTCTATTCCAAAGGCCGCTGCTTGCAATCTCCGGCAAAGGACTATGCAAACCAAGCCAATTGCTGCTCGGGCCAAATGATGGATGCCTGTTAAGTGATGCAATAATACCTTCTTCTAACCTCAATCGCTCAGCTTCTTTATCAACCGGAAAACAGACAAAGGTGATGTTATCTCTTAAATATCGGCTAATTTTTGCCTTAAGTTCAGTTTCAAGCCCTTCATTTATTAAGTGTCTATAGTTTCTTTCATTTTCAGAATTATGCATTTCAATTTCCCACACTTGTAAATATGGATCCGTTGCCATTTTCAAAAAAGCCCTACCGATATTTTTACGGAAAATACTACCGTCAGCATCCTCTTTCACAAAGTGATCTCTTAATCTTTGCAACAAACGGTCTTGACCCCGGTGGGTACCTATGCGAACTATTCTATCCATGCCATGGTAGCTTTCGCCCTTTTCAAACATGATGTATATACCATTTTGATAAGGAATCCGGTTTATCATCGTCCAATCCAAGCGC
>JAKPDL010000033.1 GCA_029552825.1 Bacteroidota bacterium
TTGCCCTCTGCTTCAACATCTTGACTGATAACTTAAGCTGATCGCCAGGGACCACTGTCCTTCTGAATTTAGCCTCTTCAATTTTACTCAGAACGACGAAGACTGACTCGGGGTCAGGGTGAGAATGATAGAGTAAGATGCCTCCGGCCTGAGCCAGAGCCTCAACGATTAAGACCCCGGGCATAATTTTTCGTTCTGGGAAATGGCCGTTAAAAAAAGGTTCATTATAGGTGACATTCTTCAAAGCAAGAATACTGTCCCCCGGCTTTAGCTCCAGAACTCGATCAACTAATAGAAATGGATAGCGGTGAGGCAGAAATCTCTCAATTTTTTCTGATTTCATTATGTCCGGCTAAAAGGTCATTTCACAGATTTACCCGCATCATATCTTTTGATCACTTCATCAGTCAAATCAATAGCAGGGTTAAAATACAGGACACCACTGGCTCTTAGATCAAGCATAACATCAATACCTTTTTCCTGCCCGAGTTTGGCAATGACTGGCATGACTTCGCTCTGGATCTTCAGAAATAACCTCTGTTGAAGTTCCTGCATATCACGATTGGCATCTTCAGCCATTCTCTGCCTTTCTGTTCTTTTCCGTTCAAGATCAGCACTTAAAGATAAAATGGCTTCCTGGGTCATGGTCAGTTGCTGGGTATTTAACTTGGTTTCTAACTGCCTGATCTGCTCATCAAGTTTGGATAGATCCTGCTGATTTTTACGATTTCTCTCTTCAAGCTGAGCGATAGCTTTTTTGCCTTCAATCGACTTTTCCAGAATTTCCTGGGAATTAATGATTCCTACTTTGATAGTCTGCTGGGCTTCAGCCAGCAGGGTGAAAGCAACTACCATCATCGATAGAACTAATAAGTATGTCGCCAGTTTTTTGGGCATCTAGCTCCTCCTAACATTTTTATGTTTTTATAATTTTACACTTTTCCGCCTAAAAAGGAAAGAAACTCTTTACCTCAAAATGTCGTTCCAATGGCAAAGCGGAAAGCAAAATTTGACTCGTCAACATATATTTTTCTATTGTTGTAGGCAAAAATAAGACGGAAGGGCACCCGCAGCGCGGGAACAAACACCCTTATTTCCAGGCCGGTCGAGGTATAGACATCTTTCAGACTCACTTTTTGGCCGGACAGCCAGGCATTACCCAGGTCATAGAAGACGATCCCGTAGAGAGGCCCGCCAAAGGGAATGATATACTCGAAATTCATGACCAGTGATTTCTGCCCGCCGATCAAGACTCGATTTTCGTCACGCGGTCCAATGGTGTAAAAATCATAACCACGAATAGATTGTTCACCACCCAGGAAAAATCTTTCCCAGTAAGGTACTTCATGTCCTTTGGTGCCTTTGACTACCATATACTCGACGTGGAAACCAAGGACATGATTGGCAATAAATGGTTGATAATGAGCCAGATCCACCCTCGGCCGCACCAGATGGACCTGACCACCGAGAAAAGAACCGGCGTATTTAAAAGAAGCTGTGTAGGAAGTGCCACGGCTGGGGGTTAGTGGACTGTCTATTGTTGAACGGTAAAGTACCGGTTCAATAGCACTGACGTAATAGGTGCCAGGATAATAATAGGGATTATAGTAATAATAGCCACTTGAGTCTTCGTAACCGGGTGTCTCCAGAGAAGTTTTTTGAAAGGTATAATTCAAGTTAAAACGCCAGTATTCAAT
>JAKPDL010000035.1 GCA_029552825.1 Bacteroidota bacterium
GGCTATTCATTATGGAACCGGCTTGTAGGACCGGGAACTGCAAACTGCCCGAATACGTTTGCGGGAGACCCTGTAAACGTAGTATCGGGAAATTTTTATTTAACAAGAAGAGATATAACCATACCTTCAAGGGGTATGAGTCTTGAGATAACGAGATATTACAACTCCATGGACAATACGGAAGGTATGTTTGGAAAAGGCTGGAGAATATATTATGAAACATCGCTAAATAAGAAAGAAGACAGTGAAGATATAGTAGTAGTGTATCCTGAAGGGAACATAAGGGTATTTGAGCATACAGAGACGGGAATCTTCAAATCTCCTAAGGGCGTGTACGACACACTTTTTAAGACCGAGGACGATACATACATATTAAAGGTTCAAAAAGGAATTACATACAAGTATGACCACGCGGGGAGCCTTATATCAATTTCCGACTCAAACGGTAACGAGATACAGTTTAAATACAACCGGGAGGGATTGTTGTCTTCCGTGGTGTCACCCGGCGGAAAGCTTTTGATGTTTTCCTATGAAGGCAACAAAGTTAGCTGTATAACTGACCACACAGACAGGAAGCTGAAATACAAATACGACCAAAAAGGAAATCTAACGCAGGTGATATACCCTGACGGGGGAAAAATTACCTATGCCTATGATGACATAGGGCTAATTTCAATAACCGACCAGAACGGCAACACCTATGTTCAAAATACCTATGATGAAAAGGGCAGAGTGGTAAGACAGCTTGACCATGAAGGCAATGAGCTTGTTATAGAATATAATGAAGAGAATCATGAAAACACCTTCAAATGGATGAAGAGCGGTATAACCCGTGTGTATAAATATAATTCAGAAATGCTCCTTACGGAAATAAGATATGATGACGGAAGCCTGCAAAAATATACCTATGATGAAAACCTTAACAGAAACAGTGAGACCGACAGAAACGGCAACACAACATATATAAAATACGATGACAAAGGTAATTTAATAGAAGTAATTTCACCTAAGCCCTTCAGCTTTGTATCAAAATACAGCTATAATGAGGATAGCAGACTGATAAAAGCAGTTTCACCGGGCGGCAGAGAGGTGTCTTTTGAATATGATGAAAAGGGCAACCTTTTAAAACGTATCATAAAGACCGGAAGCAAAAGCTATTCGGAGTGGTCGTATACTTATGACGAGTACGGAAGAGTAATAACTTCAAGAGATGCAGAGAACAATACAAAGAGCTTTGAGTACGGAGAAGACGATACA
>JAKPDL010000036.1 GCA_029552825.1 Bacteroidota bacterium
CAGAGTTAATGTTCGGGATAATGTCTGCGTCCTCAAGGAGATCGTCAATCTCTGCCTCAGCCAGTACCCGCAAATCCTGTGCTGTGAACACAAAAATACCCCCTTTCGTGGGAGTAGAATTATCGCCTATCTTGAACTAAAGCACTCCATTTAGCTGCAGGCACCATAGTGCGGCACCCGGGCATAAAAAAACACCCTTGATGGGTGTCACTCAATCAAACCGTGTAATCATCTAAGATTGCTTGAACCTCTGCCCTTAATTTTTCAGGAACATCATCAATTGTTTTAAGACCCTTCCTGATAAGGTCTGCATAAACTTTTGCCATTTTGATTCACCGTTCCTTTCTGTCATTAAGATATAATCATTTCATAGACTTCAACCAGTGCAAGTTGTGTGTCAGTCAATTGAGTGTCCAACATTCGGAGATATTCATCCTTTTCATATTGAATCATGTCATATTCATAGCCAATGAATTCATTTTCTTCGCCAACATTTTCACTGACTTCAGTAATGTTTTTATGAATCCATACACTGAATTCATCAATAACCATTGGTTCAGGTGCAACAGTGCTTCTGACTTTTCCATGATCAATCATGTTTGAATTACACCTTTCCTTTAATTGGTTGGGGGAACATACAGCAGCCGCCCGCCGAAACCCCGATGACGACTAGCAGACGACTCATTCACATACCAAAAGAAAGCACCAGCAGCCAAGCCATAAGCCCAATAACCGCCCAAAAGGGCAACCCGCCAACCTGTTGAGGTGTTATAAAATCTATCACCTACTGGAAGGGCAGAATTACCAAGTGTTTCTGTTGGTAAGAATAAGAAATCACATTCTTCTGACCAACCAAATGCAGAAACATAACCATCAGCATTTGGTGCCAGATTAAAACCAACATGCTTATATGGTGCAGAACCAGTATCATCTGCAAAATTTTCAGCAGCCCAATAAGCATCTGTTTTTCTTGTATCAGGGTCAATATAAACATTTAAGCCATCAATCCACTTCCATATGTTACCCCAAAAGTTTTCTTCACCCCTGTAACTTATAGAAACTAATCCATTTGTTCCAACAGCCATTCCTGAAGCATTACCTAAATTTGCGGTTGCACCTGTTAATTCACTCATATTAGTTGAACCATCGTCAGGTTTATTTACAATGCCCAAGCCAATCCTATCTTGTGTATTAAAGGATGCATATTCAATTGTAAAAAGCATTTGGGTTACTGATACAGATAAAACATCAGAAATTTGCCATCCGTTACCCCTATTATTAGCAAGTTTTCTTATATTTGCTCTTGTAAGGATTTGAGTTAATCCACTTGCTGGTTTAGCATAAGCAATTGAAGAA
>JAKPDL010000042.1 GCA_029552825.1 Bacteroidota bacterium
TTAGTCTTCTAATTTTATGCTCTGTGATTTCAGAAATATAAACATAATTGTCTTTTTGAAAAATTCCTCGTAATAAGGGTAAACCTGTTTTACTTTTGACTAATGAAAAATCAGAAAGTTGATGGACATAAACCTCAGCCCAAGTTGTAATTAATATATAATTATTTTCTGTATCTATCCAGCAACTTAAAGGGTGATATCCAAGAGGATGACTTTCAATAAAAGATAAATCTGCAGCAGAACGGATATTGATTCTATTGTTATATCTATCAGTAATATATAATTTCCCACTATAATGTCTAACACAAAATGGCTGATTAAATTGGTCGTCCCCACTACCCTGAGACCCTATTTTAGAAACAAAAGTGCCTGAAAGAGTAAATTTCTGAATTCTATAATTATTATAATCACATACATATAAATATTGTCCATCCGAACAAATTGACCTCGGCTGATTAAATTGCCCATCTCCAGTTCCATAAGAACCAAAATAATTAAGATAAGAAAAATCATTGGCAGAAAAAATTGAAATTCTATGATCTGAACAAACATATATTTTATCGCCAACCACACAGGCATCTCGGGCAGTTGTGCTTCCCCCGCTCGTTCCAACAAAGCAGACGCCGCTATAAATCTTAAACCGCAGAAATCTTTTTTGGACTGAAGTAAAAAACTTTCCTGCTTTGAATTCAGCCCCCATCATGTTATAATTAACAAGACCGGTCAGAAAATCAGAGCTATCTGCCAGCTCAACTTTTACCGATGCGTTATCCGGAATATTAGAGCCGAGAGCCTGAAAGTATTCCATCGTTTTTGGAGAGGCAAGGTCAAATGAAATCCATTCACCCATCGATTGAATTCCATCCGTCCGCCATCTTGATTTGGTCGATGATGTCTTGATGTTTGATGCAGGATAGTATGGTAGCTTCTGCGATGAGTAGCTAATTATATCTGCCCCGATTAGTTTGTTATCCAGAAAATAGATTTTCATTTTGTCCTCTCCTTAGACCAGCACTCTTTCTGCTGGTAGTCTAATCTCACCTTTCTGGCCGGCCTGGTTGACCACAGCAACTACTTCTTTTTTCAGGGTAGCTGAGCCGAAAGCAACCTCAATTGGTATCGAAATATTCATTGAGCCACCGCCAAAACCTTCGCTTCTGATTATCTCTCTTAGCTTTCTTTCTGGTAGTAGAATTTCAGTTCCGGCTTCACCCATCAGCACTTTCTGGCCGGCCGGAGTATAGAATTCTGTCGGCCGACTGAATACAGCGCCTTTAGCGAAAGGAATTGGTTGGCTGGCTATTAGCCTAATCTGGACAGCACCCAGAGCCGCCACAATGGCCGCCAAGGCCGCCCCAAAGATTCCGCCCTGCGC
>JAKPDL010000059.1 GCA_029552825.1 Bacteroidota bacterium
ACAATACCATCCATCCAGACAACCACATAAACCGCATCCAGAGGCCTTTGCTGCCACTCTTTTATGTCCTCTATTATCGCACTGGTAATATTGGATATCGAACTCTCACTCACCTCAACACCATAAATGTCTTTTATAGTTTCTTCAATGTCCCTTGTTGTCATGCCTCTGGAATACATAGTAATGATGGCATGCTCAATTTTTGAAGACATTCTTTGATGTTTCGGTACTACAACAGACTCAAATGTAGGTTGCGGTCACGGGGTACATCCAGCGGTATATCTCCCAGATTAGTCTTGAGTATTTTTTTACTGTAACCATTGCGACTGTTACCAGTGTTACGACCCGCAGGCTCATGCTTAGAGTAACCAAGATGCTCCTTTATCTCAGCTTTCAGAAGTGCCTCTACGCCTTTTTTATAAAGCGTCTGAAAGTAATCTTCAAATTCCTCCTGAGTCCTTATTTTCTTTAAGGCCTCTTCCGGAATATTAAATAATTCATTTTCATTCTCATTCATAATGCTGCATTTTTAAAAGGTTAAAATTAATTTTTTCTTCCTAACCAACCGGACTTTGAGCTCGTTTTCCGGCTCCAGTCCGGTTGGCGTCCCAAATGCAGCTGCCTTTTCATTTACACAAAATTATGGACACTACCCAATAAATTATTGTCTTAACCCCCAATAAACTGGATAGATTTTTCAAAAGAGTTTAGTACTTCTCGTTTAATGTTTATTTCGTTTCCATTCATCAACCGATAAACAAAGTTAGCTATATCTTCGGATTGGTCAAAGTGTCTTCACAACCCAAAACTTCTGACAACCCCTCCGATACTTTTGTCGTCAGTAGGTTATCGGTTGACAATGACTAGTAGTATTCATTCCTAATCTGCATAGGAGTTTTTTCAGAATTCCGTGCTGCCGTTTATTATTGTAATGATTTACATAGGCTTAAAAATTTAATAAAACCTAATTTGTTTTTCAAATTATGTCCAGCTATTTTGGGGATTAATACATGCACTACAAAAGTGGAATATAAAAGACTTTATATTGACCATGTAATAAGGATTGAATTTCAAAAAGGATAATCTGAGCAAGAACGACCCAGGGCCACGTGTTGTATAAGTTTGAATTCCATAGACCCTATAAAATTTATCATGTTGAGAACACTTCCCAAATGCGATGTTAATAAGCTGTTAATAATCTGTTGATAATTATTGTCTGAAATCGGGTAACAAATCCTTCCTTATTTAAACGAAATAAAAAAGTCACCTGCAATCCCGTAAGGGTATTTTTAAAAAACATAGAAGTAACTTATTAAAAATGAATGTTATGAATAAGGCAAAAACAGGTCTTTCAGGATTGGTAATTATACTGTTATCGTTAACCTGCATTAATGCTCAAACGATAGAGTTTACTTACGATCCGGGAGGAAACAGAACCAGTCGTACACTTATTGTTGAGAAGATGATGCATGGAGAATCAAAATCAGGACTAATGAGTGAATCAGGCAGTGAAATAAAAGCAACTGATTTGGATAACAGGGAAATGACTGTAATTATTTACCCGAACCCCTCCAGGGGCCTCCTTAATATTGAAATAATTAACATGCCTTCAGAGGCAAAGAATGAACTGAGCATATATGATCTGAACGGGACGCGGTTACTTATAAAAAAGGATTTCGTTACGCCATCGGAAGTTGATATCAGCCGTTTCAGAGATGGGGTTTATATAATGAGGATAAAGATCAATAAGAGTGTTTCGGACTGGAAAATTATAAAGAGCAACTAACTTAATAACTGTATTAACCTAAATAAGGATTCCATGAAAAAGCCAAGTTTTTTATACATTTTATTTGTGTCAGGCTTTTTATGGTTAGCCGGCACAAATACCACAAATGGGCAGGAAGCCAAAATCCTCCCAAAACAGAGAACCACACCGGAAAGAGCAGCCGAAGGTCAAACAAAATGGATGATAAATTCATTGCACCTGGACCAGAAGTTATTTGAGGATATTTACAGGATAAACCTTAAGTACCAGATGATTAGTGATTCTGTTCATGTCACGGATGCTTTTATTACTGCCAAACAGGAAGCATATGTTCAATGTACCCAAAACAGGAACGAGGAATTGAAAAAAGTTATGCCTCCCGATGCGTTTGACAAACTCATGTCTTTGATGGAAGCTGAAAAAGAAAAAGCTGCTGCTTTCAGAGCATCAGTTCAGAAATAGTGTCTGATATATTGGCGGAATGTTCAATAAAGAGTTATTCATAACCATTAAGAACCGGTATGAAGAATGAGCACTAGAGAACATTTAAAAAATGCTTTCCTGTTAATTGCCATGTTGGCCGGATTAATTCTGATAAGCCAACCTGCTGCAAGCCAGTGCATTTTTTATATAAGCACAACTGATATAGAACTTCCAGGAAACGGAGGTTATGGTGACATTTATCTATCAACCGGAGGGTGTGAGAGTTATGAAGCTTATACCAATGATAGTTGGATATATGTATGGACAGATTATTATGAGCACATTGTAACTGTTTATGCAGATGCAAACCATGAAGGATATCGGCAGGGAACTGTAGTGATACACGATTACTGGACTGAAACAGATTATTATGTTACAGTATCCCAGGATGTTGGTTGTGAGCAATTGCCTGCACCAGATGAAATTTATGGTCCCTCTTCTATATGTTGTAGTACTGGTGCTACATATTATATTAATCCGGTTGAAGGAGCAACTTCCTATTCTTGGTATGTAGACGGAAATCCGGTTCCTGGATATTATGGTACATCTGCAATGATCAATTCTGGATGTGGGTCAGCGCAGGTTATTATTTCAGTTTGTGGCTATAATGAATGTGGAAGTGGTCTTCTAAGTACAAAGGAAATAAATATTAAATTTTCTCCTTCGGGTGGATCAATATCTAGCTCCCAAACAATTTGTTATAATACAGTACCCGAACTGATAATTAACATTGCTTCTGCTTCAGGAGGAGTTCCTCCTTATAGCTATCAGTGGCAAAGTTCAACGGACGGAGGTTTCACATGGAATAATATTCCCGGTGCTACATCTACCACTTATTCTCCACCAGCGTTAACAATTCCAACAAAATTTCGAAGAACAGTTACTGATGCGAATGGCTGTATGTCAGGAATATCAAATATTGTGACCATAGATTTTTATTCAACTTCTGTAAGTGGCGGTATAATTTCAGGTGACAATACCAGTTATGGTGGCTATTCAGGCCCTATTACCGGACTGCAGGATGCAAGCGGAGGTTCGGGTATTTATTCCTATGAATGGGAAAAGTCTGAAAACGGACAAAGTCAATGGACCAATACCGGATGCACTAATAAGGATTTTCCTTCAACTCCACAATCTGTAAATATGTATTACAGAAGAAAGGTAACTGACAATTTATGCGGTTATACTGCCTATTCAAATATTTTATTTAAAAAGGTCATATCATTTGCATCCTATTTATACGGTACTGAAATACCTGAACCGGAAACACGTATTATTAACACTAATCTTCATGTGGGATCAACCAATGGAAGTTTGAATGTTGATGCCGCAGGAGGTGCAACTTACAATATTAATATTGAATTACCCCCGGGAGTTAACGGACTATCTCCAGCACTATCACTTGTGTATTCAAGTCACAGCGGACCTGGGATAGCTGGTTATGGATGGAATATTTCAGGCCTATCATCAATTAAGAGAGGACCACAAAATTTTTATAACGATGGCTCTGCAAGGGGCGTTGAACTTGACAACAACGACAGATTCTATCTTGACGGCCAGAGACTGATAAACACTTCATCATATTACGGTGATCCATCTGCACAATATCAGACAGAACTGGATATTTTTACCCGTGTTACACCTCACAATGCTGGCGAAAACGGCCCGGAATGGTTTAAAGCTGAAACCAGCACAGGATTTATTTATGAATATGGAAATTCGGAGGAATCGAAGCAAAAGATAAATGGTTTCAATCCAATCATGGAATGGTATATTTCAAAAATATCGGATCTTTTTGGTAACCATATTGATTTCAGTTATTTAAGGGAAAATAATCTGGTATACCCTGCAGAAATTGTATATGGCCCAAACAAGATAACATTTTATTATAAGAGCCGATTTGATACTATCAGTTCATATTTTAAAGGTGTTAAAATAAAACAGAACCTGTTGCTTGAAAAAATCACAATACAGTACAATTCAAATATTATAAAAACATATGAATTTAAACATTCATACCAGGGATCAGATTACAATTCTTACTCATTACTTAATGAAGTTATTGAATACGGTACTGGGACCAACAGACTGAATTCAACTGTATTTTCTTATACTCTTCCTGAAAATGTGTCGTTTCAGCAAACAGAGTATAATCAGGATCATCAATATATTACATATAAATCAAAGTTGGTTGCAGGTGATTTTAACGGCGACGGTAAAAGCGATTTTTTCTGCATCCCAATCCCGGGCAGGGCAACGTGGACTGGTGTGAAAGTATGCTATGGAAACGGTAATGATAAGTTTAATTATATATGGAGTAATTCTAGTATTGTAATTGATTTAAATAAACTTAAAGATATTGAGGCAATTGATTTAAATGCTGATGGGATGGATGATATTTTATATGAAATATACGAGGAGTCACCTCCAACTACAAAATTTTTAGTAATGCTTTCTAACGGCTTTTCATTGTCTGATCCAGATGAATTCTTTGTCAGTTTTTCATCTGATCTTTATAAAACCTCAGGGTGGAAAGAGAGAGCAATTCATTTAAGAGGCAAAGATATAGAATTCAGTGGAAAAGATTTTAACGGTGACGGTATTAATGATGTATTTATATACAACGAATACGGAGACTGGACAATATCTTCTTTTGGAGGTGATAATGGGGTGCTATATCCTCCTGGTTATCGAAATGTTAAGACTTTAGGTTCTGGTAATATTTCAACATTAAGTAATCATATCATAACCAATGACTTCAACGGCGACGGAAAGGCAGATATCTGGAGTTTTGAGACAACCGGGCTTAATATATATTCATTGTCTGAAGGTTCATTAAGTGTTATTTATAACTCTGACTGGCCTACTAAAAACCATCATTTTATTCCGGGTGACTTTAACGGGGATGGAAAAGCGGACATGTTTTTATACGGATACAATACTTACGATTGGTCCGAATGGCAAATAAGACTATCCACAGGAACTGGTTTTAAGACGATATTTATTCCGCAAAAGAAAGCAAATCTGAAAGATGATCATGTTCGTGTTGGTGACTTCAACGGTGATGGCTGTACTGATATAATGGCATCAGGCAGCACATATGACAATGCCTATTTTTTTATCTCTAAAAACAAAGGTGCAAATCTGTATACCAGCATCCTTGTCAGGTACCCGACAGGAGCCCACAATTGTTATGTTGCTGATTTTAATGGTGATGGCAGAACGGATTTTATCTGTACAGATCTTGAAGGGGCTCCGTGGTGGGACGGGTATGTAGTTTATAGAACATCAGGCAATTCTTCCATTCTGATGGATAAAATATCGGATGGGCTTGGGGTACTTACAAAAATCAATTATGCAAGACTGTCTGAATACGGCACGGATATTTATCAGAAAGGATCAGGGGCAGTGTTTCCTGTAACAGATTTCCAGGGACCTTGGAGTGTTGTAAGCTCAATATTTACAGATAATGGCAAAGGTTCTTTTAATACACAAAACTACTATTATGAAGGTGCAAAAATACATCTGCAGGGGAAAGGATTTCTGGGTTTCGCCAAAATCAAAGCAATTGATTCAGCTACCGGTATTGAAAACGGAAATATAACAGGATATAATTCGACATATTTTTATCCTGAATCGATCTCTTCATATTCAAAGCTGAGTGGTTCCGATACTATTTCGGTTGTGAGAAATACATGGTCCAGGATTATTCTGGATGCTTCCAGAAAACGTATCTTCCCTTATATCCAGACATCGGTTAATACCGATAAGCTGACAGGCCATACTGTTACATCAAATTCCTCGTATGACAATTTTGGGAACCTTACACAGTCAGTTAAAACCTATAGCAACGGTATTACTGAAACGACAATCTCAAGTTACGAAAACATTGTATCATCTTCACAGTGGCTTCTTGGAAGGCCTTATACAACAACCCTCCAGTACACAGGAGGTGACACTACCATAAGCAGAACTTGCTCGAGAGTTTTCAGTACAGTCAATAATAATCTGTTGTCTGAAACATGGTTTGAGGGAACAAATTATCAGATAACAAAATCGTACGGGTATTATGCAAACGGTACTCTGCAATATGAAACCACTACAGCCAACAATGTCTCAAGAACAACCAGTTACACTTATGAATCTGATAATATCAGGGTTCATACCATTACCGACCCGCTTTCTCATTCAACAACCAGCACTTACGATAGTTACGGAAGATTATATACCCGACAGGATTATCTTGGTAATACTGTTACTTACCAATACGATGGTATGGGAAGACCTTATATAGTAAGCTCAACCGACGGCAACCAGACCACCACAACACTGTCATGGGAAAACCCGGCTTCCACACCATTAAATGCAAGATATTCCGTTACCGAGTTAGGAAATGACGGCTCCCAGAGTAAAAAATGGTTCGACAGGTTCGGGCGGGAAATAAGATCAGATGTAAAAGGATTCGATGGAAGGTTGATTATTACCGAAACGCGATACAACTATAAAGGCCAGGCTGATAGCATTTCAGAGCCTTATTATTCAGGAGACCAGGTTCTTTGGAATAGGTACCAGTATGACAGTTATGGAAGAAAGACCTGGTTGTACAGACCTTCGGGAAGAAATACCCAATGGCAATACAACGGTGCCACAGTTACTGAAACAACAGCAGGAAAAACATTTTCCAAAACTCTGGCACCTGACGGCACACTGGTCTCGGCAACAGATGCCGGAGGCACAATCACCTATACGTATTATCCCGATGGTAAACCAAGAACAATAATAGCACCCGGCAATATCATTACCAGGATGTATTATGATATTACCGGAAACCAGATTAAACTTGTTGACCCGAGTGCCGGAACGATAACTTACGGCTATAATGGGTTCGGTGAATTAACCTCGCAGGTAAATGCCCGAAATCAGGCAACATATATTTATTACAATCAGGATGGTACAATATCACAGAAAATTACTCCTGAGGGTACCATTACTTATTCCTATAACTCAAACAAACAGCTTACAGGCATCAGTTCTACCAATAATGTAAGCCGTTCATTTGTGTATGACAGCAAAGGCAGGCTTGCTTCAATTACCGAGACAATCCCGGGTTCCTCGGCCTTCACCACCTCATACACTTACGACGGACTTGGCAGGCTGTATACTATTACCCATCCATCGGGCATAACCGAAACCAACAACTATAACTCCAACGGTTACCTTAGTTCAATATCGACCGGCGGCGCCACCAGATGGACAATGACTGAAATGAATGCACGGGGACAGTTAACCGCCGGGCAATACGGCAACAACCTGACGGCATCGTTCGGTTTTGACACTTATGGTTTCCCGGTATCATTTATTACTGATACAATTCAGAATTTTTCTTATAACTTTAATCCTGTAACCGGCAACCTTAACTGGCGCCAGAACAACAAGCACCAGGGGCTTAAAGAAACCTTTAACTATGACAATTTAGACCGTCTCGATAACGTTTATAAAGGTACGGGAACACCTGTTATGACACTCGATATGGCATACGACAGCAACAGGGGCGGCATAACCTGGAAGAGCGATGTTGGCAAGCTTCTGTACGAATATCCCGGCAAGCCTTATGCCGTGAGCGGGATAGACACAGCGGGCGTGGGACTTGTTATCCCTGAATATGCCCAGGAAATAAGTTACACCTCGTTTGAGAGTGTAAGTACAATATCAGAAAATGATTATCTGGCTACGTTCACTTATAATTCAGATAATCAGAGAGCAAAGATGGTTGTTCAGCAAAATGGCAACACTATTTTAACCCGATGGTATCCGGGTGAAAGTTACATAAAAGAGACTGCGGGCGGAGTTACAAAGGAATACACCTTTATAGGAGGCGATGCCTACAGCGCGCCTGTGGTGGCAGTAACACAAAATGGTTCCACTGTTTACTACTACCTGCTGCGTGATTATCTGGGCAGCATAACGCATGTTGTTGATGCCACAAATAAAAATGTTGTTGCCGAATATAGTTATGATTCGTGGGGACGTATAAGAAATCCCTCGACATGGGAGAATTACACACCGGGGTCGGAGCCGGCGCCTTTCATTGCAGGCAGAGGCTTTACAGGGCACGAACATTTACCCTGGTTCAATTTTATAAATATGAATGGCCGGGTTTACGACCCATTGACAGGCCAGTTCCTCTGCCCCGATAACTATGTTCAGACCCCTGATTTTACGCAGAATTTTAACAGGTATGGGTATTGCCTTAATAACCCACTTAGGTATACTGACCCATCTGGAGAGTTCATCTGGATAATCCCAAATATTGGCTGGAGTAAAGAAGGGGGCTTAAGCATCGGGCTTTCTGTGGTTTTTGGTATTCCAGGAGCACTTAGCTATCAGATTGGGGGAGGATATAATTTTAAGTCAAATGAGGCTTATGGATATACAGGAGCAACCTTTGCTTTCAATACGATTTCTACATCATATTCCTCTGGTAGCGGATGGAGTGCTGGTTATACAGCCGGAGCCTCAATTTATTCAGGATTACCAATAAGCGCGAATTTCCTTACTGTCGGGGCTAATTACAATATCAGCCAGAATAGTTGGAGTGGAAATGTATCAGCATGGTCTGTTGATCAAAGTGGTTGGACTTTTAATCCCAGTGTATCAGCAATGATTTTCCCTGAGCAGACTACTAATTTCATTCGGAGAGGAAAATTTGTAAACAATGATAAGATGTTAAGTAATTTTGTTTCTGCTGGTGATTATCAGGGAGCTTTGGATTACTTTGGATTTGAGGGAACTTATGATTCTCAATCAAAAAAACTAGCATACATGGAAGGTGAAGGATCCTATTATGGGCGCACTACAAAATCCGGTGAAATCTTCTACGGTAATTATGCTTTCGGGTCTTATGATGATTTATTTGCAACCTATATAAAAGAAAGCTATCATAGAAATAAAGTGATAAGCGGAAATTCTTTCGAAACCCAGGAAGTTCCTAAAGGTGCCGAATACTTGTCAATCTATCCCGAAGAACGATTAGGTTTCATTCATGCATATAAAAATCAGGGATTATACTCAAGCAGTAGGATTAATTTTTTATCTCAAATATCCTTTTATCAATTGGGTTGTTTTAACTTATCCCCTAGCAATTACTATCAAGCGAAGTGGTGGCATACTATTTATAAGATTCCAAGGAGGTGGTAATGAGAAAAGCAGAATTTAGTTTTATCTTTCTATTATTTACTCTAATAAGTTTTTCACAGAATGAAAATCTTATTGAAGGTTTTTCTGTTGAATCAATGCCAGTTTTTGAAGGTAGATTAGAAAAATTTATCGAAAAACATATACAATACCCTATGTCAGCACTTAAAGATTCGATTGAGGGAAGAGTATTTGTTTCTTTCTGGGTTGATTCGTTGGGTAATACTTCAAAGCATACTTTAATATTGGGAATTAGAGAAGATTTAAACCAAGAAGCATTAAGAGTTGCTAAACTTATTAAATTTAGTAAGCCAGCGATGCAAAATGGGAAACCAGTTAAAGTAAAATATACTTTACCATTTGATTTTAATTTATCTAATATAAAAGGAAAAACAAGTTGCAATAAGCGTTCTTTGAAAAGAAGCCCGGGACCTGGTCATTGAAAAGTCGGGGCATGGTGTAAAAAGTGACTTTACTGGTATTCATATTGCCTGAATAACCCACTAATATATTTTGATCCCTCAGGTTATACATGGTTTAGCAACTTTGGCGATTGGCTTGGAAAAACCGGGAAGAAAGTATTTACAACAGTGGTCGCCATAGGAGTTGGTGTTGCTGTTGCCTTTATACCTGGTCTGGATGTTGTAGGAGTTGCATTTCTGGGAGGGATGTTTTCAGGTGCAACTGCAGGTGGACTTGGAGCAGCATTAAATGGAGGTGATGTATTTTCAGGAGCTGTAACAGGTGGAATATTCGGGGCGGTGACAGGATTAGCGACTTTAGGTGTCTCCAGTGCAATTGGATATGGATTGAATAATACATTCCCAGATTTTAACGGAGGAGGATGGAGGTTTTTTTCTGAAAATAAAGTTCTTCAGGGTTCCCTTGCCGATAAATTAGGTTTGCCGGTTGAACCACTTATAAACGGAGTTTCAAACCTCGGGTTGGTTTCAGCTTCAACAGGGGGACTAGTTTCATCCTTATCAGGTGTGACTTTTAGTACAAAACCTATATTTATTAGTTCAAAGCTTGAATATTACGGCAGATTAGTCGAATATAGAGATAATAGGCAGTATGTTTATGGTAAGTTAACATGGATTGATTCATTTTCAGATGGGTCTATTAAATACCGAAATGAATGGCAGGCAGTTTCTGGACCTTGGGGTAGTCCGGTTCCATGTGGAGTATATCCAATTCGAATTGGTGGTCTTGAAACTGGATTACCGGGTTATTGCAGAAATGGTGTAGATTTTTTCTTTAAAATTTTTGATAGTTTTGATATACATCCTGATCAGGAACCCTGGTTTGGAACGAGAGGATGTATTGGAATACAGGAATCTGCTTCAAAATTACTTGAATTCTATAGAAAGGTAAAAAGTTATATTAGACACCATGGTGTACTTCAATTGTATGTAAACTACTACTAATAATGAAAAAAAGAATAATTATTTTTTTTGTTTTTATTAATTTTCTATCCCTTTTAAATGCACAGGAAAAATGCAATCATAAGGAATTAATATTTAGTTTTCTCAATAAGGTAACGTCAGAACAATATAAATCTTCCCTTAACGATTTTGAGTTGTTTTTTGACATAAACTCGAAAGAACTAGAAATGGGTTTAAGATGGGATTACATTAAAAATCATCCAGGAACAAATCTTACATTTGACACAGACAGCATTAGTCTTGCCATCGAGAAATTTCTGGAAAATGAGACAGTGCGTCATCTAATTAAAATAAAAAACAGGGAGAACAGAGAATGGACTATAAAAGGTTCTTTTAATTACGGAAGCAAAACCATAATTTTCAGGGTAGGTTTAGAAGGTATAAAAGATATCATTCAAATACAAATGATAAATCATATTGATGAAGAAAGATGTGGCATAGTTGATATTATGGATTCGGATAATAATTCAATATTGTACCCGGCACAGAAAATTCAATGAATACAAAGGAGTATTATTATTTTGGAGGTGATGCCTACAGCGCGCCTGTGGTGGCAGTAACACAAAATGGTTCCACTGTTTACTACTACCTGCTGCGTGATTACCTGGGCAGTATAACGCATGTTGTTGATGCCACAAATAACAATGTTGTTGCCGAATATAGTTATGATTCGTGGGGCCGGATGAGAAACCCCGCTACATGGGAAAATTACACACCGGGGTCGGAGCCGGCGCCTTTCATTGCAGGCAGAGGGTTTACAGGGCACGAACATTTACCCTGGTTCAATTTTATAAATATGAATGGCCGGGTTTACGACCCATTGACAGGCCAGTTCCTCAGCCCCGATAACTATGTTCAGACCCCTGATTTTACGCAGAATTTTAACAGGTATGGGTATTGCTTGAATAATCCTCTGGTCTATTCTGATCCGGATGGGGAATTTATATGGATCATTCCTCATATTGGTTGGAGTAAAAAAGGTGGATTGAGTATTGGCATTTCAGTGGTTTTCGGTATACCAGGTGCAATTAGTTATCAAATTGGAGGGGGCTATAATTTTAAATCAAATGATTTATATGGATATGCCGGTGCAACCCTGGCTTTCAATACAGTATATACATCAGTTTCATCACAAAGCGGTTTTAGTGCAGGTTACACAGCAGGTGCTTCAATATTCTCAGGCTTTCCGGTTAGCACAAATTTCCTTACTATCAGCGTTAACTATAATATTAGCCATGATAGCTGGAGTGGTAATATATCAGCCTGGAATTTTGAAAATAAAAAGTGGATTTTTAATCCAGATTTTTCAATGATGATTTACCCCGAACAGACCACAAATTTTATAAGAAAAGGAAAGTTTATTAGTAATGATAAGATGTTAAAATATTTTGTTGATGCAGGTGATTATCAGGGAGCACTGGATTATTTTGGGTTTGAGGGTACTTATGATCCTTTGAATAAAAAAACTGCCGATCCCGCAGAAACAGATTTTAAAACTGGTAATATATTATACAATGAGAAAGCTTTTAGTGGTAACTTTGATAATTTATATATTATTGCTGAACATGAATTAAAACACCGGTGCAACATTCTGTCTGGAAAATACAAAGGTTTTAAACTTACCATGGAAATGAAAGCTTATGAAGAATATTCAACTTATGTATACAATTACAGAAGGCAAGGCCTTTACTTAAACATTGATAAAGAGGGTTTAGGTTGGCGTATAAATGCATATGGTACTTCAGCAGGAATAAACCCAAACATTATACTTAGATATCAATTCAATAAGCCATGGTGGCATTTTATTTACAGAATACCTCGAAAATGGTGAAAAATTTTATTATTATTTTATTGTTTTCTATTTCAATCTTTAGCAGTAAAGGCCAGAGGTTTTCTATTGAATCAGAAATAGATCTAAGTGTTAATTCTTCAAAAGATACGGTTTGTATTGGAGATTCTTTGATAATAATCCTGTCTTATGAAAATAAGACAAAAGCTGATATAATCTTTTTCCCAAATGCAATTATTGGCATAACCCATTATCATCCTGATAAATTTATTTCATACGATACCCCTCAAAGAATTATTTATAGGCTCAATAATGTATGTTCTAATGTTGAATATATAAATTTAAAACCCGAAGAAGTAATTACAAAAACTTATGGTATCATAGCTGATAGTAATTTTTTCTACGAAGGAGATAACATTGTGCTTGCTTTTTATCATTTTTATAATAAGCCTCTAAATAAGAAAAGACGAAGATTGGATAAAAGTCCACCTGTTCTTTCATTATGGTCTTCACCTGTGAAAATATATATTGAATTGAAAAAAACGAAATAATCCTGAAACACCTGTTATGACACTCGATATGGCATACGACAGCAACAGGGGAGGAATAACCTGGAAGAGCGATGTTGGGACGCTTCTGTACGATTATCCCGGCAAGCCGTATGCCGTGAGCGGGATAGACACAGCGGGTGTGGGACTTGTTATCCCTGAATATGCCCAGGAGATAAGTTACACCTCGTTTGAGAGTGTAAGTACAATATCAGAAAATGATTATCTGGCTACGTTCACTTATAATTCAGATAATCAGAGAACAAAGATGGTTGTTCAGCA
This sequence comes from Bacteroidota bacterium, assembly GCA_029552825.1. Lineage (GTDB taxonomy): Bacteria > Bacteroidota > Bacteroidia > Bacteroidales > VadinHA17 > LD21. The sequence continues at coordinate 13,507 of JAKPDL010000059.1, forward strand.
AAATGGCAACTTTATAAATATGAATGGACGGGTTTACGATCCATTGCCAGGCCAGTTTCTGAGCCCCGACAACTATGTTCAGACCCCTGATTTCACGCAGAATTTTAAAAGGTATGGGTATTGCCTGAACAACCCTCTGATTTATACTGATCCTTCGGGAGAATTTATTTTTACCGCCTTAGCTGTTTTAACAGGTCAACTATGGGCTTTACCCATAACAATTGGAGCCGATTTTGGAGCCGTTACCGGTGGAATACGAGGCGCACAAGATCCTGATGTCGGTTTTTGAAAAGGCACTGCAAGAGGCGCATTAGTTGGTGGTGTTGTAGGTGGACTTTCTATGATTGGTGGTGCTGGTATGCCATTTGCAGCTAACCTCTTGTTGGGTACTGCCGAAGGAGCCATTACCGGGGGGCTTGATGCTGCACTTTGGGGTAATGATATAGGAAAAGGAATGTTATGGGGAGCCGCTGCTGGTGCTGTATTTACTACCCTTACCTCTGAGAATTTTAGTAATATGTTAAAAGGTGAAGGTTTCAATACCAATGAGAATGTTTTTGTATTAACCCCCTTTAAACTGGACTAATTTCCAAAGGTTTTAGAACTGATGATTCAAATATATTATTTTTGTTTACCTGATACAAGTCTTCAGGTGAGGAGCCAATTCCGGTTTCAGGATGTGGCTTCTCTCTGAAGAAAAATATTTCCCTGTTCCTCTTGTTTTTCTTTATTCCGACAGTGCCTGATTCCCAGAGTTTTAAAAATTCTTTTGGCGTATGACACAAAAGGCTTCTCATTACCCTTGTTTCATTATAAGCTTGAAAAAAACCTTTAAAAATTTCTCTGGCATGCTCGAGGTCCTGTAAGATGTTTCTTTTACAAACTAATCTTGTAACAGTACTGTGGAAGGACTCTATATGAGCATTCTGCTGTGGAGTTCCTGGCTGGATAAACTCATGAGCTACGCCAAGAGACTCCAGTATTCCAGCAAGAGTTTTAGCAATAATCTGGGGGCCATTATCCGTTCGGATCATAATTTTTATTTTTTGTTCCTCCCTGTATCTTTTAACATCAGGGTCATTTAAAAGATCATAAACCAATTCGGCGATATCTTTACTTTTCATTTTATACTGCAAATCCCATACAGGAGCATATCTGCAAAAAGTGCATAAAAAAGTTACCAGGAAAGCATTCCTGTTTTCTTCGTGTATATATACATATTTAATATCGGCCTCTATTGTTCTGAAGGGGCCTTCCAAAGGCGGAACAGAGTATCTAATAAATGTCTTATTCAGAGAGGTTGATTTCTTCGTCGGGGGATGCAAAAGATTATTCTCGTCCATTAACCTGTATACTTTTTTGTAATTAATCTTATATCCCTTCTGCCTTAATAAATCTGTCAATATCTGATACCCATAATCATGATATTCAGGATCTATAAGTTTCATAATTTCATCGACTACAACCCGATTGGACACTGGATTGCCCAGGTACAGAGTATGAGTGGAAGGTCGCTTCCCCTTACTCCTTCCATTGGGCTTGTAATAATAAGTGCTCTTCTTCATGCCGGCTATCCTTGTTACATCAGCTACTCTGATCCCTTTTGCCACATACCTGCAGATTACTTCTCTTTTTTCCCTGGCAGACCAAACTTTTTTTTTAGAAGCTCGTCTTTAAGCTTAGACTCAAGTTCCTTCTCAGCAAGAAGCTCTTTTAATATGCGGTTCTCCTTTTCAAGCCTCTTGATATGAGCATCCATGTTTTTACCGCGCCTATCCTCTAATCCCTCTATCCCAGATGCTTGATACTTGTTCACCCAATAATAATACAAGGTTTTAGATATGCCCCATTTGCGGCAGCCTGCAATAACCCCAAGACTCTGGATGTCTAATATGATCCGCTCTTTCTCTTGGGCCGTCCGTTTGTGAATTTGTTTTACCATCAACATAAAAGTACAATTTTAATTTTGTACTTTTAGTCTAGTTTTTTAGGGGGTCAAACCATTAAAATTTATTGTGATTAAAACATTCGCATCATCATGCATTTCCAATATAAAGAAGCATTTTTTCGAATCATTTTTCAGGTAGGTTTTAATTTTAAAGTGATCCTTTCAAAATAAAGTAAAAAAAGATGCGAGAAATTATTTCAGACTTTTTGTCATTTATTAATAAAGAATCTGAACAGTACATTATTTATGAAATAATTATTGAATAATCCGTATAGAGAACTATTAAGACTTCCACGCCAAATAAAATCTGGCAAAAAACTGAAACACAATTGAGTAATAGAAAGCGTTTTAATAAACTGAGGATAAATATTTTTTTGACAGGTAAAAGATTACTTGTTAGAATTAATTGATTATTAATATAATTATGGGTGATCATGCATCGCTGACTCTAAAAAGTGTTTTTGAACTGTACTGATAACAATCGGAGGTTATCAGAACAAAATGTGTATTCAATTGTGTATTCAAAAACAAAAGGCAGTTACTTTAAAGTTTCATAACTGCCTGAAATTTAATGTGGAGATAAGGGGAATCGAACCCCTGACCTTGTGACTGCCAGTCACACGCTCTAGCCATCTGAGCTATATCCCCATTTTAAAAGAACCTTACAAGAACCCCTGACCTTCCCGACCTGTGGTCGGGACGCTCTAGCCTCCCGATAGTTATCGGGATGAGCTATATCCCCATTTTAAAAGAACCTTACAGGAACCCCTGACCTTCCCGACCTGTGGTCGGGACGCTCTAGCCTCCCGATAGTCATCGGGATGAGCTATATCCCCGAAAAAGAGAACAATATTAATTAACCCCTGGCCTTCCCGACCTGAGGTCGGGACGCTCTAGCCTCCCG
>JAKPDL010000101.1 GCA_029552825.1 Bacteroidota bacterium
CAGAAGCGTGAAATTTCCTTGCAATCATCAAGATATGCTTCGGAGTTTGATGACCTGTACAGGCAGTATTCTGTTCAGCTTCAGAAGGTGCAGAAGGCCCAAAGTGAATTTGACCGCAACAGCTTCCTTTATTCCCAGTCATTGATCCCCCAGGCAGAATATGAAAACAGCCGTTATCAGCTCAGCGTTGAAAGTGAAAATCTCCGACGAATTGTCTCATCTGCTGTTACGGGCTGGCAATATGATCTTAATCAGAGGAGAAATGATTCTGTAAGAATGGTGGCAGAATACTGCCATTATAACGAAGAACTTAGTAATAGAGTGGTCACCACACCAGTTGCAGGAGAAATAGTTATAAGTTCCGACATTCAGGAAGGGAGTACAATAGCTGCAAATCAGAAAATTCTTGAAATATCACCTGAGGGGGAGTTGCTGGCAAATGTTCTGGTAAAGCCTGCCGATATAGGTTTTATAAGGGAAGGGCAACATGTAAGGATCCAGGTTGATGCTTTTCGTTATAATGAATGGGGTATGATAGAAGGGGAAATAATTGATGTATCGGACGATCTTTTTATAGAAGGAAATACTGGTGCGTTTTTCAGGGTAAGGTGCAGATTAAAGAATCATACTCTTTCTCTGAAAAACGGATATACGGCAATTATGAAGAAAGGAATGAGTATCAATGCCAGGATAATAGTTACCCGCAGGAGTCTTTTCAACCTGTTGTTCGACAGAATTCATAAATGGCTTAATCCTTACATGAATAACCCGGAAAACAAATCTAATGAGGTGTAAAATAAAACAGAGGGATATAACAGACTGCGGAGCTGCCTGTCTGGCTTCTGTTGCAGCCTATTACCGGTTCGATATTCCCGTTGCACGTATCAGACAGCTTGCCGGTACCGACCGAAAGGGAACTAATGTTCTTGGGCTTGTCGAGGCTGCAGGAAAGATGGGATTTATTGCAAAGGGTGTTAAGGGAGAAATAGATTGCCTTGGTAAAATACCCAAACCTGCCATTGCCCATTTTATTGTCAGAAAAGTTTTGCATCATTATGTTGTTTTGATGAAGGTTTCGCAGAAATGGGTGGAAATAATGGACCCTTCTGATGGTGAAATTCATCGTCTAACGTACGAAGAGTTCAGGGAGCAATGGACAGGGGTGCTTGTAATAATGGTACCGGGTGAGAAATTCAGACCCGGCAATGAAAAGATAAGTTTTCAGAAACGGTTTTTCGAATTGCTGAAGCCCGAGACAGGGGTCTTCATTCAAACTCTTATCGGCTCACTTGCTTTTTCTGTCCTTGGTATAGGCATGTCGTTATATCTCGGAAAACTTGTGGACCATGTTCTACCGGGCGGAAACCTCAATTTACTCAACCTCCTGGGAGTAGCCATGGTTCTGGTGATTTTGCTGAGGGTACTGCTGAGTTTTTTTCAGTCGGTATTTATTCTTAAAACAGGGCAGCGGATTGATGCCAAATTGATTCTCGGATATTATCAGCATCTGTTGAAACTTCCGCAGTCATTTTTTGATAATATGAGAACAGGAGAGATAATATCAAGAATAGGGGATGCAGTCAAGATACGACTTTTTATTAACGAGGTTGCTGTTGGTCTATTGCTGAATATTCTGATTCTGGTCGTTTCTTTTATCATAATGTTTACATTTTTCTGGAAACTTGCTCTTATAATGTTTATTATCATTCCATTATACACTGGTATTTATATTGTTTCGAACACGCTCAATAAAAAGGTTCAGAGGAAAGTAATGGAGAAGGCAGCGGATCTTGAGGCACATCTTGTAGAGTCACTCAATGCTGCAGGAACAGTAAAGAGGCTCACTCTTGAGGACTTTTCAAACATCAGAACGGAAACACGCTTTGTTGATTTTCTTAATACGATATACAGGTCGGGTCTGAACAGTATCTTTTCTTCAGGTACTTCAGGCACAGTGTCGCAGGTTTTTTCGCTTGTAATATTATGGGCCGGAGCCGCTTTTGCCATACATAATGAAATCACTGCAGGGGAGCTTCT
>JAKPDL010000134.1 GCA_029552825.1 Bacteroidota bacterium
TCCCTGCAGCATCATTGGAAATAGTAAAATCGGTTCTTAGACCCGACGGCGCAGTAAAAAAGGCTAAGGCGTTTTCATTATCCCTGTAAGTATCTAAAAGAACCCCGAATGCATCCATTCCGTAAAGCATCTCATCCCTTCGTTTCGAAGTACAGAAAATTTTAGAAGGATCCTTCATAAATAGCCTTGCTCCAATCCACAGGTAACGCTCATCATAACCAATGTATACTTCACTCTGCTCCGAAGGTTCATTGCCAAAATTGGGCCTGTGCATAACCAGTTGCAATTGCGTAAGATAATTCCACTCACTATCATCAACACGACCATCAAAAGTGACAGCAGAATTAATCTTCTTTATTAAAATTTCATCGTCCTGAGCTTTCAAAAAGTTAAAAAAAGCAAACAGTGCAATAAATATAAAAAACAAAGTTTTACGGCTTCTTTTCATTTAAATTATTTTGCTTTTTAGACAAACAAATTCAATAAAAAATTCCTGCAATTTTATGAAAATTACAGGATTGATTCTGTTAAAAAACTTTAATAATTAACTCATCTGCTATTTGTGACTGGCTTTAAGGGTATTAAACAAACCTCTCCCTGTAATCCTGAGGGGCGGGGTTGCCATGCAGATGCATCAAAAAGCCCCTCTTTCCTGTTTTGCGGTAGCCTTGAAGGGAAGTTTGTATTATAGAACTTTTTCCATTCAATTCCTTTCCTGTCCATATAAGCGATCCTGTTGGCAGCAAGGTTTGTGACTCTAATCTCAAGATTGTTGGTATTTCTTAATTTTTCAGCAGGAATCACCACGCTGAAATCAGACCCAAGCAGAGTGCCAATATATTCTCCATTAAGCATTATTGCTGCACTCTCGAATACTTTTTCCAGATTAAGCTGCAGAAATTTTGATTTAAAGGCAAGTGCAGTGAAAGTTGTGCTATAAACTGCTGAGCCTGAAAAATCTTTATATTCTTCACCCTCTAAAGCAGTCCATAGCACCGGCTCATTTAAGGAAACAGAAGCCGGAAGCACGGGACCTCCTTCAATAAATCTCAGATTCCACTTACCGTTAATAACAACCGGATCCCCTGACTTTTCATAAAACAGGTAATCAGGGCCCTGCACTGCAGTTTTGAAGGCCTTTATTATTAACGATTCAAAAGGCTTAAGCTGAAGATATAATTTTATTTTCCCGTCTTTTGACCCGGTTACTTTGACTTTCCCTTTTTCACCTGTCATAGGATTGAATATACCGGCAGATTTTGCAGGAGTTTCAAGTGTGATGTTTCCTTCAAAATATTTATCAGAAGGATTATTGATGAAGTAGATAGTTCCTTCACTGTTTTTGCGCCTGAAAAACTGCAGGCCCTGATCGGTGACTGATTCTCTTCTTATTCCGGCGCTCACCAGAAGGTTTTCGAGTGAATCCCCCTGAAACAATTTACCAGTACCTGAAACAGCAAATCTGACTCCTTCACGGTTCGCTTCAGAGAATTTAAGCTGTTCTTTCAGATAATTGAATATATCGCGGTTAACTTCAAGCCCTGCAAATCCTGAAACATCTTCAGGCAGATTGCCATAAAAGATTACCACTGCTCCTTCTTCTGCAAGGTTGCACAGTTTATTGAATGTTTCCACCGGGATATATTTGCACTGAGGTACAATCACTGCTTTATACAGGTTATTCCCTTCGGTGAGTATCTCTTTTCCTGCTGTTGTGCATTTCATCAGCTGCTGGTCGGAGATGAAGTCGTATGCATATCCTCTGCTTGTCATTTTTTCGGCAGCTTTTCTGAACCATGTATCGCGGAATCTTTGTCCTGTGCCGTCAAAATGCTCAAGCATCATTTTATTATATGATGCATAAGTATCAGATGCAGGAAAATAGAGAAGAAGGTCGTTATCGGGTCTGCCGCTTTGCATAAACGACTGAACTTTTGTCACATATTCATTAAGTGCATGAAAATCGGTCCAGATCGGATTTGATGGCTTCAGTTCAACGGCTGCATAAAAATGGAAACCCGGCCAGGGTTCATCTGGCGGGGAGAAGCAGGTACCATGGTAAACGATATGGTTTACGCCTGCAACAAAAAACTTATCAACTGCTTTTTTTATATCCAGAAGTGTGGATGAGAAGTGTTCATCGAGCCATGTGGCAGCTTC
>JAKPDL010000146.1 GCA_029552825.1 Bacteroidota bacterium
CGGCTCAGCCGGCGAGGGAGGTGAGAGGAATCGAGACTTCATAGATACGGAGACTGAAGTAACTCAGCTCTTCTTTTATTTCAGCTCACATGGGGAGTTTTCGTGGCCAAAAATGAGGATTCTCAAATGGCCATTGACACCTATAAATAATCCAGCATAATATTTCACTTTCAAACCAACTGTTAACAACTCCCTATAATTTCCTTTTTTATATGTTCATTATCACATCGTTTCTTTCATTTAAAAAATTCAGTATTTCACATAGAACATTTTCCCGTAATTTTTCATTCTTCAACATTGCCCTGACAGTGCATTCCCAAATAATTAAGACTCGGATACCCTGTTCATTAAGCTGCTTTATTACCTTCTCATCACGCTTTCGATTACCCTCAAGCTTGGGAATCCAGAATTCCTGATTGGATTTGGGAGTATAAGCATATTTACATCCGGGGTGGCGATGCCAGTAACAGCCGTGAATGAATACTGCTGCCTTTTGTCTGATGAAATACAAATCAGGCTTTCCCGGGAGTTCAGAGTAGTTAACACGGAATCGAAGGCCATGCCTGTAAAGCATCGTTCGTATAAACATCTCAGGCTTTGTTCGCTCATTTTTAATCCTTGACATATTTTTGCTGCGTTCTTCCGGGGATTTAATATCCACTTTTAACCACCTGTCTTCTCTTTGACAAAGCTTATAAACTTTTTTAATGTCCAGATACTGTCTCGTTTCTCTTTTGGATAGGAATCCAGATACACTCTCGGAACCACAAGAATAACCTTTTCAGCTGACATTTCATCAAGCTGCTGAGCAGAAATACCCTGTTGCAATGTAAATAGATGTTTGACTTCAATTCTGTTTGCCTCGTTTATGATCTGTCGCCATCGATCCTTGCAGGTTGTTTTGGCCCCAAGAAATACAAGTTTGTCAGACGGCCAGGCAGTATCATGATATGAGTCTCCACCTGGGAATATAAAGTCGGGTCGCTTATTACCTTCTGTTCGGGGCTGCGATTCATAAGGCAGTCTGTTTCCGTCAAAAATTGCAGACAAATGATGTTCAAGCGATTTACCTGCACGGCTTTTTCGACGGTTTAATACCATATTGGCTACTTCAATAAATTGATCTACGGTAGTAAAACCCCTTGCAATTATGTCTCCGTAACGGTCAAATTCCAATTTACGAAACAGATTGTATTCCATTTCTGTCCAGGAAACAATTTCCTTGTCAGGATCCAGAGTAATATTTTCTTCATGATCAAATACCTGATGGTAAATTTTTCGAGCCATTGCAGACATTTCGGCAGAAGCAGGAAAATCAACTTCCAAAGTACGAATAAACTCCATAATAGCAATGTCAACCTGCGTTTCGGAAGGAATCTCTTCTTTTTGTATTATTTTACCAGTGTCGGTCGGACTCATGCCAAACGCATTTAGAAATTCATTGATTTCATCCTCGGTTTGAAGAATATATGCCAGATAATCATCATTATCCATTTGAACAAAGACAAAAAGATCCCCGGTATGCTCGGTTCTTAGAAATGGAAAGCCTTTTCCAAACCGGGTAATTCGATATTCATTACGTGTTCCGGTGCCATAATAAATAAATCGGCTTTCGGTCTCAAAATCATCCTGCCAGCGAATTTTTACATACCTGTCTTTATTTTCACCACGCTGGCCTGGTGTATCAAACAATATGGATACCGCATTTTTTGCTATATAGATTCCTGCCTGATGCGCGCCGGTATCTCCAGTATCATTAGCTGATAAAAATTTACAATAAGAAAGCTTTCCGCGGCTTACAGCCTGAATAGCTCTTTCTGCGATTGATATACTATCCAACACTCTCCCTCCTGACCTCAATTTCCTTCATGGATTCCATTTTGCTTACGATTAATTCTGCAACAGCGGTTACCAATGGAACAACAACAGAGTTCCCAAACTGTTTGTATGCCTGTGTGTCGGAAACCGGAATAATAAAACTGTCATCAAATCCCTGGAGGCGCGCACATTCGCGTGGTGTTAATCTTCTGGGATTTTTGCCTTCCTGAGGAATCAAAATTTCAGAGCCGTCTTTGTAATATCGGGCACTGAGAGTGCGTGTAATACCATTTAAGTCGGCCAGTCCGTATCCAAATCCGTTTCCTTTAGCCCGATGCCTTACAGCATAGTCCTGTAAATACTGCCACAGGCGATCAGATAAAGTATATTTTGCATCTACATCTTTTTCCAGAATATCTTTTAGAACTGGTTTATGATTTGGAGGTGTCAAATTAAAGTTGAAGGTAATATTTCCTCCATAGCGTTTACGATCAAATCCTACGATAAAAACTCTTTCTCTATGCTGAGGGACGTATAATTGACCGTCCAGCACATCCGAAAAAACCTCATAATCCAGTTCATCAAGAGACTCCATAATAACCTTCCAGGTATTACCTTTATCATGGCTCCTGAGATTCTTTACATTTTCAAGCAAAAAAGCACGCGGACGCTTTTCATTGAGAATACGCACTACATCAAAAAACAAAGTACCCTGTGTTTTATCTAAGAACCCGGTTTTTCTTCCAAGACTGTTTTTTTTGGATACACCTGCAATAGAAAAAGGCTGGCAGGGAAAGCCTGCTACAAGAATGTCATGATTCGGAATGTCCTTTTCATAAATTTTAGTAATGTCACCGTGAGGCATTACTCCAAAGTTATCAAAATACGTCTTTTGACAATACCTGTCCCACTCACTGGTGAATACACATTGTCCGCCACAGGCTTCAAAAGCCAACCGCATGCCACCAATACCTGCAAAAAGATCAATGAAAGTAAACTTTCCTTTTTTTACCTGTCTTTCCTTATGTCTATCATCCA
>JAKPDL010000175.1 GCA_029552825.1 Bacteroidota bacterium
ATTTTTTTGATTTCCTTTATATACCTTAGTGCCACAATTATTATACCTGATGGTTATAAGTAATTTAACCGCAAAGGGAATATAATGGATAACAAAGAAGAACACTATTATTTATAATCAAATGAAATCAGATATCGAAATAGCACAGGAAGCCCCGATAAGGCATATTTTAGAAATCGCAGAGCAGCTCGGTATCTCAAAGAGTGATCTTGAACTTTACGGCAAATACAAGGCAAAGATACCGTTGAGTTACATTGATGAGGAGAAGGCATCAAAAGCAAATCTGGTACTTGTTACAGCCATAACGCCTACACCTGCCGGTGAAGGTAAAACGACAACTTCCATAGGTCTTGCACAGGGGCTTAACCGTATAGGAAAAAAGACCACGGTAGTTCTGAGGGAACCATCATTGGGACCTGTTTTTGGTATTAAAGGAGGTGCTGCCGGAGGTGGATACTCTCAGGTTATACCAATGGAAGATATAAACCTCCACTTTACCGGAGACATGGCTGCAGTGGAGAAAGCGCACAATCTGTTATCGGCATTGATAGACAACAATATACAGCTTAAGCCCGGTAGCGGTAATCTTAATATTGATCCCCGCACTATAGCCTGGAAAAGGGTTATGGATATGAACGACAGGGCTCTGAGGGATATAATAATAGGTCTTGGAGGTCCAAAAGAAGGGGTGCCGAGGGAATCGGGTTTTGAAATTACCGCAGCATCGGAAGTGATGGCTATACTATGTCTTGCACGCGACCTGAGCGACCTTAAAACGCGCCTTGGAAATATTTTTATCGGATTTACCTATGATGACAAACCTGTCTTTGCCCGTGACCTCAAGGCTCAGGGAGCAATGGCAGTACTTCTGAGGGATGCTTTTAAGCCCAACCTGGTCCAGACCCTCGAAGGCACCCCTGCAATAATTCACGGTGGGCCGTTTGCAAATATTGCACAGGGAACAAACAGCCTTGTCGCTACAAAAACTGCCCTCTCCCTCAGCGAGTTTGTAGTAACCGAAGCAGGTTTTGCCAGTGAACTCGGCGCCGAGAAATTTTTCAACATAAAATCTCGTTTCGGGAACCTTAAAACTAACGCAGTGGTAATTGTTGCAACAGTAAGAGCGCTTAAATATCACGGAGGTGCAAAACTTGCAGAACTTTCCGGAGAAAATCTTCAGGCGCTGGAAAATGGCCTGCCAAACCTCGATAAACATATTGAAAACATCAGATTATACGGATTCAGACCCGTAGTGGCAATTAACAGATTCGCCACCGATACTGAAGCTGAACTGAATATGGTTATCAGCCACTGCAGGGAAAGGAAGATAGAAGCTGTAGTCAATGAGGCATGGGAGAAAGGCGGTGAAGGTGCAACAGAACTGGCACGTAAAGTTGTTGAAGCTGTCAGGGAGTGCCCTGAATGTTTTACACCACTTTATGAGCTGGAATGGCCATTTGAAAGGAAGATTGAAACAATTTGCAAAAGGATGTACGGTGCCGACCACGTTGAGTATTCGGTTGCTGCTAAGGAAAGACTCGACAGGATAGAAGCACTTGGGCTTAATCACCTTGCTGTATGCATAGCCAAAACCCAGCGTTCCCTTTCTGATGACCCCACCAAAAGAGGCAGACCCGAAGGTTTTACAGTCAAAATCAGGGATATTGAACTCTCATCCGGGGCAGGTTTTATCGTACCAATAGCCGGAACGATTATGCGCATGCCAGGTCTGCCAGCCCAGCCTGCTGCAGAGAAAATAGACATTGACGAAAACTGGCGGATAAAAGGCCTCTTCTGAAATCATATTAATGAAGGTCACCGGAATATCCTGTGCTATACTCGCCGGCGGAAAAAACCTCCGCTTCGGCAGAAAAACAAAAGCATTAGCTTTAACAGGAGGTGAAAAAATTATCGATAGAATTATCCAGGTAACGGAAAATATATTTCAGGATATAACTATTGTTACAAATAATCCTGAAGAATTTTACGGTTATTCAAAATTTAAATTTACAGGAGACATTTTCAGGAATGCCGGACCACCGGGAGGTATCCATGCGGCTTTAACCAATTCGGAAACTTCAGCTCTTTTCATTGTCGCAGGCGATATGCCATTTATTGATGAAGAAATTATTCGTAGCCAGATACAATATTTTCTGAAAAAAGATGCCGAAGCCGTTGTTCCGCTTATTGAAGATAAACCTGAACCGCTCCATGGAATTTACAGCAGGAGTATTCTCCCCATACTTAATACAATGCTTCAGAAAACAACAGGCTTTTCTGTTACAGACTTGCTGAAAAATATCAGAACGGAATATTTCAAGCTTGAGCCTTCAGATAAAACAAGAATAGCATTTTTCAATGTAAATACTCAGGAAGACCTGCGGAAGGCTGATGAAATATCAGCCCAATTTGATAAATTTATTGATTGATTCAGTGTTTTCTCTGCCTGCCCTGACGCTTCAGATTCAGGACGTTAAAGTTGGCTAACGGTCAGAAAAGACGGAGGGCGGGCTCAAAGAGAAGAGGGTGTGACAGAACGAAAGAAACAAAAATCTTTAATCGGTAACATATAAAATTTTTCCGCATGAAAAATATTGCTGAAACCAGACCCTTGAAAACTCTGGCAGTTATCGTTTTATCAACGATTTGTTTAGTTAATGTAAATTCCCAGCAGACCTGGAAATTTAATTTTACGGGAATTACAAGCGAGCACAGGATAAATCTGAAAGAAATTCGACCGTCTCTTCCTGCCGACTGGACTGGTTATTCTCATCTGGTTATTGAGATGAGAACCACTACACCGCAGCGCTTCAGTATCTGGCTTTACCAGCCGGGGGAAACTCCTGCACGTCTGATGTTTCATCCTTACGGGCAGAATATATGGCTGAAGGCTTCAATACCAATACGTTTTTTTATGGGTAAAGACCAGTCGGGTACAGATCTTGCCTCAGCGAACAACCGAAAGGCAGATTCTTTCTGGATGTCGGTTTGGGGTCCATTTACGGTTCCGAAGAATGTTGAGTCAATAGGTTTTGCCATGGTCTATCCGGTTGAGAATGCATCACTTGAGATACGTTCGGTGCGACTCTCAAAACAGGACGAAGGATCGGCATTTCTTGAGAAAATGCCTGTTACTGACGAGTTTGGACAATGGGCTCATGCCGACTGGCCGGGAAAGATTAAAAGCAAAGAGCAACTCGAAAAGGAACTGGTAGAAGAGGCAAAGTCGTTCGGGCAGGCTGCCTCTTTTGGTTATTGTGAATACGGAGGGTATGTAAATACGCATACCAAAGCCACAGGTTTCTTCAGGGTTGAGCAGGTTGACGGAAAATGGTGGTTTGTTGATCCGCACGGACATCTGTTTCTTTCAATGGGCAGTAATGGTGCCGGGGTGGGCTTCAGCCAGCGGCTGGTTGAGACAAACCCTGCTCATGTTCTGATTTCCAGGAGACTCGAGTCGTGGGGAATGACAAGTGGAGGAGCAGGGAAACCATATACGGTGATGATGCGCTGGCCCAGAATAGAAGGAGCCAACTATCTGGGCATGACTGATGTATATTCTGATGAGTTCGTCCGCACGATAGATGAAACGGCACGAAAACAATGTGAACCCTTGAAAAATGACCCGCTTCTGATTGGATATTTTGTTGGCAATGAACCTGCATGGGATGGCCGGGAAAGCGAAGTGGTTGACATGATACTTGCAGGACCCGATAACGAAATAAAGAAGAGGTTAAAAGAGTTTTTATCTGCCGGAGATACACCGGGAAGACGCAGGGAATTTGTTCTGGGAGCATTCGAAAAATATCTACAGCTTATCTGTTCGGCAATAAAAAAATATGATCCCAACCATCTGAATCTCGGAATAAGATTCGGTGGCTCTCCTTCTGCCGGACTGCTGAAGACGGGCCGTATTTTTGATGTTTGCAGTATAAATGTGTATGAATATGAACCTGTTGCCCAGATTGAGAGGGTTTACCGTTATACAGGAAGGCCGGTTCTCATCGGCGAGTTCCATATAGGAGTACCGGAAAATGGTCTGGGAGCGGGACTTGTACAGGCAATGAACCAGAAAGAGAGAGGCATTGCATACAGGTACTATGTTGAACAGGCTGCTGCAACAGCTGCATTTGTTGGTGCTTACTGGTTCCAGTGGCGCGATCAGCCTGTGCTGGGAAGATTCGACGGTGAAAACTACAACATAGGCTTTGTGGATGTAACCGACCGGCCTTATAAAGAGCTCGTGGAGGCTGCAAAGGAGACACACAAAAGGCTTTATGATGTACACGCAGGAAAAATACTGCCATTCAGCCAGCGCCCGAAAGCGTCACCGGCGGGCACACCACGAAGCCCATGGGATTTTTAGAATACCCGGAATGCCCCTCCCGGCCTCCGCATCTGGGGAGGAGAGAGATGGAATGCACACTATAAGCTCCTTCCCCCAGTTTGGGGAAATGGTTGAGGAGGGGGAGAGACAACTTAAATCTGCCAGCCAGAGCGGTGACTTTTTTGCCATTTTTGGTGAGAGCGAAGCAGAAAATTCAAGATTGTCAGCAGCATATACCATCAGAGGCCCCGGCTTTAAAGGTCTGGGTGAACGTCTAAAGGCTAAAGAAGACCTTAACAAAGCTGTCGAACTTCTTCACAGTAATCTTTGGGCCGCTGCCGAACTGCAGGAGAACATATAATTCGGAGTCTAATATTCCAAGCTCGTTTTTCCGAATAAATGGCTGTCACAGAATTGGGTGACAGCCATTTTAAAAAAATTTTTTTCGTTTTCTGCAGCAATCCGGTGGTTTGTTTCGTATAGATAATGGAAAGCTTAACAAAACATAAAAATCAGATATTATGAGAACAAAGGCATTAACAGCAGCAGGTCTATTAGCCATATTTTTTCTGTTGGTTTCCTGTGAGAAACAGCCCGGTGAGCCGGATCTTACGCCAGCAAAAATTGAACTGACACCTGCAGCTTCGCAGGTTATCTCTTCCGGCAATGAATTTGGTGTTGATTTGTTCACAAAAGTTGCTGAAACCGAAGACAGAAACTTAATGCTTTCGCCACTGAGCGCTTCAACGGCTCTTACAATGCTCCTGAATGGATGCTCTGGAAATACTTTTACCCAGTTGAGGAGTACGCTTAAATATCCTTCCGGAATGCAAACAGAGGATATTAATGAGGCATATAAAAGTCTGGTTGAGCAACTTCTGAAAGCCGACCCAAAGGTGACTTTTGCACTTGCAAATGCCATATTTTACAGGCTTGGATTCAACGTAAAAGCTCAGTTCATCAATTCGATGAAAGAGAACTTTAAGGCAAAGATCGAAGGACTTGATTTTAATGCGCCATCTGCTCTCAATACAATCAACAAGTGGGCAAGCGATAACACCAGCGGTAAAATCCCGAAAGTTCTTGATCAAATTTCTGATGAAACTGTAATGTTCATAATGAATGCGCTGTATTTCAAAGGCGACTGGAGTTACAAGTTCGATAAATCGAAAACAACTGAGCGGCAATTTTATCCCGACAATCTCCCGGCTGTAAATGTACCAACCATGAACGGTGAAATAGGGGCAAAAGTCGTGTACAGGGAAAAATTCAGGGCAATAGAAATGCCCTACGGAAGAACAAATTTCACCATGATAGTAATTGTCCCTGAAGGCGGACTTAAATCTTTTAACAGTTCATTTGATTCTGACCTCTGGAAGAGCCTTACCTCCGAATTGGATGAGATTGAAGAGTTCGGAAAGTGCATAGTATATTTTCCAAAATTCAAATTTTCATACGAAAAAATCCTGAACGATCAGCTGGCTGCCATGGGCATGGTTGATGCCTTTATCCCCTATGTAGCTGACCTGTCAGGAATATCGGATGCTGAAATATTCGTAAGTTTTGTAAAGCAGAACACATTTGTTGAAGTTGATGAAGAGGGAACCGAAGCAGCTGCAGTGACAACAATAGGCATGGAGTTAACAAGTATGCCGCCCCAGCCACAACAGTTTGTGATAGACAGGTCGTTCATCTTTGCAATCAGAGAACGTACCACGAATACCCTGTTGTTTATAGGCCAGGTGGTTAATCCGGAGTAATGAGGGGTGAGGAGTGAGGAGTGAGGGATGAGAGCAAAGCATAAAGTGGGTGTTTTATAGTTTAGTACAAAAAATAAGCATCTGAAAAATATTCAAAAAACTGGAAAACATGTAAATAACATATTATGAAAACTTCACTTAGGAACTTAATTACATTAATGATTCTTGCAACCTCATTGTCGGGTTGCATGGACAAGACCATTGAAAGAGTGACATACACGGTGAATGTGCCGGTATATATGTCTTATTCAGAGTTCCGGAGCAGCTTCAAAACAAGCGAGCCAAAAGAAATCAGTCAGCCGGGGAAAATTTACTTTAAAGATAATTTTCTGTTTGTAAACGAATTACAGAAAGGGATTCATGTTATTGACAATTCTGATCCGGCACATCCGAAAAAGGTGGCTTTTTATGATATCATAGGTAATGTGGATATGGCAATAAAAGGTAACATCCTTTATGCCGACAGCTATATCGACCTTGTGGCAATAGACATCTCTGATATAAGCAAGCCCAAAGAGGTTGGCCGCCTGAAAAACATTTTCCCTGAAGTTGTTCCTGTTGGTGACAGATGGTATCCGTTTGTGGATGTTGATAAATCAAAAGGCGTTATAGTTGGCTGGGAAGTCAGAACTGTAACCGAGGAGGTATATAACAATACCGACTGGGGATGGAAGATATACAGGGGAGATCTTATATTTGCCGCCTATGCTAATGATGCAGGCGGCAACTGGAGCAGCGGTGCAGGAACCGGAGGTTCAATGGCAAGGTTCATGCTTAATGACGACAACCTGTACCTTATTGCACATTCATGGATGCTTAAAACAGTGGATATCAAAAAGCCCGATAAAATGAGCGTTGTCGACAGCATTGCAGTTCCACGTACAATGGAAACACTTTTCAAACTGGGTGAAAAACTTTTTGTGGGTACCACCTCGGGTATGCTGATTTACGACATAAGCAATCCGGTTAAACCCGTACAGATCTCAGTTTACAACCATATTACTGCCTGTGACCCGGTGGTGGCAGATAATAAATATGCGTATGTGACATTGCGTACCGGTACAAGGTGTGCCAGCAGCCAAAATCTGCTCGATGTTATTGATATTTCATCAATAACCAATCCTTACCTGGTAAAGTCATATCCACTTTTTAATCCTCACGGACTCGGAATAGACGGCAACCTGCTGTTCATTTGTGACGGTAAGGCAGGACTAAAAATTTATGACAGATCAGATCCGCTTGCAATTATCACAAATCAGATTGCACATTATCCCGATATAGATACGTATGATGTGATTCCTGTGAATGGAATACTTATTCTTGTTGGACAGGATGGAATATTTCAGTTCGATTATACGAACCCAAAGAATATAAAGAAGATAAGTCAAATCAACATAGTAAATAACGGAAAATGAGTTATTCCGCCACATATTTATCAGAAGTCGGTAAACTGTTCTTTATGAGAAGATTTTTTGCAATCCTCCCCATGGTTATGACAGTCACGTGGGCTCTGGCACAGTACCCCGTGAAACAGACTGTCGTTCTAAATGATGGTTCCCGGATTACGGGGACCATCATTTCAGATACGACAATCGTGTGAGAGAAATTATTATTGATTTCAGGAGATTTGAAATTCAGATTGGTTTTATTTTCAGGTAGTCAATAAAATATCTCATAGAATATATCATAAAATCTTCCGGATTCAGTTATTTTGTATAGACTAATCCGGATGGCAGTAATGGGTAGAGGAGAAGAACATGGTCAGTATCTTTCTGACAGGGAGCTTATCAGGAAATGCTCTGACGGTGATATCAGAGCACAGGAGATGCTTTACAAAAAATACTTCTCTTTTGCCATGTCGGTGTGCATAAGATATACTGGCGATGAGAATGAAGCGATGGAAACAGTGAACGACAGTTTTATGAAGGTGCTCGACAATCTTGGTGAATATGATGTGACAAGACCTTTCAGTGCATGGTACGGAAAAATTCTGGTAAATACTGCCATTGACAATTACCGTAAAAATGCCAGGTACTTTTCTGAACTATCGATTGAAAAAATAGCTGAAACAGAAGATCATGAGCCTGAAATTGATTCAGAACTTTCAGCCGCTGACATAATTGCTTTGTTCAGCCAGCTACCGGAACATTACAGAATAATATTTAATCTCTATGAAATTGAAGGATATTCTCATGATGAAATAGCAGGGATGCTGGGAATATCGGCTTCAACCTCAAGAGCAAATCTTGCAAGAGCAAAGAAGATGCTACGGGAACTTTACATTAAAAATCATATTTCAGTCAGACATGGCAATGAAGCAGTTTGATGAAATATTAAGGGAAAAGGTCAAGGAGGTGTTCAGCAATTACAATGCTGACCATCTTGCCGAGAAAGGGTGGCAATCATTTGTTGCCCGTCGCAGGAAGAAATTTCCCGGTGTTCTTTTCATCATGTCTTTATGGGCAAAAGCAGCTTCATTGGCAATTTTAATATCGGTCGGTACTTTATTGACATACAAATTTATTAACAGGCAAAACGAAGCACCTGTAACCGTAATCCGAAGTGAAGAAGTTAAAAAACAAAAGGAATCAATAGCGCCTGAAACAAGTGTAAAAGCCAGAACTGAGGTTGCTGAAAAATTATCAGCTTCTGGAGATAAAAGTTATGCTGAAAAAATTATAGACAGACAGGTCTCTGTTAATTCAGTGATAACTGTAGGAATAAATGGTGAAATAGTTTCGAAGCCTGCTGAATTAGCTCATAATGAGATATTTAATATTACTGATAATGAGCCTATTGCGGGACTTCCCGATACCGGTAAAATTCAGAAGCCGGATGCAAGAACGGAGTCACCATTGAATGAGCCTGATAGTGTCCTTATGGCTGAAGCATTAAAAAATTATACGGAAACAGGTGTTTCGGAAGAAGAAACAAAGGAAAAATCTCATAAAAATAAATCGTCGGTAATTGCCGGAGTGTCGGGTATGATGGCAGTTATAGATAATGCATTAGCTACAACCCCTGGAGTATCGGCAGGCTTTTATTATGAGTATCAGTTCACACGCAGGATTGCCATAAGACCTGGAGTGGCAATAGCTATGCATTCCTCTCCTGTCGAGAACAGAACAGGCAGAACAAATCTAAATTATGCCGCTCCACTCTACGACGGAACAACAGGTACCACCGACTCCTATGAGGCAAGTCTCAGGCTTGTTGCCCTTGAGTTGCCCGTTAATATGGTATTCAATGTTATAGCAAAAGAAAAGTCTTCTCTGTTCCTGTCAGCAGGTGCTTCGACCCTGATATGTCTTAGTCAGAAATTTACAGGCACATTTGTGAACTCCTATACAAAAACTGTTACTAACTCTGTTACAGGGGAAATGATGACATATTCAAACTACTCAACTGTTGAAGTCGAGAAAACCGAAAGAGCTTTCAGCCATACTGATTATTTCGGTCTTGCCAATATTTCGGCCGGATACTCCCTGCCTTTTGGTAGAGGCAGTCTTTTAATAGAACCTTACGTTCAGATGCCGCTTTCCGGTATTACCAGCCTCGATGTAAAAATCTATTACAGCGGCATATCGTTAAAACTGAAATTCGGGAAATAGCAATCGTTTCATCACCCGGTTTGTCAACCAATTAAAATTTATACAGGAATCCTGTACGGATGTACCGGTAAAAATGATAAATTTGTTATATTTACAACATATTGACATTTAATTTTTTAACAAAAAAGAATATCAATGAAAAAATATTTGTTGTTTGCTGTCGCAATAATAATGTTTTCAGGTTGTATGAAATACAATAGTTATGAGGGCGTTCCCTTCACCGAAAAAGAACCTCGTGACTGGGAAAACCAGGAACTGACTGGTTTAAATAATGAAAAGCCCCATGCAACTCTAATTAGTTATCCAGATGAAGCTTCAGCACTGGCAGATATAAAAGAAAATTCCCCCAATTATTTATGCCTTGACGGGATATGGAAATTCCATCTTTCAAAAACTCCGGAAGAGAGGCCATACTGGTTTTTTAAGAATGATTTTGATACCCGTGGCTGGGATGACATCGAAGTTCCTTCAAACTGGCAGGTAATGGGATATGACGATCCTCCAATCTATTCGAATATTCCATATCCTTTCCCAGCCAATCCGCCTAAAATACCCCATGATATGAACCCTGTGGGTTCTTACAAGAGAACCTTCAAAATACCTTCGGCATGGAAGGATAAGGAGATCTTCCTGCACTTTGGCGCAGTGAGTTCGTTTTTCTATGTCTGGGTAAATGAACAGTTTGTGGGCTTTGGTAAAGACAGTAAAACACCTGTTGAATTCAATATCACTCCATATATTAAAAAAGGAAGAAACACACTTGCCGTTGAGGTTTATCGCTGGAGTGACGGAAGCTATCTCGAAGATCAGGATTTCTGGCGGCTTAGCGGCATACAACGCAGTGTTTACCTGCATGCCCGTCCTGTTGTTTATATAAATGACTTTTTTGCAATAGCGGGTCTTGATTCAACTTATTCTGCAGGAAAACTCAACCTCGATGTGGTTCTGGCTAGCAGGCCTGAATTAAGCTCAACATACAATGTTGTAGCATCACTTTTCGACGGAGAGCGTAAAATTTATGAAGAGACATTAAAAACCACTCTTTCTGAAGGGAAATCTTTCGTAACCTTCAAAAATGATTTTCCCGGAATCAAGAAATGGTCTGCTGAGACGCCCAACCTCTATTCACTGGTAATAAGCCTTAAGGATGAAAACGGATCCAACATTGAAAGCGTAAGCACAAAGATTGGTTTCAGAACAGTTGAAATAAAAAATTCGCAGCTGCTGATTAACGGAGTACCTGTTTATTTGAAAGGGGTTAATCTCCACGAGCATCATGATGTGAAGGGTCATGTTATTGACAGGGAAACAATACTTAAGGATATAAGGCTGATGAAGAGCTATAACATAAATGCCGTAAGGACATCTCATTATCCCCAGCAGGAGTTGTGGTATGAAATGTGTGACCGGTACGGCCTCTATCTCATTGATGAAGCCGACATAGAGTCGCATGGGATGGGTTATAACAAAGATGTTACACTGGCTGACAGGCCGGAGTGGTATGCAGCTCATATTGACAGAATTACACGGATGGTGGAGCGAGACAAGAATCATCCATCGGTAATAATCTGGTCGATGGGAAACGAAGCAGGTGACGGGCATAATTTCCTGAATGCATATAAGTGGATAAAGGAAAGAGATAAAACGAGGCCTGTTCAATACGAGCGGGCTGAAAAAATAACAAATGCTCCTGAGAGGCATACAGATATCTGGTGTCCGATGTATGCACGGATTGAGTACCTTGAAAATTATGCAAAAGATGAAAAGAACGACAGGCCATTGATAATGTGTGAATATGCCCATGCTATGGGTAATAGTGTAGGTAACCTTCAGGATTACTGGGATGTTATCGAGAAATACCCCAAATTGCAGGGAGGATTTATCTGGGACTGGGTCGATCAGGGTCTTGTGAAGACCAGCGAAAGCGGTGAAAAATTCTGGGCTTACGGAGGAGACTTTGGCCCTGAAGGTATCACAAGTGATGGCAATTTCTGTATTAACGGGCTGGTTTGGCCCGACAGAACGCCTCATCCTTCGCTCCATGAGGTTAAAAAAGTGTATCAATATATTGGATTCGAACCAGAAGATATTACAAAAGGACTGGTAAAGATCAAAAACAAGTATGATTTTACTGACCTGTCGGAATTCAACTTTGAATGGGAGATAGCTGCCGACGGAGCCGTTGTTCTTTCAGGCAGTTTCCGGATTCCAACTCTTCCGCCCCACCGTGAGACTGTCGTCTCACTGCCGGTATCACAGCTAAAGCCTTTAGAGGCTACTGAATATTTTCTGAATATTAGAGCATCAAGATCAGCACCATGGGGCATAATTCCCGAAGGACATGTGTATGCTGCTGAACAGATTGCTCTTCCTGTGTCTTTGCCTGCAACTGCAACCCTTCCACGTGACCCGTTATCTGTTCTTCAGACCGAAGAAAAGAATTCAAAGCTTTTCGTAAGAGGCGAAAACCTTGAGGTTGCATTTGATCTTGGCAAAGGAATTATGGAATCGCTCAAATATAAAGGCAGGGAGCATTTGCTGAAAGGTCCTCAACCCGATTTCTGGAGACCGCCAACAGATAATGATTACGGATATGACATGGACCGGAAGCTTGGCATCTGGAAGAAAGCAGGGGAGGGAGCCGTTGTTAAAAAGGCAGATATTTCACAGCCTGAAATGGATAAAGTGGTTATTGCATTCAGATATGATATCAACTTTGCCGAAGGAGTAAAAATTGCTGATTATTCTTCTGTTTATACAATTTATAGCACAGGCGACATAATAGTAAATAATCGGTTTGTGAAGGCCGGGAAAAATATTCCGGAGATCCCGAGAATGGGTATGCAGATGCAGCTGCCTGAGTCGTTTTCAAATTTGAAATGGTTTGGCCGGGGACCTCATGAAAACTATGTTGACCGTAAAACTTCTGCATTTGTCAATCTTTACGAAAGTACAGTAGCCGATCAGTATGTACCCTATATAAGACCTCAGGAAAACGGATACAAAACAGAGACCCGGTGGCTGACCCTAACAGATGATGCCGGCAATGGTTTACTTATCCAGGGAATGCCGGTAATATGTTTTGCAGCACTTCATAATATACACGACGATTTTGAATCACCTGGCAAACTTTCGGCTTACAGGAAAGATGCAAAAACAGCTAACAGGCATACCATCGATGTAAAACCGAGAGACCTGGTAAATCTGAATGTTGACCTTGCCCAGATGGGAGTAGGAGGTGATGACTCGTGGGGCGCTCCGATACATCCACAATATAGATTGCTGGATGATAAATATGAATACTCATTCAGGATTAAACCAATTACTTCTGAAGACAATATACTTAAACTGGTTAAGGTGAAATTCTGAAAAAGAAAAAACGCAAAGTCAGGTAATTTATAACCGGTACTTTGCGTTTCTTCTTTCTTAATTAGATGATAAAATATTTTGCAGCCTTTATGGTACTCTTATTCTAATATTTTAGTTCTATTTTCAATGGTTTGTCAGTTCCTATCAGGACGTTTCTGACATCGTAAGAAAGAGGTCCGGTGAACGTTTTGCTGAGTACAATCCTTGTCACCGACCTGGCATTCAGGGTTATGCTTGATGGAGCACCTTTAGGTCCATTTTCCAGATAAAATGTTATATCTGAATTGTTTGTAATGTCAAAATAATAATTCCTGGCCGTTTCATGATATCTTTTGCCGACATTTATGCATTGAAAGAAGAAAGGTCTTGCAAATTCTTCCTTACCGGCAATCATATCCCTAAAATAGGCAAGTGTACGTCCGGCAAAGAGAGCTTCCTTTAGTGCCTCTTCTGTTCTTTCTTTTGCGAACACAAGAGTCATTGGCCGATTGGTAAATTCAGGCTCTCTGTACCTTTCGCTAATTATTCCGTGAACATCGCTGTTGGCCATAACAGCCAGCTTGTATTCCCTGCACCACTCAAGTATGTTCGGATAATACTCGCCATCGTTGTAAAACTCGATGCCATGGATTAATCCGTTTGCTAAAAGCCGTTTGTGTATATTATAGAGCTTGGGTATTCCATCGGGTTCCTGCGATCTCCATCCCGGGTGGTTCCACTGGATAAAAGCTCCCTGTTTTGCGGCTGCTGATATCGCATCATAAACCGAATCTTTCACAAGGGCATTGGCATCAGTTATGAACAGGGCATTAAGATGACCTGGAGGCATATCGCGAGTTATTTCAGCACCATGAACAAGAATAATGTTATATTCTTTTGCCAGGTTCCTGACAATTTCATATGCTGCATTGTGATTGGTGGGTATCTGGTCTTTATGTGGCTGATACTCAATATGGTCGGTGATGGCAATGGCATCGAGCCCATCGCGGAAAGCTTCACCTATCCTTATCGTAGGCCATACGTTACCGTCGGAAAAGACAGTATGGGAGTGAAAATCACATTTTAATGTGATGTAGCCAGGTAAATCTGGAAGATTAACGATTTTTCGCTGACTGAAGCCGGTCAAAGAAACTGTTGCAATCAGCAGGAAGAATATTAAGATCTTTTTCATAGCAGTAAATTTTTAACTATATAATCGCTATAAATCTACAAATAATTATAAAGATTTATCTTGACTTAAATTTCTTCATAAAAATATGCCTCTTTAAGGTCTGCATCATCCCACGAAAGTATTCTTTTATGCCTGTTTATATGGTAAAAGTTCAGCATGGCAAAATCACCTGCACACATAGTCATGTGAATAAAAAGAAACAGAGATAGACTCCATTTCCAGAGTGGGGGGGAGATATATATCAATACAAAAAGAGCAAGGGAAACAGATATAAAAGGCACTATTGCCACAAATTTGAATTTTCCTGGCGTTACCACTTCCCTGTGAACCGTTACGTAAAAAATGAATTGACGCATGTCCATTCCTATTCTAATATTTCTGGCACCTGTTAAAATAAATGGTAACACATGAAGAAATTCGTGTACAGGAATTATAACCACAGGAAGCAATATCAGGCCGAGCAATGTATGGGGGAGAATCTGTCTGAATTCGTATATTTTTGAGAGATTAAATCTTATCACAGCGGAAATACAAAAGGAAATAAAGCATACCGACCAGAAAAAAATTATGATACTGCTTGGCCGCCTGATAAACTCAAGCACAAAAGGTACGATGTCTGTATACTTGAGTGTCATCAGATGCCTGTATCTCGACTGATCTTCCAGGTCTTCAACTTTAAGCTTCATGTATGTGGTTTTGACAAAAATACTTATTTGTTCCGGACATATTTTCATGGAAGATATATCATTTATTATTTATGGCACAATTTTAGCCGGGTTTTTCTGGTTATTTATACCGGTCTTATTGGTAATTTTGCAGGGTTGAATATGAATCAGGTGGAAAGGCTTGTCTGCATATTAATATTCATTATGATTCCTGTCATTTTATGGGGCCAGAATGATTCGTTGAAGCACAGGACTGATACTTTGCCTGATAGTTTTATTGTTTTGCAGAAGGTTTACCGCGACGGGGAAGAGTTGCCTGAGATGGAGATAAAGGAAGTTACAATTGCCGGTAGCAGCAAGAATATATCAAGGCGTCAGGCACGCATTTATGACAGGCTGATTTATAATGTAAGACGTGTTTATCCTTATGCATTAATTGTAAGGATGAAACTTGAGGAGGTTAATAATATACTTGCACAGTTGCCGGATGAAAATGAAAGAAAAAAATTTTTAAGGGAGTTTGAGAAACAGATTTTCAGGGAATATGAGGATGACATGAGGCAACTGACCATAACTCAGGGGAAGATATTGATCAAGCTAATTGACAGGGAGACGCAGAATACATCTTATGATCTTATAAAGACGTACAGGGGTACCATTACAGCTGCTTTCTGGCAGGGTGTGGCACGCATTTTCGGTGCCAATCTGAAGGCAAGGTATGATCCCTATGGAGAGGATGCTATAATAGAAAGTATTATTTACGGAATAGAGAACGGTTATTTCTGATTATTTCCTGCAATTTTCACCATAGCTTTCACGAGCTTATCAGCGCTTTCAGCTATTTCTGAGATTCTTGTGCACAGCATATAACAGGGGGTTGTTACCACCTTGTTTTTATAGTCGATTACCACATCTGTATTACCTGCTGTGCGGTGTGTCCCTCCCAATTTTTCTATTACACCTGCGGTTTCGTTATCATTTCCTATAGTAACTTCTACGTTACCAAGGATTTTTGTTATAAGTACAGGGGCGATGCAGAGTGCTCCTATTGGTTTGCCGGCAGCGTGAGTCTCCTTCACTGCCTTCTCGACGACTCTGTCTACTTTCATGTCGGCTCCGTCTATAGCATATGAGCAAAGGTTTTTTGCTGCCCCGAAGCCTCCCGGGAAGATCAGGCCATCGTAATTTTCAGGTTTATATTCACTCAGTGCTTTTATTTTGCCTCTTGCAATTCTTGCTGATTCGATAAGTGCGTTTCGTTTCTCGTTCATCACTTCGCCGGTGAGATGATTGATAACATGGTATTGCATGATATTGGGAGCAAATATTTCGTAAGTGCAATTGTTTATATCAATTGCCAGGAGGGTCATGACTGCCTCGTGTATTTCGGAGCCGTCGTAAACTCCGCATCCGGAAAGGACTACAGCAAATTTCATAATATATTGATTAAAAAGTTTCTGGTCCAAAATTATGAAATTTTAAATAAAATTGGGAATAATGTTTTAAAAGTATAAGTAAAGTTTGTGTTATTGTAAATGTATTTCAAGACAGTCAGGGCAGGGTAGGGGGAGTAGGGTTGGTCAGATGTGTGGATTTCGGGCAAAAAAAATCCCGACCTGAGGGTCGGGATTAATTTTAAAGTTCGGCGACGACCTACTCTCCCGCTTTACGCAGTACCATCGGCGCTGGCAGGTTTAACTTCTCTGTTCGGAATGGGAAGAGGTGGTTCCCTGCCGCTATAG
>JAKPDL010000163.1 GCA_029552825.1 Bacteroidota bacterium
ATATATATACTTTATATATAGTGTCAAGTATTTTTTTTGGATTTTTTTTAGAAAAATTTTATCCATAAAAAAAAGGAATGCACTTCCTGCATTCCTTTTCATACTCTTCAAAGTTTTAAAATTAAATTCTTCTTTACCGCAACTGGGCTGCCACCTTTGTGTCTTCCCAGGTAAACCCTGATTCATTACGACCAAAATGCCCGTATGCTGCTGTTGCTTTATACTTTGGTTTAAGCAGATCAAGGGTTTGAATAATAGATTTTGGTTTTAAATTAAATATTGCTTTTATTCGTTTTTCAATTTCTTCTTCCGGGATGGTATTAGTTCCAAACGTATCAACCATCACTGATACTGGATCCGCAACACCAATAGCGTAGGCCACCTGCAATTCACATCGGTATGCAAGCCCTGCAGCCACAATATTCTTGGCAATATAGCGTCCCATATATGCTGCAGATCGGTCTACCTTTGATGGATCCTTGCCTGAAAATGCTCCACCACCATGTCTGCCCATTCCACCGTAACTATCGACAATAATCTTCCTTCCCGTTAAACCGGTATCCCCATGAGGTCCACCTACTTCAAAGCGGCCTGTTGGGTTAACATATATTGTAGTATTGCTATCCCACAAATGTGGAGGAATTACCTTTTTTATCACAAGCTCACGGACCATTTCTTCCAGTGTGGGCAACGTGACTGCATCATCATGCTGTGTTGAAATGACTATTGCACTTATGCGTTTGGGTTTATCATTTTCATATTCTACAGTAACCTGAGATTTTCCGTCGGGGCGCAGGAAGTTCACCTCACCTTTTTTGCGGATCTCAGATAACCGTTTGACAAGGCGGTGTGCATATAAAATGGGCATGGGCATCAATTCATCGGTTTCAGCAACCGCATACCCAAACATCATTCCCTGATCACCAGCACCCTGTTCCTTAAAAAGTCCCTGGCCTTCAGTAACACCCTGCGAAATATCAGGGGATTGTGGATGTATAAATACTTCTACTATACAATTTTTTGCATCAAACCCAATTTCAGGTGACGTATAGCCAATTTCAGCAATAACCTTGCGTGCTATTGCCTCATAATCAACAGTAACCGCTGAGGTAATCTCGCCTGAAATAACAACACGGTTGGTGGTAACCAGCGTTTCACAGGCAACACGTGAGTATGGATCACCTTTTATGTGTTCATCTAAAATGGCATCAGAAATCTGATCGGCAACTTTATCAGGATGCCCTTCCGAAACAGATTCAGATGTGAATAAATAATTTCTTCCCATTGTTATGTTTACTCCTTTGCGCTTACAATAATTGCCCAACCCGTACTTCTATAAACATTGAAAGGCATATTGCATGAATATGCCTTGTAAGTATGGTTAGAATTTAATATATATATAGTGATCTATCAGTCTTTCCAGTGAATACACTCAGCTGGACAGCTATCAATAACTTCCTGAATTTTATCCTCTGATGCACCTTTTGAATTTTTAACTTTACTTACACCATCAGGTGTCATTTCAAAAACTTCTGGCAATGTATCAACACAAAGTTCGCATCCTGTACATTCGCTCTGATCAACATACACTTCTTTTGCCATAGGTTCCTCCATTGGTTTAAGATATTTATAGCATTATACTACAAAGGATATCCATTTGCAATTTATTTTGGCTGCTGGGGCTGTTCTTGAGGTTTTTCTAAAGCCTTTTGCTCAATAACACCACCTTTCTTTTCTTCACTCAAAAGGTCTTTTTCCAGGCTGCGCGCCCTGTATGACTCTACAACTGAAAGCCCAAGCGATCCTAGCATAAAAAGGGCAACCATAACAGTGGTAATTTTGGTGATAATATCAGCAGTTGAAGAACCAAATGCTGTGTTACTTGACCCACCTAAAATACCCATTCCGGCGCTTTTATCCGACTGCAGCAGGATGATGATAATGAGCAGTATTGATAATATTACAAACAATACTGTCCCTATTGAAATAAGTATGCTCATACTGCACCTTTATATATTCAATAAATTTTAAAAATGCTATTATTTGTGCCTTGTTACAACGCAACCTGTATAATGTCAAGAAAAGATTGTACTTTAAGGCTTGCACCACCAACCAGCACACCGTCTATGTCAGGCATTGCGTACAACCCTGCAATATTATCCGGTTTAACAGAACCACCATACAACACCGGGATAGTCTCTGCCACGGTATCA
>JAKPDL010000164.1 GCA_029552825.1 Bacteroidota bacterium
ATATATATACTTTATATATAGTGTCAAGTATTTTTTTTGGATTTTTTTTAGAAAAATTTTATCCATAAAAAAAAGGAATGCACTTCCTGCATTCCTTTTCATACTCTTCAAAGTTTTAAAATTAAATTCTTCTTTACCGCAGCTGTGCTGCCACCTTTGTATCTTCCCAGGTAAAACTGGGTTCATTGCGGCCAAAGTGTCCGTATGCTGCTGTTGCTTTGTATTTTGGTTTAAGCAGATCAAGCGTTTGAATAATAGATTTTGGTTTTAAATTAAAAACTGCTTTTATTCTTTTTTCAATTTCTTCTTCTGGAATGGTATTAGTTCCAAATGTATCCACCATCACCGATACGGGATCAGCCACACCTATGGCATAGGCCACCTGTAGTTCACATCGGTACGCAAGACCCGCAGCTACAATGTTCTTTGCAATGTATCGGCCCATGTATGCTGCTGAGCGGTCCACTTTTGATGGATCTTTCCCTGAAAATGCGCCGCCACCGTGTCGGCCCATTCCACCATAACTATCGACAATAATTTTTCTTCCCGTTAAACCCGTATCACCATGGGGTCCACCTATCTCAAAACGGCCAGTGGGGTTAACATATATCTTGGTATTGCTGTCCCACAGATGAGCAGGGATTACTTTCTTAATGACAAGCTCGCGGACCATTTCTTCTAGTGTGGGTAACGTGACTGCACCATCATGCTGTGTTGAAATGACAATGGCACTTATGCGTTTTGGTTTATCGTTTTCATACTCAACGGTAACCTGCGACTTGCCATCGGGGCGCAAAAAATTTACCTCACCTTTCTTGCGGATTTCAGCCAATCTTTTCACAAGACGGTGTGCATACAGAATTGGCATTGGCATCAGTTCATCAGTTTCTGCAACCGCATACCCAAACATCATACCCTGATCACCAGCACCCTGTTCCGTAAAAAGACCCTGCCCTTCAGTAACACCCTGTGAGATATCAGGGGATTGCGGATGTACAAAGACTTCCACAATACAGCTTGATGCATCAAAACCCACTTCCGGGTTAGTGTAGCCAATCTCTGCTATAACTTTACGCGCTATTGCCTCATAGTCAACAGTAACCGCTGAAGTAATCTCACCTGAAATAACAACACGGTTTGTGGTAACCAGCGTTTCACAGGCAACACGTGAGTATGGATCACCTTTTATGTGTTCATCTAAAATGGCATCAGAAATCTGATCAGCAACCTTATCAGGATGCCCTTCCGAAACAGATTCAGATGTAAATAAATAATTTCTTCTCATTGTAATATTTTCTCCTTTGCGCTTTCAATTATTGCCCAACCCATACTTCTATAAACATAGAAAGGCATATTGCATGAATATGCCTTGCGAGTAGGTTTAAGATTTATATATGTAATGTATCAGTCTTTCCAGTGGATACACTCAGCCGGACAGCTATCTATAACTTCTTGAATTTTATCCTCTGATGCACCTTGTGGATTTTTAACTTTGCTCACACCATCAGGTGTCATTTCAAAAACTTCTGGCAATGTATCAACACAAAGCTCGCATCCAGTACATTCGGCCTGATCAACATACACTTCTTTTGCCATAGATTCCTCCAGTGGTTTAAGATAATTTATAGCATTATACTACAAAAGATATCCATACGCAATTTATTTTGGTTGTTGGGGCTGTTCTTGAGGTTTTTCTAGAGCCTTCTGCTCAATTACACCATCTGACTTTTCTTCACTCAAAAGATCTTTTTCTAAGCTGCGGGCTCTGTATGATTCTAAAACTGAAAGCCCCAATGAACCTAGCATAAAAAGCGCAACCATGACGGTTGTAATTTTGGTGATAATATCAGCAGTTGAAGAACCAAAGGCTGTATTACTTGAACCACCTAAAATACCCATCCCCGCGCTTTTATCTGACTGAAGCAGGATGATGATAACAAGCAGTATTGATAATATAACAAACAGTACTGTTCCTATTGAAATAAGTATGCTCATACTGCACCTTTATATAGTAATAAAATTTTAAAATGCTTTTATTTATGCCTTGTTACAACGCCACATTTATTATGTCAAGAAAAGATTGTACTTTAAGGCTTGCACCACCAACCAGCACACCGTCTATGTCAGGCATTGCGTACAACCCTGCAATATTATCCGGTTTAACAGAACCACCATACAACACCGGGATAGTCTCTGCCACGGTATCA
>JAKPDL010000171.1 GCA_029552825.1 Bacteroidota bacterium
AAGTATTGCTATTATTGTATCAGAAGCTGTCACATAAAGAGCTGTTGAGGCAAGATTATCTTTTTTCCGGATATATGAACCATAAGTAATAAGAGTTCCCATGCCTATGCTGAGTGAGAAAAATCCCTGTCCGAGGGCCTCAAGTATCACTTTGGGAGATATTTTACTTATGTCTGGGTGAAAGAGAAATCGCAAACCACTACCTGCACCTTTAAGTGTAAGAGCGCGCAGGCACAGCATTATAAGCAAAACAAGAAGAAAAGGCATCAGGATTTTTGCATAGCGCTCAATACCGTTTTTTACACCCGAAATTATTATAAGTGCTGTCAAACCCATAAAAATTACAAACCACAGGTAGGGTCTGAAAGGGCTATTAAGGAAATCTGTAAACATTACCGCAAGTTCCTTATTTGTTTTCCCTGAAAGGTTACCTGTTATTGCCTGATAGAAATATTCAAGTGTCCAGCCAGCGACGGTTGTATAAAACGAAAGGATAAAAAAAGCGGCAAGCACGCCCATAACTCCTATCAGGAACCATGGTTTGCCAGGAGCCAGAAGCCTGAATGCACCGTAAGGGTTTTTTTGTGCCGAACGGCCAATGACAAACTCAGAGGTCATCACCGGAATACCTATGAGCAGAATAAAAACAATGTATATCAGAAGAAATGCACCTCCCCCATTTTCTCCTGCAACATATGGAAACCTCCAGATGTTCCCCAAGCCTATGGCTGAACCTGCAATCGCTGCTATAGCACCGATATTGCTTCCAAAACTATCTCGTTTTACTGTTCCTGATTCACTCATGATTGTCGTATTAAAATAAATAATGTGTATTCAGAATATGGCCGCTAATATAAAAATTATTGAGTAACCTGATTTGTTTTCTTAACTCATCAAATAATTAAAGAAACCGACAGCTTTCCTGAAACGACAGGCAAAAAAGATTTTAAAATATGTTTATCTTTGCACTCTCAAAATTAAAAATCTAGTAATGGTAAAACTCACTTTTCCTGACGGTACGGTTAAGGAATTCAACGAAGGGATTACCGGTCTGGAAATTGCAAGGCAAATAAGTCCGCAGCTTGCAAAAGAAGTTCTTTCCGTATCGGTCAACGGGGAATTATATGATCTTACAAGGCCTATCAGGTCAGATGCAAAGATAAAGCTTCATAAATGGGAAGATGAGGAAGGCAGGCATGCATTCTGGCACTCATCGGCGCACCTTATGGCAGAAGCCATCGAGCAGCTCTGGCCTGGTACAAAATTCGGCATAGGGCCTGCCATTGAAAATGGTTTTTATTATGATATCGACCCCGCGGAGCATGAAATAACCGAAGACGATCTGATAGCTATAGAAAACAGAATGAAAGAGCTTGCTGCTCAGAATCAACCTATTATAAGAAAAGAAGTCAGTAAAAAGGAAGCGCTTGAGTTCTTCAAAAAGAAAGGAGATGAATACAAGCTCGAGCTTATCAGTGAGCTTGAAGACGGAACTATATCGTTATATACACAGGGCTCCTTTGTGGATCTCTGCCGCGGACCTCATCTGCCGTCAACCGAACCTATCAGGGCAATAAAGGTTCTGAGCATTGCCGGTGCTTACTGGCGTGGTGATGAAAAACGCAAGATGCTTACACGGATTTACGGCATCACCTTCCCGAAGCAGAAGATGCTCGATGAATACCTTGTCTTTCTGGAAGAAGCTAAGAAAAGGGATCACAGAAAGATAGGAAAAGATCTGGAGCTTTTTACATTCTCACAAAGAGTCGGGATGGGATTACCTCTCTGGATGCCGAGAGGAACTGAAATCAGAAACACTTTGATAAGTTTCCTTACAGGAATCCTGAAAAAGAGGGGATATAAAATAGTTGCAACACCGCATATAGGCAATGTAAATCTGTATAAAATTTCGGGGCACTTCGAGAAATATGGTGCAAGTTCATTCCGTCCGATCTCAACACCTCAGGAAGGTGAACAATTCATGCTCAAACCCATGAATTGCCCTCATCACTGTGAAATATACAATGCCACACCTCACTCGTACAAAGACCTGCCGCTGAGGCTTGCAGAGTTCGGAACGGTGTACAGATACGAACAGAGTGGCGAGCTGCACGGTCTTACAAGAGTCAGAAGTTTTACACAGGATGATGCGCATCATTTCTGCAGGCCCGACCAGCTCAGGGAAGAGTTCAAAAGTATCATCGACCTTGTACTGTATATTTTCAAAATACTGAATTTCAATGAGTTCACAGCCCAGATTTCACTGAGGGATCCCAATGATAAAGAGAAATATATAGGTTCTGAAGAGAACTGGGCAAAAGCTGAACAGGATATTATTGAAGCTGCAGCAGAAAAGAACCTTGAAACCGTTGTAGTGCCTGGCGAGGCAGCCTTTTACGGACCCAAACTCGATTTCATGGTAAAAGATGCCATTGGAAGGAAATGGCAGCTTGGAACCATACAGGTTGATTACAACCTGCCTGAAAGGTTCGACCTTACATATACGGGCAGTGATAATCAGAAGCACCGGCCGGTGATGATCCACCGCACCATTTTTGGATCGATGGAAAGATTCGTAGCTGTTCTCATTGAAAACACTTCAGGAAAATTCCCGCTCTGGCTTGCTCCTGAAAAAGCAGTCATCCTGCCCATCAGTGAAAAATACAACGATTATGCAAAAAAAGTTTTGGAATTATTAAATAATTCCGATATTTGCACTCTGATTGATGAAAGGAACGAAAAGATAGGTAAGAAGATAAGGGATAATGAGTTAAAGAGGATTCCTTACCTTCTGATAGTGGGTGAAAAAGAAGAACAAAGCGGCACAATTTCAGTTCGAAGGCAAGGAGAAGGGGATAAAGGAGCGATGACGCCTGAAGAA
>JAKPDL010000184.1 GCA_029552825.1 Bacteroidota bacterium
AGCACAAATTCAAAATCGAGCTGCTGAATATTTTCGGGGGCATTGTCGCCTTCCTTTTGCTGAATTTCCTTGAGCTGTCTGGCAATTTCCAGATACGAACTGCGGAAAGAACGCAGCTGTTCCTCCGGCATCAGTTCTTCAATTTTTGCTTTTTGTTCTTCGTTCAGGTCGGTATATTGGTCAAGTTGCGTTTTCAGGCGTTGCACTTCCTTAAAATAATTAATAAACTCCACCCGGGCAGAATCGCCTTTGATGTTGTAAACTTCCTGTGGCTCGGCAACCAGATTGTTGTCCTGCATCCATTTGTTCATTGCCGAAACTGCCTTTTCGAATTGTTCAATCACTTTCGGTGCAGGCTCCACCAGCCAGATTTCCTTGGCTCGCGCTCCTGTTTCTCCGCTAAATAGGGCTATTGCCTCATCTACCTGCTGTTGTTGTTGTCTGAAATCCAGGATATTTCCGTATGGCTTGGTATCGTTCAACACGCGGTTGGTTCGGCTGAAAGCCTGAATCAGTCCGTGATATTTTAAATTTTTATCTACATACAGCGTATTGAGGTATTTGCTGTCGAAGCCGGTGAGCAGCATATCCACCACAATGGTTATGTCAATTTTATTTTTGTGCGGATAGTCGGCATTGCTGAACATCTGGAATTTAATCCGTTGCTGCACATCCTGGTAATAGGGGTCAAATTCATGTATGCTATGATTTGTGCCATATTTCCTGTTGTAATCATTAATAATGGATTGCAGTGCTTTCTTCTTTTTTTCAGGTTCAACTTTATTGTCCTCTTTCTCTTGTTGCAAATCTTCCTGAAGTTGTTGCACGTCCTTGTTCCCTTCAGCAGGGGGAGAAAAAACACAGGCAATATTCAGGGGAGAGAAATTTTCATCTTCCCTGATTCGCTTTTCCTGAATTTCCTTAAAGAGTTCATAGTATTCAACGGCATCGTTTATTGATGCAGTTGCGAGAATAGCATTGAAACGCCTATGATGCGTAGCGGCATCATGCTTTTTCAGGATGGTATTTACAACGGCCACTTTGTGTTCGCGGCTGTCAAAACTTACCTCTTTCTCCGGTTTGAAATAATCAATATGAAAACGCAAAACATTTCTATCGTCTATCGCATGAGTAATGGTGTAGGCATGAAGTTGTTTCTGGAAAACATCTCTGGTGGTTACAAAGGAGCCAACCGTTCCGTCAATTTGCTTATATGTTGCATTTTCTTCAAAAATGGGTGTTCCGGTAAAACCAAACAATTGTGCATTTGGGAAAAACTCTTTGATGGCTTTATGATTTTCGCCAAACTGTGAACGGTGGCACTCGTCAAAAATGAAAACAATCCGTTTATTACTCAGAGGCTTAAGGCGTTCCTTGTAATTATTGTAATTATTCGGGTCTAAAGCCAGTCCCAATTTTTGAATGGTGCATACTATTACCTTATTGGCATAGTCGTCTGATAGCATGCGCCTTACCAGTGTTTCGGTATTGGTGTTTTCTTCCACGCAACCTTCCTGAAATTTATTGAATTCTTCACGGGTTTGCCGGTCAAGGTCTTTGCGGTCAACCACAAACAAACATTTTTCAATGTCGGGATTATCCTTGAGCAGGGTAGATGCCTTAAAAGAAGTCAAGGTTTTCCCGCTTCCTGTGGTATGCCAAATGTAGCCGTTGCCACGGTTTTGCTCTATACAATTTACAATAGCCTTAACCGCATAAATCTGATATGGTCGCATGACGAGCAGTTTTTGTTCGCTTGCTACCAGTACCATATATTTGCTGATCATTTGGGCAAGGGTGCATTTGCTCAGAAACTTTTCAGCGAAATCGTCTAAATGTGTAATCTTCTTATTGTCTTCATCGGCAAATTGATAAATGGGTAAAAACTGTTCGTCTGCATTAAAACTGAAATGAGCAGCATTGTTATTGGCAAAGTAATAGGTGTTAGTGCGATTGCTCACAATAAACAACTGCATGAAACAAAGCAGCGAATTGGAATAGCCGTTGCCTGGGTCGCTTTTGTAGTCCACAATTTGCTGCATGGCTTTTCGTGGGCTAACTTCCAAACCTTTCAGTTCAATTTGAACAATGGGAATTCCATTTATCAACAAAATCACATCGTAGCGGTGAAAACTGTTCCTGGTATTGATGCGTAACTGGTTGATAACTTCGAATTCGTTTTTACACCAATCTTTGATGTTTACTAACGAGTAATACAAGGGCGTTCCGTCCTCACGGATGAAAGTGTTAACTTCCCTGAGTCTTTTTGAAGCAGCAAACACATCAGAAGTGATTATTTCGTCCCGAAGGCGAGCAAATTCACTGTCAGTCAGGGTAACTCTATTAAGAGCCTGAAATTTTTCACGGAAATTCATCTCCAGGGAAGCTCTGTCCCTGATATCTGGTCTGTAACTGTATTTCAGATCAGTGAGTTTAGCTATTAAAATATCTTCTATTTGTTGTTCTTTTATCATCTAAAATTTATTTCAGTCAAAGTTACTTTATTTAATCATGTCATCAATCCATACTTTGGCAATAAAGCGGATCTATTGGTTTTACTCATAACATAATTAGGTATTTTAAGGAATTTGTGAATCGTTTTGCTTATTTGTTTTTATAAAATGTGGGTGAAAAAATAAAAAACACAGGGTCGGCAACGAGTATCTACTTAATCGTTGTCCGGTTGAAATATGGTTTGTATGTTGTCCAGTTGTCAAAATAGTACGTCCTTTTGTTGATGTTTAATTTCTAGTCGTCTGTTTCTTGTTTGCTGTATTGTTTTGCAGTTGCCGGTAACATGTACATACAAAATGTCCATAATAATTTACCAAATTGGGTGTTATTGTATACCTTCCGTTGTTTTTTACAATCATATGTCTCAGAAAAGCAAATTTATAGAAACTTCAAAAATCTTCAAAGGGACACATGGTCTAATGTTATTGCGACGTCCGGGATTGCTAAAATTAAGGTTTTCTATACTGTCAACAGGCTACAGCTACGCAGCTTGATATTTGTATTGGATTCTAATTACAACTATCAGGCCGGGGCTGTCTAAAAAGCCTCTTTTTGGTTTTCACCCCTGAATCTCCGCCTTTGCAACTGCAAAGTCGGACAGGCCCTGAGAGGGGACTTATTGATATACAATATTTTAGCTTTTATGTTTTTATTATACTTACTTACTAAACATCTTTTCAGACAGCCCCCTCCACTTCGCTTCGTATGCTTTTTTCTCTGTGCTCTCCCGCTGTGCGGGACTTTATTGCTTTTGCCTAAAGTAATATTATTAATGAAAATAGCAGGTGGTTGATACTCATATCACATATATAATATGAATTCTCGATTATAAAATCTTTTGAAATTCAGAAATATATATTAACTTGGAAGTATAATTGAAAAAATCAACTGATTTGAAAAAATTTTTATTTATTATTGCCGGTGTACTGTTTTTCAGCACATTAACAAATGCGCAGTACAGAATCAATAAAACCAGGTATGATTACCGTGCTTACTCATATCAGGTTGATGATCCTTATAATCCAGCAATTGCTGGTGTCCTTTCTTTTTTGATTCCCGGACTTGGACAAATGGTATCAGGTGAATTTGGCAGAGGGGCCGCATTTTTAGCAGGTGAAATTGGCTTTGGTGTAATTTGTATGGTAGGTGTGGTCAGTTTCGCCTCTGATCTGGGTGTAGGATTGATTGGAGAAAGAGGCATTGCGCTAATGTGGATAGGTCTTGCTGGCATGTTAACCGTTGATATCTGGTCAGTTGTAGATGCTGTCCGTGTTGCCAGGGTGAATAACCTTGCATTCCGTGACAAAAGTAAAACTTCGTTAAACCTGCATATAAGCCCATATTTTAGCGCCTCATATTATAGCAATGGGAAGCCAGTAACCGGTTTATCAATGAAATTTTCTTTTTAAAATGTGATAATTATTTTTCTTTTAATATAAATACCTCCGACTGATAAAGTCAATGTCTGTGCATGTATACAGCAACTTAAAGGATGCCGGAGCAATAATAAAAGGCAGCCACATCTTAAAAGTAACTGCCTTTTCACCGTCGGCCCGGAGAGGCTCGAACTCTCGACCCCATGATTAAGAGTCACGTGCTCTACCAGCTGAGCTACGGGCCGTAAAACGACTGCAAAATTATAAAAAAATGAAACTAAAACGAAAATCCACCTGGGAAATTAATAAAATTATGCAAATCAGATAATTATCCTACTCAACGTCAAACCACGCATTCAGTTGCCTGCTGTAATCCTCAGGGAAATCCCTGTGATGAAACTCATTGGTGCACCTGTTGTAAATATATTCTTTTCCCCATTCTTCACCATTTTTTATTACCTCAGCTATAGCACCGGTAATGAAATCAAGTTCATCATTCGTCATGGTAGGATGCAGTGACACCCTTACCCATCCGGGCTTGAGCGAGAGATCTCCAGCCTCAATTCTGTCGGTGATCTCTTTCGAAAGCTTAAAGTCAACATTGAGCAGGTAATGGCCGTATGTGCCGGCACAGGAGCAACCACCCCTTACCTGTATTCCATACCTGTCGTTGAGCAGCCTGGTAACGAGATTGTGATGTATGCCGTCGGTGTAGAACGAAAAGACACCCAGCCGGCGGGTAATTTCCGGTGCAAGGATATGCACCCCTTTTATACGGGTCAGTTTATCAAATGCCATCTCAATGAGTTCTTCTTCCCTTTGGCGGATCATTTCCACTCCCATTTTTTCTTTCAGAAGAACAGCCAGTGCTGCCCTGATAGCCTGAAGAAAACCTGGTGTTCCGCCATCTTCCTTCACCTCAATGTCCGTTATATAACTGTAACCACCCCACCTGTTTGTCCATTTTACCGTACCACCCCCGGGTATGTCGGGCGCATAGTTCCTGTATAATTTTTTATTGAACACCAGCACGCCTGCACTACCCGGACCACCCAGAAACTTATGGGGTGAAAAGAAAATGGCATCCAGCTGTTCCATCGGATCAGCGGGATGCATATCTATCTTTACATACGGTGCCGAAGCGGCAAAGTCGATGAAACAATACCCGTTATGCTCATGCATTATCCTGGCCAGTTCGTAGTAAGGCGGAATGTAACCTGTTACATTGGAACATGCCGAAAATGAGCCAATAAGCAAAGGACGCTCAGCATATTTTTTTATTTCCTTTCTTAAGTTATTGGGATCAACTGTAAGACCCTCTCCAGGTTCGAGCACCACCACGTCGGCAAGTGTTTCAAACCATGAAGTGTGGTTTGAGTGATGCTCTATGTGGGTTATAAACACAACAGGTCGGTTCTTATTGGGTATGTCCCTGCATTTTTTATATGCCTCGGTTTTGTTCAGTCCGCAAAATGACAGAGCCTGCTCAGGAACCTTCAGACCGAGTATGCGCTGCAGCTTTGCAATGGCACCTGTCATGCCCGATCCCGTAAAAAGCAGTACATCATCCTCACTGGCATTGACATGCTTTTTTAACACTGTATGGGCATGTTTATACGCAGCAGTCATTGCAGCACCCGTTGAGCTCGACTCCGAATGTGTGTTGCCCACCAGACAGCCTATCTCTTCAGAAATCTTCTTTTCTATAGGTGCATAGAGTCGCCCGCTGGCAATCCAGTCGGCATAAACAATCTTTTTACAACCGAAAGGAGTATCGATGCATGAATCAATGCCCACAATGTTTCTTCTGAAAGGCTCGAAATATTTTGCAAGATCAGTCATAACGAATCTTTTTTAATCAGCCGGATACCTGCAATTTTATATTAGGGCGAAAAAATGTTTTTATGTCAGATTGAAAAAGGTTTTTATTGCGTTCGTAATTTATTCAAAGAAAGGTGGATTTTTACTCTTTTTTCTCAGATATATTATGAATCACCCTTTGCGGGAAGGGGATCTCTATTCCTTCCCTGTCGAAAGCTATTTTCAGCCGTTTGCGAAGTTCTCCTGCCACTTCCCATTGTTTCAGGGGCTTTGTGTCTCCCAGGATTTTTATGATTATTGCCGAATCGGCAAATTCATTGACTCTCAGAAATTTGGGCGGATTGATAATCAGTTCCTTAAAGTAAGGATCTCTTGCAAGTTCTTCGCCTGTCTGGTTAATTACCCGTATTACTTTTTCAAGATTTGAGTTGTAAGCAATGCCAATGTCGATATTAACCCTTGCAAAGTCTTTCGACTGGTTTGAAACAATCTTTATTTCCCCATGGGGTATGTGGTGGACTGTGCCGTTAATGTCGCGCAGTGTTGTTTTTCTGAGGCTTATATCTTCAACAACACCGCTTATGTCGTTGATATTTATTACATCACCAATGCGGTACTGGTTTTCAAGGATGATAAAGAGACCTGTAATTATGTCGCGTATCAGGTACTGACCTCCGAATCCAACTGCCAGACCCACAATACCTGCGCCGGCAAGCATGGGTCCGATATCCAGTCCAGCTTCCTTCAATATCATCAGCACAGCAATTATTATTATTACTATGCTCATGGCTCCGGTGAAAATACGAATCAGGGTGTCTTCTCTCTGTCTTTCTGCCTCTACGGTCATAGTCTCATCGCGAACCACTGCAATTCTAATAGCCCTGTCGATTATTCTGGCAAGAATCCGGTTGAGTATCAATGCTGCTGCAGCAATCAGAACTATTTTTATTCCGTGCGACAGTAACCAGGGAACAATTTTTTCCGACCATTCTTTGATTTGTTCTTCCATATTATCTGAATAAACAGTTTTAAACAATCATCCGGGTGCCTCAAAGGTATAAAACATATAAGAAAATTTCATGATTTCTTCATCTGGTTACCAATAGTTTTGTTAAAGTTGAACTAAAATCTTTTAAATATGGCAGGTGATAGTATTTCATCAAGGTCTTGTCTGTCAGTACTATTGTTACTGACATTTTACGTTTCAGCTGTATCTCAGGAACCAGAAATTTCACAGCAAAACGAAAAGTCTGGCGATAATGAATCCATACATTCTTTTTACGGAGGAGTGACATATGGTAATAACATGATTTATCTGGGAACTAATCTGTCGGAGGATAAACCATTTTATTCGGGTACTCTGATATATGGTTATAAAAATAAAGTTTTTCTTTCGGCCTCGGCAAGCCATTTGACGGCATTTGATCCGCTGGTTTCTTTTTCATCGGTTGCGGGAACTTTTACACATAATTTGAATTCCTGGTTTGATGTTTCAGGCGGGGTATCCGGGTTTCTTGTAAACAAGAATCTGACCGACACATTATTCAGCAATTTTGTATATGGTAATATTTCATTAGGGCTTGATTGGAGGATTCTATATACAAATATTTCAGCCGGAGGAGTGTTATCTGAATCGGGCAGTTTTTATTTAAATATCAAAAACTCGAGGTATTTCGAAACTCCTTCATTTATGAAAGGCAAGGCATATTTTTCATTTGAGCCCTATGTTAACCTTATGTTTGGGAAGCTAACAAAAACTACTACATCGGAAGGAACCTTCATAGGAGTATCGGCTCCTTTCAAACCTTCCAGGCAATCGGGTCAGCATTCGTCAGGCACTTCTGTTATAACTACAACGTATTTCAGTGTAATTGAAGCAGATTTTGGGCTTCCTGTAACATTTAATGCCGGCAATTTTTCCCTGGAAGTTGAACCCGGATATGTATTGCCAGCTTATAACACCAGCAGCAGCGATGTCCAGAGTCCTGAAGGTTTTACCTTACTTGTAACTCTTTTTTATAGGATATTTTAGAATTATCAGGTACCTGTAAAAAATCTTTTAATTTTTCATCATATCTTCATTTTCAGCTACTTAAATTTGATATGGAATTAACCTTAAAATTTTAGAAAGATGAAAACAAGAATTTTCATGACAGTAATGGCTCTTATAATCAGCGGAACAATTATGGCCCAGAACACACAGCAAACCAGAGCCCAGACAAAGACACAGACTCAGGTTCAGACTCAGGAGTCTGTAAAGACCCAGACTCAGACGCAAGCAGGAACAATGACCCAAACCCGTAACCAGCAGATGGGAGGTGTTCAGACACGGTCTGAAGTAAGAAATCAGGAACAGTTATCAAAGGGTGAGAAGCAGGCAAGAGCCCAGGAGAGGAAAGAATTGAAGAAGCAGCAAAAGGAACTGAAGAAGCAGCAGAAGGAGCAAAACCGTGAAGAGTACAGAGAGCAGGAAGAGACCGCTACGATGAACAAGGGTGCCAGGAGTGCAACTCCTCAGAGGAATGCGGTTAAAACTGCAAGAAGTTCAGGTACAGGCCGGAAATAGTTCAGAATTTTTAAAATTCAAAAAAGCCCTGATTTCAAATCGATTCAGGGCTTTTTTATTTAGCAGGTGGTTCACATGGTGCTGAATTCATTTCATCAAATCTTCATTTTTAAATATTTAAATTCGGAATAATTGGATCCTGCTGGACTATTTGATATTATATCATGAAAACAGGAAATATTGAAATACCATATAATAGTAGGGGTATTATATTAGTGACTAACTTTCTGATTTTGTTTTCTTTTGCTGGATATTCTCAAACTGATGAAATAACTTCAATATCCGATACTACAGGAAAGGAGGGGGACAAGTCCAGAAGCATTTTGTATACAGGTGGAGGTTATGGAAGCAACATGATCTATCTGGGATCCTCAATCTCCGGAAGCAAACCTTATAAATATTATTTTCTTTCATGCAATATTACAAAGTCGCTGTCAATTTCAGCATCAGGTTTTCATATTTCGGATTTAAGTCCAATTTTTTCGTATTATAATTTTTCCTTGAATTACAGTCGTGTTTTTAATTCATGGTTTGACATTTCATCAGGAGTTTGCAGGTATCAGGTTAACAGTTCCCTGCCCGATACTTTCATGACAAGTTTCAATTACGGGGATTTTACTGCAGGGTTTGACTGGACAATTCTTTATACCCAGCTATCGGCCGGAGTTTTTTTAACAGGTAAGCCCCAAGTATATTTCCAGCTTAAAAACTCGAGATATTTTAATATTTTAAGTTTCTCCGGAGGGAAAACATCAATTTCTGTTAACCCTTATGTATCAGCACTTTTAGGGAATCTTATCACTGCTGAGACATATTCAGGGGAATATGTGGTTACTACTACTCATGAATATATCAATCCGGCTGCACCGTCTGCAGTAACAGGCAAAACTTCTCCGGGTTATGGTTCCGGAGGTGGATATGGTTCGGGTTATGGCGGTGGTTCAGGGCAGTCAACCAGCAGCGGTACAACAACTACCACTACAACTACAGTAACTACTACAACTTCGGTCCCCTATACTGAAACATTCTACAAAAAAAATTTCGGACTTATTGATGTTGAGATCGGCCTTCCGGTTTCTTTTAATACTGAAAGATTTATTTTCGAGGCAGAATTAAATTATGTATTACCTGCCTACAATTACCCGGGATTTCGTTTCAAAGACGGAGTTGTATTTATGATAAGCGGGATAATTAAGATCTTCTGAACGATACCAACCCCCTCCCTACTTCGCAAAGAGGGGGCTTACAACCAAATATATCGTCCTGAAAAAAGTTGACAGAGAAATGATATATTTTCCAGTTTCTTTATATTCAATGACCCCCTTTCCCGTTTCCCCCAATGGGGAAAAGCTTAACAAATTGATACATAGAATTCTGTCTTTAATTTTTTCCCCCGTGGGGAGAAATACGTAGGGGGGTCAGTTTTTATACAAGGAAATACAAAGGCGGGTCAGTCTCACATGAACTACCGGAATACATGTATTTCGGAGTCCCGCTTTGCGGGATAAATTCCACGAAGATCCCAATAACGAAGCGTATCGGAAACAATTGAATTACTATTGAATTACTATTAAATTACAATTAAGCCCCCCTGCCAGGGGGGTTGGGGGGTCAACAATACTATGCCCCTGCCAGGGGGGTTGGGGGGTCAACAATACTATGCCCCTGCCAGGGGGGTTGGGGGGTAAATAATTTGTCGGGGTGGTCAGACTTCCCGAGGTGTCGGGACAGGCTCCCTGACGACCATCCTGACAAGTCGGGATACGCTAACCACCTGTAAAAAAAGAGAGAATGAGAAAAACCTCACTCTCACTCACTTTTGTCGGGGTGGTCAGACTTCCCGAGGTGTCGGGACAGGCACCCTGACGA
>JAKPDL010000233.1 GCA_029552825.1 Bacteroidota bacterium
AGGGTCAATTTTACATGACAGGCGGGGCCAAGTTTATTTTAAGATATATAGGGAGCATGGAAAAAAATTAGTGTCCATTATTTACGGAATAGGTCAAGTATATATATGAGGTACTACTTCCTTGAGGTTTTGTGTTTATCAGACAATTTTTCTGATACCTGACAGTGGATGTAAAAGCTTTGCAGAGCCTATTGTGGGAGGATACTAACAGAGTTTCTGTC
Organism: Bacteroidota bacterium; assembly: GCA_029552825.1. Lineage (GTDB taxonomy): Bacteria > Bacteroidota > Bacteroidia > Bacteroidales > VadinHA17 > LD21. The sequence goes on from JAKPDL010000233.1 coordinate 222, forward strand.
AGACAGGGATCTCAGGGCAGACTTCACCCATACAGGGGTTTCAGGTTTATCAAAGCTCATAAGGCGAGCTTCACCTCCCATGCCTCAGATAAAAACATTTCCCCGGGACAGAAAAATGTCTCTAAAATCGGCTACTTGCAGTCTCTTTGAAGGTGTCACTGTCAGACAGGCGTGAGGCAGCTATCCTCCTGACAGGGACGAAACTGCAAGGCTTAATTTTTTTCGGAAATCATACTTTTGTTTTTTTCTGCTTATATATTAGTTTTCTAAGAAACCCAAAAAGATTACCGTCTTAGATGACTGGTAATCTTTTTCCGTATGATAAATTCTAATTTTTTTTCCACAACCTCAAACCCAGTAACCAATATTAAAACATGGAAAATATAAATTCTTCACAGCAATGTGAATCCGTCGATATTAGCCCAATGGAACTTTACTTTGAAGAACCACAGGGCTTCGAGGCAAGTAAAGGAAATGATCTCCTGCCTTGATAGTCTCGGAGTAAAAAGAAGTGCATATGTAATAGTGAGGTTCAGAGGTAAGTGCTATGCCTCCATGATAGAAAGCCACTACAAAGAAGTCGTCATTGAGAAAAAAAAGCCTGGTACCGTGATGCTGAGGGGTACTTCAGAGTACAGAGACTATCTGAATTTGAAATACCCTATTAGATAATTAGAAGGGTGAAGATAAAATTTTCAACCGGAATAATAAATGAAATGCTTGAGGAGGATCCTGCACTTACAACCTATGCCTACAGGTATGGAATCCTATAAGAAGATACCTCGTACCTCAAAGAAGGAAACGGACACATCCTCATAGACATCCATAATTTCAAAAAAGTGAACGATATGTATGGACACAATACAGGAGACATTGTTCTCAAAAAGTGCAGGAATGTTATTTTGAAATGTATCAGAAAGGGAGATATAGCTGTCCGCTATGGTAGAGAGGAACTCATCCCGAGACATCTGCCCGGAAAGCGGCTCACGCGGCATAGAGGATAAAACTGACAGTAAAAACTCTGACATTCCCCTGGAAACAATTCCGAAACGTTTTCAGTCACCGTGAGCGCAGGCGTTGCAGGCGGAGTTGAATTCGTGGAAGAGACAATCAGGGAAGCTGATGAAGCACTTTACTCAGCAAAGAGAATAGGAAAGGATAGTGTTGTCATCTTCTCCCATGAGGGGCTGCAGCCTGCTCCGTTTACTGGAAATGAGGAGCGAGAGATAGAAAGTACTAAAAAAATATGTCTATATAACATCCAGGGTGCTGTATGACCCTGAAAGGAAATACGCCCGTGATAAGGAGGTACTCGATTTGGTTTTCATTGATGATACGGAAAAAACGAGACAGTAAGGAAGATAGCGATGCTTTTAAGGCATGAAGATCTTTTCCATCCTGTAGTAGGTGAACCCTATGCATCGAGGAACTTCCAGATAAAGTCGAAGCTGAACATAAAGCAGAGCGACATAAGGCTTGTTGCATTCAAGGCCTCGTGGATTCCGGATATATAGGGGGTCGAGGCAAGGAAGGGAGGATCAGGGTACCTGGAGTCTATTGAGGCTGTGATTGCTGTGTAGTACAGTCCTTCTCTTCGCACCCTGCCAGCTGCCGTCCCCTTCATACTTCAGGGCCACCGATTGCCGCTCCACTGATAATCAAGGGTATTGGTAGGAGGTGAGGGGCAAGCAAAATTCTCTTGACCTTTTGGGGCTATATTCATATAACTACAGTGATATGGGTAAGCTGAAAAACCGTGCTATAGAAACCGGGAGTAAAACAAATATGAGGAAGACGACTATAGAACTCACCGAGGAGCAGTATTTTTTCTTGAAAGAGAAGGCTCTGGAGCTTCAAAAGCAGAATCAGAACGCCTCCATCGTATCCATCATCAGGGACCTGATTGAGAAGGATCAGCAGGAATGGAAGAAAGGAAAACAGGAAATTAAGAAGACCTAAACTGTATGAAACATTCTTTGCACAGATTTTGCAAGCAAAGAATAAAGTTTTTCTATGGAGGTGAACGATGAGAACCTTTACTGCCTATGTGGAATGGGATCCCGAAACAAAACTTTATGTCGGTATTGTGCCGGGTATAGTGGGTGCCCACACCCAGGGGGCGACTTTAGATGAGCTTCAGAAAAACCTTAAAGAAGTCCTGGAGTTGTGCCTGGAGGAAT
>JAKPDL010000004.1 GCA_029552825.1 Bacteroidota bacterium
TTATGGTCGTTGCCGTCAATTTGCAGAACGTTCCAGCCCCACGCACGGTACTTCATGGCTGTGTCTTCGGAGGTAACAGCTTTTGTTTCGGTTGAGAGCTGAATATCATTTGAGTCGTAAAACATAATTAGATTATGCAACCCAAGATGACCTGCCAGACGGCCTGCTCCCTGCGATATCTCTTCCTGTATTCCTCCATCAGATATAAATGTGAAAATTTTATGTGAGAAGAGTTCACCGAACCTGGCAGCAAGAAATCTTTCAGCTATTGCAGCACCAACGGCAATGGTGTGCCCCTGTCCAAGCGGACCGGAGGTGTTTTCAATCATCCTTTTACGGTCCAGTTCTGGATGCCCTGGCGTTGGACTACCCCACTGGCGGAAGTTTTTGATATCATCAATTGTAAAATGTCCTGTCAGGGTGAGTACTGAATAGAGCATCGGCGACATATGTCCTGGATCAAGGAAAAACCTGTCGCGGTTTATCCATTCGGGATCGTCGGGGTCGAAATTAAGATACTCCGAAAAAAGGATGTGGATAAAATCGGCACCGCCCATGGCACCACCCGGGTGACCCGATTTTGCCTTTTCAACCATTGCCATTGAAAGAATCCTGATGTTGTCGGCACAAAGCTTGCTTATGTCAGTCATGATGAATATGTTTTTAACCCGGGCAAAATTAAAACTATTTGGGAATGAAGAAATATATCTAAAACAAAAAAGAACGCAACCCAATTTTTAATTGCTTGCGTTCATGGCGATAAATGATAAGTTGCGGAAACCTGATATTAATTGCTTACGGAATTACAGATATTTTCTGTCTTCTTCAGGTACCTCAAAATATTTTGAATAACGGTCGGCATCGGGTCCGATTTTCTCCTCAAGTTCTGAATTTCTTATTTTGTAAGTGCATTTTTCGCCTGCTACATCGGAGAAGTAAATGTCATACTCCTTTTTATCCTCATCAACCATAATTATTCTGACCAGATGGTCATATTTCGCGCTGTTGAGCAACGAGTGGCAAATCGGACAGGTAAAAATATACTCTTCACCTTCCTTCAGCTGAAACGAAGGATGTGTTGTAACAGTATAATTTCCGATTTCCGGGTTGAGAAATACAAGCCCTCTCTGGGAACTGTTCATTTTTTGTGCTGCCAGGACGATTGAAGTTTTTACATTAAGGTGTCCCCTGCATGCTTTGCATAAATATTCAACTGCCATGGTGACCTCCTCTTTATTTAATTGTTTTATAATTATTTATCTGTTTGATAATATTCTTTGCTGATCTGGCAACAATATACGAAATTTTTTCACCAAAAGCAACACTCAGGGGCTGAATTCCCAGAATAAATACCTGAGCATTGAAAAAGTCGGAAATTTTTTTAAGTGAGATATTATGTGTATTTGTAGTGAAATCTTTTATCTCGTCAAGTTTGAGCAGTTTAATGGTTCCCGGTGGTTCGCCCATATCGGCACAGTCAATGAGTACCAGAATGTCAGGTTGTAAGGAATTTATCTTTCCGATATAGTTTTCTATGCACATCTCAACGGTAAGGGCTGAAATGTTTTCAGTTTCTCTTATTCTGCGGCTGATATAAACTCCTGCACCGTCGTCGCTTTTAAGCAAATTGCCGATACCAACAAAAAGAATCTTTTTGCCGGGTTGCGACAGCAGTTTTTGCAGATCTGGAATCACTCCCTAAAGGTATTTTACCAGCACGAGTCTCAGGCAATTGGGACAGAGGATGTTAAACATATCTTTCCTTTTAAGGTGATCTTTCACCTCAACTTCAACATCCTCTCCTTCGGCAAGTTTCAGTTTTTCATTCAGAACATTAAGGTTTAAAACAGAAGCAAAGGCTTTTGGCCCAAGTTTTTTATGCAGAAACATCAGGTGTTCTTTTGTCGTAATAACAGCGCCGCAGTTTTTGCATACAAGAAGTTCTTTTTCCTGGTATTCAACATTTTTTGAGCGGTCGAGTACAGCAAGATCAAATATTTTATCAGAAAGCTTTACACCTTTCTGCGTTATGCAGTGTTCTTCACATTGTCCGCAAAAAATACATTTTCCGTAGTCTCTTTTGATTATACGTACACCTTTTACAGTATCGTCGGTGAAGGTTATGGCATGTGGCGGACAAACGTTTGCGCAAGTTTCGCATCCAACGCAGTTTTCGTTGTCAACTACCGGTTTACCCCTGAATTTTTCGAAGGGAACATGCTCCACAGCAGGGAACTTTGTTGTGTATGCCGGCGAGAACAGTGAAACCAGCGCTTCTTTCAGTTCACGTATTTTTGGTTTCATTTTGAGGCACTTTTATAATCATCCTTAACACTCTTATCGCTCATTTTAACACCGAAATGATAGGTGCCGCGTATCAGTGCATGAGCAGCAACAGTAGCACTGAAGAACAGGAGGGGAATTGCAATAAGCCCCTTGATTCCTGCATCTGTAAATCCGAAATGAATAAACACACCCAGAAGGATACTGCAACATCCGAGAGTGACGCATTTTGTGGCTGCCTGAAGCCTGTTGTACACATCAGGCAGTCTTATTAGCCCGATACAACCGAAAAAATTGAAAAGGACACCTATACTTATGATAATCATTGCAACCATAGTCATTCATTTAATTTTTTACCGCTAAGATATTTGGCAAGTGTTAACGTGCCGATAAAACTCAATATAATCCATGCAATACCGATATCCACAATAAACTTTTTGCCTGTAAGGATTGAGATTATGGCACATACGCCTACCACAAGTATTCCGAATATATCAATTGCAACCATCCTGTCGGGTATTGTCGGACCCCGGATGATCCGGTAAAGGCAGACGCCACTCAGGGCAATCTGCACATACAACAATATTTCAAGCCAGGTGTTCATTCGGCAAATTTTTTAATATACTTTTCAAAAGCACCCATTATCATCTTTGTATAAACCTCCGGATCTTCAGAACGGATGTAGATCCAGTGTATATAGAAACAGTCGTCAATTATATCTACAGTCAATGTACCGGGTGTCATGGTAATTGAATTTGCAAGAAGGGTTTTGGCAAAGTCCGATTTCAGACTTGTTTTAACTTTCACAATACCCGGCCTTATTGGCATTTTAGGGTGAAGTACCCTGTAAGCCACATCGAGGTTGGCTTTTATGCAGGAGAAAATAAACCTGACAAGGTAAACCAGAAACCAGAACCACCGCTGTGGCTGAATAAATTTCACGACACCCGTAAAATAATATCTTGCAAAAATTAGAGTGCAGAGCAAAGAAGCCACTGCTCCTGCAATAAGGTTTGCCACTGTCAATTTGAAGGTTAACAGCAGCCAGAATACCAGACCCAGAATAAAAAATGCCACATATCTCATATCACATTCCTAATATTGGTGAAATGTACATTTGTGAATTCATCAAAATATCTATTGCCGGTTTAAGAACAATATCCCTCACCTGAGGCAATACAAGCAGGCTGAGAAGAAGGCACAGAATACCAAGTGTCACCATGCTGGCGACCATAGGGAAGGGTACTTCTTTCGGACTTTTTTCATCTTTCTGTACCTCTTTGTTGTAGAATGCATACCTCTGGAACTTCATAAACGATGCAAGAGTGATTATACTGACAATAACTGCAATAAGTGCGAGCAGGTAAAATTTAGCCATTATTGCGGCTATGATGATGATCAGTTTACTGAAAAATCCATTGAATGGCGGGATACCTGATATTGCCATCGATGCCACGAAAGAGGTTGATGAGGTTGCCGGCATAAACTGTGATAATCCACCCATTTCCTGGAGGTTGCGTGTTCCAATCCTGTATTCGATGGCTCCAGCATTGAGGAAGAGAAGGCTCTTGAAGGCGGCATGGTTTATAAGATGAAACAGACCGCCTGCAATGGCAAGAGATGCAACCTCAGGCTTTGTGTTCCTTGCAACAAGAATCATACCTACTCCCACCGACATAACAACATATCCCATCTGGCTGATGCTGTGGTATGCAAGAAGCCTCTTGATATCCCACTGGCCTATGGCAAGGAATACGCCTACAGCCATTGAGAGGGCACCGAGTGTGGTAATCAGTATTGCCACTTCTTCGCTGATAATGAACATGTTAAAGAAAAGTCTGAGTATCACATAGATACCGGCAGCTTTTATCAGCACGCCTGAAAGCATTGCAGAAATTGGCGAGGGAGCCGATGAATGTGCGTCGGGTAACCATGCATGAAAAGGAATGATAGCTGCCTTCAGTCCAAAGCCACTCAGAAGAAGCATCTGCACAAGGAGATAATGGATCTTTTCAGGGGCAGACCCGAGGGCAACTTTAATATCGGCAAGATTGAGTGTCTTAGCTTTCCAGTAGATGAATCCTATACCAAGCAGAATAAGCAGCGAAGCAAGTCCGCCAAGGACCTGATATTTGAACGTGGCTTCGAGCTGTTCCCTTTCAACGCCAAACGCTACAAGCGCATAGGAAGATATTGCTGAAATCTCGAGGAAGACGTATATGTTGAACAGGTCGCCGCTGAGCACAACACCATTCATTCCTGCAACCATCAGGCAGAACAGGGCATAGAAATAATTTTCGGAGGTGTACTGGCTGATATAAGTAAATGAATAGAATACTGCCAGCAGTCCAATGGTGTTTATGATGCAAAGAAGGATGGCTGTCAGACTATCCATTACCATGTAGATGCCTATCGGAATGCCATTAATAGGTTCCCAGCCACCAACCTTGTAAACCGAAACAGTGCCCGAAACTGTAACTATAGAATAATAACTTATTATGGCAAGGAACAACAGGACAATGAGTCCGATGTACCTGTTAAGGTTCTTTACAAATTTTCCGAAAATCATCGTCAGGAAAGCTCCTGCCAGCGGAACAGCAACAAATAATGGTATCAGCGGATTCATCTTTTATCCTCTTAGATTTTTTATTTCTCTGATATCCAGAGTTTTATATTTTCTGTATATTCTGATTATTACCGACATAAGCATTGCCGTGGTTGCAAGCCCTATCACAATTGCTGTAAGCACCATTGCCTGGGGTAGTGGATCCACATATCTGGCATCAGGGTTTGCAGGATCGACTATCGGTACAACGCCGTCGTGCACGTAGCCGATTAACGCAAGAAACAGAAAAACACTGAATTCCATTATCGAAAGTGAGATGACGATTTTCACCAGGTTTCTTCTGGTAACCACCCCGTAGAGTCCGACAAGGAATAATATGAAGCAAAGCAGGTAGACTACCATTTTGTTACCTCCTCTTTAAATATTAATAATGCAAGGAATATTGTCAGTATTGAGGCTGCGACCTCCATACCGACAAATATGTTGTACAGTGGTATTACTCCGGCGCTAACAAGTTCTCCAACTGTTCCGTGGGGCAGCCAGTTAAAGAAGAAAACCTTAATTCCGGTAATCATGCCTGCCAGTGCTATCATTAGGGCAAGCAGGATACCGAGGTTTTCGGTAATGGTCGAGCCGGTCTCCTCTCGGGTAAGATGCATAAAGTCACTTCCATAGGCAAGTATAAGTAGTATGAATGAGCCGGCCACGATTACCCCCCCGGCAAAACCACCTCCCGGAGTAAGATGCCCGTGAACAATTATGTAAATGCCGTAAAGAAATACTATTCCAGCAATCAGCTGGGTTGTTTTCTTTACTATCAGAGTCATTCCTTTCATCGATGTATAGTTTTGAATATCAAAAACCGGTTAACGAATTATAAATTTTAAAGTATCTTTTCTTTATTCAATGTTCTTTATTCATTTCTTTCCTCTGATTCTCAGTATCGTCAATGCTCCAAGCACTGCTGTTACAAGAACCGTTGCCTCGCCCAGGGTATCATATCCTCTGAAGTCGAAGATTACTCCAGTTACAAGGTTTGCACTGCCGGTCTTATCTGCTGCACCTTCGATATAGTGTTTTGCCATCCTCATGGAGCCTTCTCCGAATGGGTCGAGTGAACCTGTTGCTGCCTTCAGAAGGAAGAAGACAGAAACAATCAGCAGTAATGCTGTTGCTATGGCAACATAGTCGTGAGGATCGGGCTTAGTGAAGGGCTCCTGCCGTGTGCTGTCGAGTACTACAGCCACCATTATCACCAGAGTAATAGTCTCAACCACTATCTGAACTATTGCCAGGTCGGGTGCCCTCAGCAACAGAAAACATATCACCAGTCCGTATCCGACAATGCTGCAGGAAATGACCGCCGAGAGCAGGTCTTTTGCATGGATGGCAAACAGCGCCCCAAGTATCATTAAAACCAGAATAACCGAAAGAGCCAGTTCCATAATTGCCTTATTATATCATAATCAGTAACATAATCAGCAAACCAGCAATAACCCATATTGAATAAACCGACAGAACACCTGTATGAGCATTGCTTAACACATGACTGCACCACAGCACAGCTTTCTTCGACAGATCGTATATGTCGAACCATTTCTCCTGTGCCTTTCTGTAAATTGAAGAAAGGAATCTGAATTCCAGCAGCGTTTTGTAAAATTCAGGTGCGGGATAGGCAGTCTGTTCGTAAAACTTTTCGCCTCCGATAAAGCTGTCGGATGTTCTGAACTTCTTTATGCCGGTGGCAAGATAAATAAGTGCTCCCGCAACAATTGAAACCAGAACGAGCAGAGATACGAACCCGGAGTTCCAGAAGCCTGAAAACTCAAACTCACCTGTAACCGGCATAAGAAGATGAGGAACCACGAGCCTGGTGGCAAAAACACCGAAAATGATACAGAGAAGTGCTATAACTGTGAAAGGTATCCACATCGGGGCAGGTACTTCCTTTACACTCTCAAATTCAGGTTTCCGCCTTCCAAGGAATATTCCTCCAATGAATTTTATGAAACTTGCAAGGGTAAGTGCCGAACCCAGTACTGCAAGAACCAGCCATAGTACCCAGAGTTTCTGTGGAAGGCCATCTCCGCCGCCAAAGTCGATGATAGCCTGGTAAATCATCCATTTGGATGCGAAACCATTAAGTGGGGGAATACCCGAGATTGACATGGCGCATATAAGAGCAGCAAAAAACGTCAATGGCATTGCCTTTGAGAGCCCTCCTACGTCCTCCAGATCGTTTTTACCGGTGCGATGCTCAACGGCACCGGCTGAGAGGAAGAGTCCACTTTTATAAAGGGCATGGTTTACCATATGGAACAATCCTGCTGCAATCCCGATAAATGAGCCCAGACTTAATCCAAGAATCATGTATCCTACCTGCGAAACAGCATGATAGCCAAGTAGTTGTTTAAAGTTGTGTTGAATCAGTGCCATCATCACTGCCGTGATAATAGTTGCAACTCCTAGTGTAAGCAGCAGAAGAGTCATCCATTCACCCGGTATGAAGAGTCCGGTTACTATTCTTGCGAGAAAATATATTCCAAGGAGTTTATCGAGTGAGGCAGGGAGGTATGCTGATGATGATGCAGGAGCATCTTTAGCATAGTCGGGCACCCATGTGTGGAAGGGAAAGGCACCGGCTTTTGTAAAACTGCCGATAAGAAGGGCGAGAAATGCAGTGCAGCTCAGCGCCGTTCCTGTCGGAACCTGTATTTCACTCATGTTGATAAAGCCAGTCATCTTCCAGAGAATCGCTATACCAATAATCATTATACTGTCCGACGCTCCAATCAGTATTAATGTCTTCTTTGCTGTTGCCGAGCTCTCCTCATTGTTGCCCTGTATAAGTTTGTAAAGGGTAATACCCAGTATTCCCCAGAAAGTTAAGAAGATAAGCAGATTGTCAGAAAGTACGGCACCATATGAGCAGCCCAGCGTGAGCATGAAATATTCATAATAGTTTTTAATCCTCCCGCCTCTGACATAAACCAGCGAATAGAGCAGGATCAGAAATGTAAAGAGGCTGACAAACAGAATGATAAGTTTTGCCAGGTTGTCGCATCTGAAGGCAAAGAATGAGCTGATGCCGGGTGATAGTGAGGCTGGAATCAGTGAAGCCGGCAATAAAGCTTTGAGGTCCAGTTTTGCCTCATCAAAGTTGTAAATTTTGAATGCCAGCCAGAAGGTAAAGGCACTGATTAGCAGTGAGAAAATTCCCTTTGCCGTTTTTATTTTGTCGGGAACCAGGAAGAGAAGAATTCCTGCAACGACCGGGAGAACTATTATTGAAAAGTATTCGTTCATACTCTCATTTTAGTTTTGACATAATCTCACGGGTTTTTTCTGCTGAGGCTTTCAGTATCTCAGCCCCGTTCATAATTCTTTTACCAGTGCTGATGTCGTACGCAACCGCCATGCGTTCGGTACAGCAATAGCATGGATCAACAGCGGCAAGCGATATTGTGGCATCGGAAATGCTCTGACCGATGCATGATTTCTTGAAGGTGGCAATGTTGACATAGCTTGGTGCCCTTATTTTGTGGCGTGCCGGTGAATTTGAACCATCGGAGAAGACGCAGTGGAACACTTCTCCGCGTGGTGCTTCTGCACGCCCGGTGCCCATTCCTTCAGGAATGTTTTTTACTTTCACAGCTATATCACCTTCTTTTTCCTTAAGCAGGCCGTCGAGGCACTGCTCGATGATTGATATTGATTCATACATTTCGAGCAGCCTCACTTTTGCCTTTGCAAACACATCCCCTTCCTCGGCAGTAATGACTTTCCAGTTCACAAGTGGATAAGCGGCGTAAGGGTCATCTTTCCTCACATCTATTGCTACGCCCGATGCCCTTGCAGTAGGACCAACCGCACCATAATCGAGAATGTCTTCTTTTGTTAGTATTCCCACACCTTTCGTTCTGGCATGTATCACAGGATCATCCATTACCGCGCCGGTCAGCAGGTCGGTCTTCTTTTTTACCTCCGCCAGAACCTTGCGAATGGCAGGTATCTTTGCAGCCTCAATGTCCCTTCTTACACCTCCAACCTTGAACATTGCATAACTGTTGCGGTTACCTGTAATCATCTCAAAGAGGTCGAGTACCGGTTCGCGGTATTTCCATGCCCACATAAAAACCGTGTTGTACCCGAGGAAATGGCCTGCCAGCCCCACCCACAACAGGTGACTGTGAATGCGCTCCAGTTCCCCGATGATGCTCCTTATATACTTTGCACGGTCGGGCACTTCTATCCTGCATATTTCCTCCACAGCATTTGCAAAGGCAAAAGGATGCGACGTGGAACAGATGCCGCATATTCTTTCAACAAGGAAAAAGACCTGGTCGTATGTTTTTGATTCTGAGAGTTTTTCAATACCCCTGTGGTTATAACCTGTTTCCCATTTTATATCCTTTACTATCTCTCCCTCACAGTAAAGTTTGAAAAGCTCTGGCTCTTCCTGAAGGGGGTGATAAGGACCAATTGGTATGAGAAATTTCTTGCTCATTTCAGTTCTTTTTAAAATCTTTTCTGTAAGGATAAACTCCCTCAGCCCAGTTACCTTCTGATATCAGTTTTTCCTGATTGGGATGATTCAGAAAATCGATCCCGAACAGTTCATGCATCTCCCTTTCAATCCAGTTGGATGCGTTAAACATGTTTGATAACGATTCAATCTGCGGCTTTTCGTGGCTCAGAACAACGTGGATGTTTAGTACCAATCCGGTAGCATCTTTGCTGAAATGGTAATGAATTTCAAAGCCTCTTTTTGTATGAAGTGCAGTTGCAATAATAAACCTGCACCCAGCCTCCCTGTAGAGATAATCAGCCACCTTCAGCAATGCACCCGGGTTTATCGATACCACATACCGTTTTTCATTACGTCTAATTGTGTCCGTTATCTCCGGGCCAAATTTTTCTTTTAATCCTGTTATTATTTCTTCAGTGGTCATTTATGTTGTTTCTGGTTATTCAATTCATGCAGTTTATTCTAACCGTTATTTATCACGTTTAAACGGATTGCTACTGTTTACCAATTTCACCAGGCCTGCAATAATTGCTTCAGGTTTCGGAGGGCAGCCGGGTATATAGGCGTCGACAGGTATTATTTTGTCGACAGGTCCGGCAAACGTATTACCTTCGGCAAATATACCCCCTGTGCATCCGCATGCACCTATTGCCACCACAAGGATTGGTTTGGGGGCCTGGTTATAGATTTCAATCAAACGGTCCCTGTCGCGCATATTAATTGAACCGTTGACCAGCAGCACATCGGCATGTCTGATACTGCCAACGAGCAGAATGCCGAAACGTTCCAGATCATATCTCGGTGTAAGACAGTCGAGTATCTCTATGTCGCAGTTGTTACACGATGCACCGCCGAAATGGAACACCCAGAGTGACTTTTTAAAACAAAAACTTTTGAATCCCACGTATCTGTTTTTTAATATCCAAAATATGCAAGAACTATTGCCAGAATAGCAAGCAGGTTCATCCATACGAGGAAGAAACTTACTGCCTGTTTGATTTTCAGTCGTGGATTTGTGTTCCTGATGAGTGTCAGCAGGAGCACTATTCCCAATATTTTCAGAGCAGCCCATAAGATGCCGATTCCTTTCAGCACAAATCCGTTAAGCAGCAGGGCTGTAAGAAAAGCCGGAAGAATGAACAGCATTATGTATTTCGTCAGTTTTATCAGAGCATAAGGAGCTCCGGAATATTCAATGAATGTACCTTCGGTTATTTCCGTTTCAGCTTCTGCCATGTCAAAGGGTACGAGTCCCAGTTTTGCCTGTATGCAGAATATTGCAACGATGAACAGTATTACACCGGATACGCTTTCAATAAATGGCCGCGAGTTATGCTGTATTGTTATAATTGAATTAAGGTCGAAGTACTGGGAGGCTTTTATTATTACGCCTGCAATTACAAGCAGGAAAGTTGACTCATAGCTGAGTATCAGTTTCATCTCGCGTGAGCCTCCCACTGCTGCTAGTGGGTTACCTGAGGCGAGTGAGCCTATCACATATGAAAACGATGGTATTGTGAGCAGATAGAAGATGACGATGAGGTCACCCCTGAAGCCTGAGGAGATATTTAATAGTGGCAACAGGATCAGCACTGCAGCAGTTGTTGCTCCAAACACGGCAAAAACAGGTGCAAGAAGAAAGACAACAGGCGACCCCTGTTTCGGCAAAATTGTTTCCTTTACCAGCAGGAGTTTAAAGAAGTCGTAGAATGGCTGTAGTAGGGGAGGTCCTTTGCGGAACTGCACCCTGGCCGTGATTTTCCTGTCGAACCAGGAAAGTAAGGCTCCGACTACTGCTGAAAACAGCAGGCCGGGGAAGACAAGAAAATAAAACAGGTTAACTGCCATGTTTTTTATTTATCAGATTTGTAAATAAAATCTTTTATAAGTACTCTGTCGTTAAGCTTGAAAATGTTTTCCTCCGGCGACTCTTTCATATCTGTAAATACCACCGTTCCGGGCGGACAGGCAGCGATGAATTTTTCAATCTCATCGCTGTCGGTAAGGTCAAAATATAAGTCCTTGTTTCTGTGATGTTTGAAGAAATCAGTCATCATGGTGCCGAAGGGGCAGATGGTGACGCACGACTTGCACGAAACGCACAGGTTGATGTGCCGGTTAATGATACCATCTTCGTCTTTTTCGAGTGCATCGGCAGGACATGCGGCGATGCAGGGTGCATCCTCACATCTGCGGCATGAATACCTGAAAACGGCAAGTTCCCTTATCGTTTTCAGCCCGTTGCGGTTGGGAACAGGGTAAAAGACTGCTTCCGGCACCGGCAGGTCAGGTTGCATGGCCAGTGCTTCACGCAGTTTTATCATGTCAATAAGTATCCTTCGTGCCATTTCAGCTCCATATATGAGGTTGATCCTTAATTTCATCATAGGTAAAGACGGGCCCGTCTTTGCACACAAAATATTTGCCCATCATGCAATGACCGCATTTTCCGAGGCCACACGACATATTCTTTTCCATCGAAAGATAAATATCGTGTTCAGGATATCCCATTTCCAGCAGTTTAAGTGTGCTGAATTTCATCATGATGGGAGGCCCGCACACTACTGCAACAGAATTTTTTACATCCACCTTTACATCGTCTAACAGAACGGTTACCACGCCGACTTTTTCTGTCCATGTGCTGTCAGCCCTGTCGACAGTGCGTAATACTTCGAATTTTGGTATCTTCTTAAGTTCGGTTATATAAGGTTTGTAAATACATTCCTCCGGTGTTTTTGAACCGTAGCACAGGGTTACTTTTCTTAATTTGTCAGTAATCGCTGCCAGATTATACAGAAGTGAACGTATAGGAGCAAACCCGCACCCGCCTCCGACAACAAGTATTTCCTTATCATGAAATTTTTCAACCGGGTATCCTCTGCCGTATGGTCCCCTTATTCCCATCATAACTCCGGGCTTGAGGTTATGCATGTATTCAGTGACATATCCTGTTTTCATCACTGTCACTTCTATTTTATCCTTTATAAGAGGTGACGAAGATGGAGTGAAGGGTGCTTCGCCGATCCCATCAACCGAAAGCTCAATAAACTGCCCGGTTTTGAAGGAGAACTCTTCTTCAGGAATAAGAACAAAAGTCTTGATAGTCGGTGACTCAACTATTACGTCAACCAGTTTTGCCCTTATAGGTTTGTATATGTTTTTTTCAGCCGGCATAATCTGTTATTTAGCCAGTTCTATAAATAATTTGTTCTTATTAATCTTTCCTATGCATGCTTCAATGCAGCGGCCACAGCCTGTACAGGCGATGTGTTTGAACTTTTCAGGTTTCCAGACATACTTGCACATATATCTGTTTCTGAAACGCTCGTGCAGTTCTTTCAGCGGGTCTTCACCTCCGGCAGTCTTTTCAAATCCCGGATACTGGCATGCATCCATCTGTTTTACCTTGTGGAAGCCGGGTTTATCAATCAGCAGAAAACAGGTGCAGGTTGGACATATCGTTGTACAGGCTCCGCACGAAACACAGGTGGATGAGTGCTTTACCCATATTGCTTTTGAAGAAGATTTTACAAGTCGACCTGTTTCTTTATAGTCGGGAAGCTCTTTGTTTGTGCGGTTGAGGAGATCTTCAATCTCTCTGTGACGGTTTTCTATGCTGGAAATCAGACCTTTGTCGTTAAGAGGAGAAGCCTGAATGGTTTCAGTAACAAATGTTTTGCCCTTTTCTGATATAACCCTCAGTATAATCTGGTCCTTAATCAACGTAACAGCAAGATCGGCCCTCTGTTCACTCCATGGTTTTACTCCGTAAGAGGTGCAATGACAGTGCTCCTGTAAATCAAAGCAGTCGGTACTTATTATCAGGGTCTTCTGCCTGCGTTTTCTGTAAAATAAATCTTCAAAACTTTCATCAAGGTAGATTTCATCTAGAATGCCAAGCGCTTCCACATCACAGTTAGGTACACCCATTATTATTATGGGTTTTTCATCTTTCCCCGGAGAAGTTACATTTTCCTTAATAGGTGTGAAAAAGATTTTAAGCGGAGATGCCGGTTTTGGCTTGTTATATGAAACAAGAGGGATCAACGAAGGCGTGAGCACTTCATAATCCAGACTGAATTCATTTGGTACCGGAGCAAAAATATTATGGGATTCAAGCAGTTCTTCCAGCTTTTTATCCCACTCTTTTCTGTTAATGAAGTAATAATCCATTTATGTGATTTAGTTCACATATAAAAGTAAAAAATATGAAAATACATTCGAATAATTTTAATAAAAAAATTATGTGAAAAAAATCACAAAAAATATAAATATCTAAAAATCAATAAAAAATAAATTATTGTAAATTAAAAAAATTTTTTTAACTTGCATCAGGAATAATTTAATAGACATACTTAATGTGAAAAAATTCACAAAAACACTGATAAAGAACAGTCTCAGAAGGATATTTCTATACAGGGCATGTCTCAACAGATTAAAGATGATGGGGATGGAAAAGGTCTTTTCTTATACCCTCGCTATGGAAGCAGGAGTGTCGCCCGACCAGGTAAGAAAAGACTTCTCTGAATTCAATATTAAAGGAAACAAACGAGGAGGATATAATATAGATGAACTCCTCGAAAAGATGGAAAACATTTTTTATAAAAACAGGGAGCATAATATTGTGCTGGTAGGAATGGGTAATCTCGGTCTGGCACTTTCGAAATATAGCAGGTTTCTTCAAAGAAATATGAATATCGTTGCAACCTTCGATATCGACCCATTCAAACAGAAAGCCCGTACAGAAATACCCGTCTACGGAATGGACAGGCTTAAAGAAATAATACAACGCTTTAAGGTAAAGGTTGCCATAATCGCCGTTCCCGAAATATCAGCACAGCAGGTGTGCGACGACCTTGTAAAAGCGGGAGTAAAGGGAATAGTAAACTTTGCTCCAGTCCTGCTTAAGACACCTCCCAATGTAATTGTAAATAACGTTAACCTGTGCGATGAACTTGAAAGCGTTATCTATTACGTTCACCACCAGCTGAAGATTGAAGGACTCAAAAACATCGAACTATTATACGGGGATATGAAATAATGGTTAAGGGACTCGTACAGGGTGTCGGGTTCAGACCTTTTATCTACCGCCTTGCCAATTCCCTTAACCTTAAGGGAATGGTTGATAACAGGACTGATGGAGTACTGATTATTGTTGAAGGTCCTGAAGAAAAGATTACTGAATTCCATGAAAAAATAGTAAAACTTGCACCTCAGGCTTCTCAGATTAAATCCATCGAAATTAAGCATAGAGAACTTTCAGGCTTTGCTGATTTCCGGATAGCCCCAAGCATCAATGGTGGTGCCCAGATAACAGAAATAAGTCCTGATATAGCAGTTTGCTCCGAATGCCTTTCGGATATGGTCAATGACCCCTCACGTATCGATTATCCCTTTGTAAACTGCACCAACTGCGGTCCGAGGTTCACAATTATTGAGAGTCTGCCTTACGACAGGCAGACCACTTCAATGAAGTATTTCAGCATGTGTTCAAAGTGTGAGTCGGAATACCACAATATCATCGACAGGAGGTTTCATGCCCAGCCTGTTGCGTGCAATCGTTGTGGGCCGCAATATCTATATGAGGGTCCTGAGGGAAGAATAGAAAACATCAGTGATATTCTCTTAACAGTTGCAGATAGGATACACAGGGGCGAAACTGTCGCAGTGAAGGGACAGGGAGGATACCATCTTGTTTGTAATGCCCTTGACGCTGCAGCAGTAGTACAACTGAGGCAACGCAAACACCGCGACGCGAAACCTTTTGCAGTGATGTTCAGGGACACGGCAGCACTTCTGGATTTCTGCCATGCCAATAATAGAGAACTTGAGGAACTAACATCGTGGCGCAGGCCTGTGGTCATTCTGCGGCAGAAAAAAGAATTACCACCCGAGGTCAACAGTAACCTTGGCACAATAGGTGCTATACTTCCATATATGCCGTTTCATTATCTGCTGTTCAGACATCTTAATACTCCGGCAATAGTCTTTACAAGCGGAAATATCTCAGAAGAACCTGTGATAAAGGATGATGATGCTGCCCGGAAGATCCTTTTGCCCGTTGCCGGCGCACTCCTTTCATACAACAGGGAAATTGTAAACCGTGCCGATGATTCTGTGATACGTGTTGCAGCTGACAAACCCCGAATCATCAGGCGCTCAAGGGGATACGTCCCTTCACCTGTTGACCTCGATTTCAATGCTGAAGGCGTCCTTGCACTGGGCGCAGAGCAAAAAAACTGCTTCTGCATCGGGAAAGGAGAGCAGGCAATAATGAGCCAGCATATCGGCGACCTGAAAAACATGCCTGCTTATGAATTTTTCAGGGAATCAATAAATAGATTCCGTGCTATGTTCCTGTTTGAACCACAGATTATCGCATGCGACCTTCATCCCGATTACCTTTCGTCAGTGTACGCCAGAGAACTTCAAAAAGAATACAACATTCCTCTAATAAAAGTTCAGCACCATCATGCACATATTGCCTCATGCCTTGCAGAAAATCATCTAGATGAGAAAGTTATAGGCATCAGCTTCGATGGAACAGGCTACGGAACCGACGGAAATGTTTGGGGTGGAGAGTTTCTTGTGGCTGACATCAGAGAATTTGTCAGGTACACTCACTTTGACTATATACCCCTGCCGGGAGGAGATAAAGTGGCAGATGAGCCATGGCGAACAGCCTTTTCATATCTTTATAAATATTTTGGCAATAGTATTGATTACGAAAGAATTCCTGCCTTCAGGTCAATCGGAGTAAAAAAAATGGAAGTTGTAAGGGAAATGATAGATAAGAATATTAATACGCCTCTTAGCTCAGCTGCTGGCCGGCTCTTTGATGCTGTTTCTGCATTGCTCGGACTCTGCACGGTCTCTTCCTTCGACTCTGAAGCTCCAATGAGGCTGGAATCAGCCATAAAAGAAACAACAGATGATTATTTTCCTTTTGAAATGGCCGAAACCTTAAGTTTCGCCACTGCAATAAAAGCAATACTTGAAGAATCTGAAAAAAATGAATTATCGTATATTTCGGCAAAATTTCACAATACAGTTGCAAGAGCTTCACTTGAGGTGGCAAAAAAGATAAGAACAGAAATGTCAATTAATAAGGTGGTGCTTTCCGGAGGTGTTTTTCAGAATAAATATCTCCTCGAAAAAACTTCAGAACTCCTCTCAGAAGCAGGATTCGATGTCTTTACAAATATGCTCGTTCCTGCCAATGATGGTGGTATAGCTCTTGGACAGCTTGCAGTTGCATCAAAATTTAAATGATATGTGCCTGAGTCTTCCAGCAAAAGTTATTGAGGTTAACGGTGACATGGCTGATGTATCGGTTGGTGGTACAATATTTAAGGCAGGACTCCAGTTGCTCGACGATGTGAAACCAGGTGATTATGTACTCCTTCATGCAGGTTTTGCAATTCAGAAGATAAAAGAAGATGAAGCCAGGGAGATTCTTGGCCTGCTCGAAGAGATGGAAGAACAGGCTGATTAATTTTTTGTTATGAAGTATATTGACGAGTACCGTGATATCAGGTTGATAAGAGCACTGGAGAAAACGATCCGCAGGGAAGCCATTGGCTCATATATATTTATGGAGGTGTGTGGAGGGCACACTGCAGCTATTCACCGTTTCGGTATACCGTCACTCCTTCCGCCCAATGTCACACTTCTGTCGGGTCCAGGCTGCCCTGTGTGCGTGACACCCGTTTCTACAATTGACAGAACCATTGAACTGGCATCACAAAAAGATGTAATAATCACATCTTTCGGCGACCTGATAAGGGTACCCGGTTCTGTGTCTTCGCTTGAGAAAGAAAAAGCACATGGAGCTGATGTAAGAATTGTCTTTTCGGCTCTTGAAGCCCTCGAAATAGCCAGAGCCAGCAAAGGAAAGAAAGTGATTTTTTTGGGTATCGGCTTTGAAACCACAGCTCCTGGTACCGCTGCAGCAATAATAAAGGCTAAAGAATCAGGCATCAGAAATTTCTTCGTTCTGAGTGCACATAAAATCATGCCGCCAGCCATGGAGGCTATAATTTGTGACGGAACTGAAATAAACGGTTTTATCTGCCCTGGTCACGTATCAACAATTACGGGTTCAAAGGGCTTCAGATTTATTTCAGAAAAATACAATCTTGGATGTGTAATCTCAGGTTTTGAACCTGTTGATATAATGATGTCTGTTCTGATGCTGATAAAGCAGGTCAACAACCATAAATTTTTGACAGAGATTCAGTATTCAAGAGCTGTCACTGTGGAAGGCAATTTAAAGGCTCAGAAGATAATGGATGAGGTTTTTACACTTGCCAGCAACGAATGGAGGGGTCTTGGAACAATAGAGAGGAGCGGACTTAAGATAAATGATAAATATTCCGCACATGATGCCGAAAAGGTTTTTAGTTTGAAAGGTTTATCAGAAAATCTGCGGGAGAATACTTCATGTTTATGTGGTGAGGTTCTGAGAGGAAGAAAAAGACCTACAGACTGCAGGCTATTTGCTGGAGTGTGTACACCTGATAATCCGGTTGGTGCGTGTATGGTATCTGCAGAAGGTGCATGCAATGCATTTTATAAATACAGAAGGAATGGATGAATTTATCACACTGAATCACGGTAGCGGAGGTAGACTTACAGGAGAACTTATAAGGGAGATGTTTGCAACCCGCTTCGGTATGAATGAGCCTTTTACCGATTCGGCAATCGCAAATATAAAAGGCAGGGAAATGGCTTTCACTACCGATTCGTATGTGATAGAACCAATATTTTTTCCCGGTGGGAACATTGGAAAGCTGGCAGTATGTGGCACAGTAAATGACCTGGCAGTGGCAGGAGCCATACCTCTTTACCTCACAGCATCATTTATTATTGAGGAAGGATTTCCGGTTAAAGACCTGATTACGATAGTTGAATCGATGGCACAGGAAGCAAAGAATGCGGGTGTAAAAATAGTTGCTGGTGATACAAAGGTGGTGGAGAAGGGGAAGTGTGATAAAATTTTTATTACAACAACGGGTGCAGGTGTAATAAGAGATGGATGCAGCCATATCGGAACTGCTGTAAAAGTGAAGCCGGGCGACAGGCTGATAATCAACGGTCCGGTTGGTAACCATTCCATTGCCGTTATGGGAGCCAGAAAACAGCTTAGCTTCACTTCACAGGTGGTTTCTGACTGTGCCTCACTGAACCATCTCATAAACAGAGTGTTGGATACCAGATGTGAGGTTCATTTCATGCGTGACCTTACCCGAGGCGGACTGGCAACTGTGCTTAACGAACTTTCTGCAATGACGGGTATGGGGGTTGAGGTTGAGGAAGATAAGATCCCAGTGGATGAACCGGTAAAGGGATTGTGTGAGATGATGGGTTTCGACCCACTTTACCTGGCTAATGAAGGTAAGGTTCTTATTGTAGTGCCTCCGGAGGAGTGTGATAAAGTGATGGCTGCAATACGTTCGGAGCCATCAGGTGAAAAAGCTGAAGTAATAGGAATAATAACCGGAAATAAAAACAAAATGGTGATTGTGAAAACATTAACAGGAGGAACACGCATACTCGATATGCACTCGGGCATCCAGCTTCCAAGAATATGTTAGAGGAATAAGTTATGCATGAACTTGGAATAGCAGAAAACCTTGTTTCGATTGTGCTTGAAGTAGCAGGCAACGAGAAGCTTACTAAAGTCACGAAAGTAAATGTAAGCATCGGAGAGATGTCACAGGTTGTGCCCGACCTGCTGGAGACAGCTTTCCAGGTAACCGTGGCAGGTACTATTGCCGAAAATGCAGAACTTGAAATGGAAATCGTTCCAGTGAAACTGAAATGTATGGATTGCGATGCAGAATTTGAAATTCATGAAAACATCTTTGTTTGTGAAAACTGCGGCTCACAGCAGGTAGAAATAATTTCAGGTACAGAAATGTTTGTAAAAAGTAT
>JAKPDL010000005.1 GCA_029552825.1 Bacteroidota bacterium
TTGGTCATACAGGGAGAATTATCTTAATTCTCCCCCCTCGGACGGGGGGAAGGGTATTTCGGTCACATATGGACACCGATTCCGTCAATATACGGACAATTTACGACATCTACTGCTGGACACAATGCGGCAGCATTAACACTTCACCATCTTCGACAGGAACTTTTGTATTGTCATATTCAATTCTCAGCCTGTCTATTCTTTCAGACAGGCATCCTGAGCAGTCATAGGAAGCCTGACTCATATCGGCCTGTCTATTTTCTTTCTGCTTATACTCCATCGCCCGCTCCATCATTGATGTCAGTTCGTCAGTTGTCCATGGTTTTGTAATGAAGTAAAAGATGCTTCCTTCGTTTATGGCTGAAATAGCTATATTTATGTCGGAATATCCTGTCATCAGGGCCCTGGCCGCATGGGGCAAAACTTCCCTCGAATGCCTCAGGACATCGATCCCGTTGATCCCAGGCATACAGTAATCACTGATAACGATATCAAACCTCGAATGATTGATCAAGCTTATGGCATCTTCCGGATCCGTGGCGGACAGGACCTCGCAGTCCATCCTGTTGAATGTACGTTTCAAGGCATTTACCACATGGATTTCATCGTCAACTAACAGTATTACGGGTTTTTCACTCATTTTTACTGCCTCTTCTTGTTGATGTTCAGTTTTAATGATTATTTACCACCCATAATTTTCATTTCTAAAAATATATCGACATTTTTTCATTATCAATAAATATTTTTCAATAAATTGTCACGCTAGAAATTGCTGCACCAGGTCCGATTAATATGTTACCAGGCGACTGTACCTGATGCTCCGGACACACAGGGGTACCAGTCAGATCGACCATGTCATACTTTCGCCTTATGGCATATTCGTTGTCGAAACAAAAAATTATAAGGGTTGGATATTCGGATTAGCCCATACATCGGCAAACGGGCCGGTATGCAAACGAATGGTTATATACGTTTTTCAACAAAGTGTCAGTGATATCACATAAACACATGCCCTCTATTGCTGAAACATATGTGTTTATGTGACATACCTGGGACTCCGAATCATATGTTAGCACTGAAAACGGGCTGCTGCAGGTAATTTCTGATAGAAAGCATAAAATAACAAATCAGAAATGCATCATTTACGAAAACAACACTCCTGACAGATACCACACATTTCAGCAAGTTTAATAATATCGGCAGTTTTCGCTTTTGACCTGTCCAATCTAATATCTCATATGGCAATTTCTTTATTTACAGATATGTTTCACTTTTTTACTGTAACCAGGTATTTGCCATCCTTAGGTACATAACCCAGTATCCCGGCTTCTTCAAACTCGCTGAGATAGTCTTTGATCGTTATTGAAGGCGCAACCCTCATAGCGCCGCCCTGTTTCATGATTTCCGCCTGCAATTCGCTCAAAGAGAACCCGTCTTTCTGTTCAATAAAGTCCAGGACTATTTTTCTGCTTTTGTTATAATAATCGCACATAATGCTATCCCCTGTATTTTATTATAGCATAATTTATGCCTTTTTAAATATTATCATTTCCTGTCTTCGCATTACTTAACGTCTGTTTTTTAATATACTCTATAATCTGGTCTGTCAGCATATTGGATATTTGCGTTTTATTGTGGTTTTGTCCTATATCGGCATAATAAACATAGAATTTAGTGGAACTGTCACTATCCAGGCATAAATAATCATACACCTTTGAAATCTTTTCATTAAACTCATACTTGTTTTGATGATTTTTCAGGTCTACCAGAAAAAGGTCGGTTATCCCTGTCTCGGTTTTGACGGTCTGGATAAGAACTATTAAACTGTCATCTGATAACAGTCCTTCAACATCTTTCTGCCATCCTGCACAGCATACGTTAAGATAGCGTATTGCCAGTTTTCCCAGGTTTTCATCAGTTTCCCTGATATCTTTCAGAATGAGTTGCCCTTTATTTAAATCCTTCATAGATTCAATTTTATCCATTAGCGCTTTATTTACTTCTGCTGACAACTTGATTTTTTCATTTAGTTCGGTGACAAAATCGCAAAATTCATGCTCTCTTTTCCATAAGCTCTCAAAAACTTTCCTGCCTGTAAAGATTTCATCCAGTAATAATCTTAAAGTTTTAAGACGGCGATCCTGACTGATCAGCAAATCAATATATTTCTTGTTCAGTATTGAGTATGCCCAGTTCTCCGTCAACTGTGCAAATTGATATTTGGTTCTCATTACGTTATCCGAATTTAACTGCGTATCCAGCACACGGGCAGTAACTCTTACCATATCCGACATACGCTTTAAATCAAGCGCTGCTCCGGTCTCACCAGAATCTGTCCCGCATTCTTCTTCCATGAGCAGTGTCATTGCTTTTTGAAGGATATAGTCCATCTTTTTTACTTTATGGTGATTTACCAAAAACTTATATATTCTGTACCTGTCCAGCAGGATTTGCTGTACATCATTCAGGCATTGAACAGATGGCAGAAAGACAAATTTATCTTTCAGATCGTCTGCCTTAGGATTTTCACACAGGCAGTACATTTTAATGATACGGTCCACATCTCCTGTTTTATCTATCAATCCTGATGCCAGGCCATCTCTCATTACGAAATCCAGCCTGTCTGCGTCAAATACTCCTGGTGAATTATACCACTTATCAGCACATATTTCAACAAAATCAGCGATTTCTGCTGTCCGTCGGTGTTGGTTTGTCAAACATGTGTTACAGGAGCGCTGGCAAAGCCGTTCATGTCCCGTCACGCGGCTCTCGATATCGACGTGTACCTCCGGATAGCTCCCGAAACATACCTTAAAAGGCTCATCAAATCATAAAGCCCACATTTTTAGTCGAACACCCCATAGAGCTTTCGCCATTGGCAAGAGCCAATGATGCGAACCCTAATATTACGGACCGGTTCCAGTTGATCATCGACGGCGCGGAGATAGTAAACGCTTATTCTGAGCTGGTAGACCATATCGAGCAGAAGAAGAGGCTGGAACAGCAAGCCCGGTATAATGCCGGAGGCGACGAAGAAGCCATGGTATATGATGAAGACTATATAACAGCCATGGAATACGGCATGCCGCCGATATCCGGCTGGGGACTGGGCATCGAGCGGTTTGTCCAGGTACTGACCGACAGCGACAACATAAAGGACTGTGTGCTGTTCCCGCTGCTGAGGCCGGAATAAACAGGGAGGCGGCCTTTCTGAGCGTAAAGCCTCATCTCCATGTGTTGTGCCGGTATTCCGTAGGCGACATGCCCATTTTCGCTGTAAATTGCCTGATGAAATATGTGTCGTATTTAAACCCCACAGCCTCCGAAATCTCAGCAATGCTCAGGTTCGTATGGGCGAGCGATTCACAGGCGAGCTTCAGCCTGTGGTGCAGCAGATACTCCATTGCGGTAAATCCGGTCTGTGCCTTGAATTTCCTGTTGAGTGTGGTACGGTTTGTATGTACGAG
Source organism: Bacteroidota bacterium (assembly GCA_029552825.1). Lineage (GTDB taxonomy): Bacteria > Bacteroidota > Bacteroidia > Bacteroidales > VadinHA17 > LD21. The sequence continues at coordinate 3,468 of JAKPDL010000005.1, forward strand.
TTTACACAGCAGATCCAGCGAAATATCCTCGGAATAGTTGATATGGATATATTCCAGGATGATATCGACCATTGATTTCCCTTTCCTTGTTTTTTGCGGGTTTCTGCTTTCCATGCGGATATCTTCCAGCAGACACAGCGTTTGCAGCAAATAACGGCGTATGCGGCAAGTCCAGTAAGCGTCGCTTTGGGCGTAAACCTCGGTGCCTATTATAGCCATCCATTCCAGGATGCGCAGATAAGTTTTTGCGGACAATTCAAGTATCCCGTCATAGTATTCGTCCCGATACAGGAACAGGTTCAGCATGTTCCGGTCGTGCTCGTCCTCCATCTCGGTGAAATCATTTTTCCTGAGACGTTCGAACGTGAGCGCCGAATTCAGAAATACCGGGTTGAAGCTGAAGGCGTGGCGATGTTTTTATATCTGACAATAGCAACAGTCATCGAGACGAAAGATGGGACCAGAACATTGCTTTGGATGCTTTTTATCAGAGCGGGGTGCGGATTATGAATGCAATGAAGGACAAAAAGCTTGGGTATTTGGATTCGATACGGTTTTTGTCACCTTATATAATGAAACACAAAACGAATTTTGTCATGTTTTACTTCGGCTGTTTTTTTAACATGGTGCTTGAGATAGTCATGCCCATATTATTTGGCATCATGGTCGACGAGATCGTGTACCATCAAAACCTCAATTCCTTTTTACGCATCAGCCTGACTGATCCTGCTCACAGTGTATATTTTCATAATCAGTCCGTGGATAGGGCTCATGATGCTGGCCGCTGTTCCGGCCTCGGTCATAACAGGCGCTGTTTTCGGCAGGAAAATCAGGTCATATTCAGATGCACAGCGTGAAGTTTACGGAGGATACATCAGCTATATCTACGAGGTATTTACAGCTATACGCGATATACGTCTGCTGGGGGCTGTCAAAAGAGTAAATCATAAAGCAGTATCATTTCACAGAAAAATGTTTGGTGTCAATGTCAAATCCGGTGTGTCCGCCATAGCCGCTCAAAACATCATTGACGGTGTGAACCTGGCAATCAGGATTGCCATCTTCATGCTGGCAGCTTTTCTGGTCAGATACTGGAATCAGTAAGGATAAAACCATAATCATCGTTTCACACCGGCAGAGTTCTTTGGCATTTTACAACCGGGTGATAGAAATTCGTAACAACTGACCGTAATATGTTACCAGCCATGTCTCCCGGACACATATTTCTATTTTGAATAAGTATCTAACTGGCGTGCCTGGCACCGTACTGTCCTGCCTGCGCCCGCCACATTTCGGCATACTTGCCGTTCAGGGCCAGCAATTCCTCATGGGAGCCTTCCTCGATGATCCTCCCGTTCTCCAGCATGTATATCCTGTCGGCTATCCTGGTCGTGGACAACCTGTGGGATATGAATATGACTGTTTTTGACCTGGCCAGGTCCAGTATTGAGTGGTTCAGGTGGTATTCGGCGATCGGGTCGAACGCGCTGGAGGGTTCGTCAAGCACTATAAGGCTGGCGTTGGAATGGAACACCCTTGCGATAGCGATTTTCTGGGATTCGCCGCCGGAGAGGTTTACGCCGTCTTCTTCAAACTCCTGTGTTAGGATGGTGCCCAGACCTTTTCCCATCGTTTTAAGCCTGTCTGAAAAACCGCTTTTCTCCAAAGCATCCAGGACAGATGCATCATCGGCGGAGTCTGCAAAATCCAGCAGGACATTTTCCTTCACATACGGATTTTGCGGTACACTTTCGGTTTCCCCGGCATGCCCGGATTGTCCGGGCAGTCCCAGTCATCGATGTAATAATATAAAATATTCCACATATATTAGTAGATTCCTTCTTGCAAAGAAGATATCTGTCATAAAATGCAGACATATAACATAAAGCATTAGGTAATAAATACTGGATCACATACACGATATAATACTATAGTCAGACAGAAAATTTGTGAGAGGTGAATAATTAGTCATATATAGTATATATACTATATATGACTTTCACTTATTCTAATTTCTTTTACTTGAATGTTGTATGAATTCAGGCTTTTGTGGTAATATTAATAAAAAAGTAGAGTTACTTTAATAAGTATATATACTTATTAAAGTAACTCATTATTAAGGTGAAAAATCATGCCACGGCTAAACAGATTTCAAGTTTTGCAGCATGTTAAACCGTTAATAATAAAATGCCTAAAAAACGAATCGAAAAACATATTCTCATTCTCTGATCTTACAGATATCCTGCAAAAAAACAGGGAAGCGTGGACCTTGCCTAAAAAAACCAGTTCTAAGGAATTTATCGATTTTCTTGTGGCACGCAAAATTTTAAATGAGGTAAAAATTGAACTCCCCAATTCTACTTTGATAAAATACTGCTATGGTGAACCATCAATATATGACATTGCCCTGAGCATAAACAAAAACTCATACCTGAGCCATTATACCGCAGTGTTTCTTCACGGATTAACAGAAAATATCCCTAAAACTATATATACCAATACAGAACAATCACGAAAATTTTTCGGTCCGAAACTGGATTTGTCACAAGAAAATATCGATAAGGCATTTGCAAGACCCATGAGAGAAACTAATCAGGTTGCAAGATCGGGGAATTATAACATCTACTTGCTGAACGGCAAAAACGTAGACCGGATCGGAGTTGAGGAAATAGAGGTTAATGGTGCAAAATACCCGGTTACCGGCATTGAAAGAACTCTTATTGACATTACGGTAAGGCCAAATTATTCCGGCGGTGTTGAAGAAGTGTTAGGTGCATATATTGCAGCAAAAGGTAAATTTTCTGTCAATAGAATGGTATCAATCCTGAAAAAAATGGATTACATCTATCCATACCATCAGGCCATAGGATTTTATCTGGAAAGGGCAGGATACGGTGAAAAAGTACTAAAACTCCTTGAAAAGATAGAAATAAAGAACAACTTCTACCTCACATATCAGATAAAGAACAAAGACTACTCTGAGAGGTGGAAGTTATTCTTTCCAAAGGGACTCTAGGCCTTTTACCTTTTCCACAACATAATCAAAGTAAAAGTCATAATCTTCGATATCAACGTTTGCATATACTGCATCCCTGACCGCACTAAAACTGTCCCTGTGAAATTCTCTCTCATTAACGATCTTCCCCAGTAAATGAAGCGGCACTCGTTTGGCTTTAAATATTTCCTTCAAAACTTCTAAATTCTGAGGTGCATAAAAATCGATTTGAGAATCTGTATTTTCAAGTATTGTGTATATATCAAAAAAATCCTTTGCTCTTCCTCTCTTATGTGTTCCAACCATTTTTACATATTCATCCATCTGTTGACATATGGCACGCAACTTTTCATAGACTACCATCAATGGCGTATAAACATAAATCGTGTATCCGTCAAGAATTACTTCCTCCTTGGTTTTGCAATATTCGAATTTACTTATATCCACTTTAAACTTTCTCCTGTCTCTGTCCCCGACAACCGTGGCATTTCTTCTGAGTGAGTCTATATCAGATCCATAAATTTTATATTTTTCTTTTTCAATAATTTTAAACTCCAGAGTATAGCCACCCCAGAATTCTTTGGTTTCAGGATACTGTCTGGTAGGCTGCGGTTGAATGTTTATATCAAAAACTTCAAAACCGGCTTCCCGGAAGGTTACTTTAAGTGCCCGTTCAATTTTTTTCCTGACTGTCTCCAGTTCATCCTGACTGAAATCAGACTCTATTGAAATATCTATATCAACAGATGCCCTGGAATTGATGTCATGAGCGATGTCCAAAGCATTGCCGCCTTTGAGCACAAAAATATCCATCAGATCATCATCTGAGAATAAAGAAATTATTACAAGTTTTCTTATTTCTTTGAGTTTATCTGCTATTTCCATATTAAACCCTCTTCATTGATTCGGTGTGATAAAATAAAGATTATGATCATCGCCATTTAAATATCATTGAAATATAATATCCGCAGTACTTTGGCGCAGTCATAAACTATGTGTTTATCGAGTATATGAAACTCATCCATTCAATGTTCACACGTGGAGGTTCGCTTCGAGCCAATCCACGAACTGCCTTGCCGTCCTCGGCGAACGGCCGTTGTACTGCAGTTCCCATTTCATGGCTTCCCTGTGCAGGTACTCCCTGTCCACCTCAAGGCCTCTCTTTTTCGCGATCCCTTCGACTATCTCAAGGTATGTCTTCTTGTCAGGTGATGAGAACACCACGGTCATTCCGAACCTGTCCGACAGTGAAAGCTTCTCCTGTATGGTGTCCGCCGCCCTGACCTCATCATCGGAACTGCCGGAGGCCAGGCCCGCCCTGTCGCTGAATCTTTCCTTTATCAGGTGCTTCCTGTTGGATGTGGCATATATGAGCACATTGTCCGGTTTGATCTCAAGGCCGCCTTCCAGCATCGCTTTCAGGGCGGTATAGTTTTCGTCGTTGTCTTCAAAAGACAGGTCATCGACAAACAGGATGAACTTCAGGCTTCTTCCGGCAAGACGCCTGATGATCAGAGGAAAGTCCGCCAGGAGCCCCTTGGGTACTTCGATTATCCGCAGTCCCCTTGAATGATACTCGTTTGCCAGGGCCTTGACAGTGGACGATTTGCCGGTTCCCCTGTCGCCATATAAAAGTATATTGTTCGCGGGCTTGCCGTCGAGAAAATGCAGGGTGTTCAGTATGACTTCCTCTCTTTCGAGTTCATATGAAACCAGGTCGGAAAACCTCACAGGGTCAGGCGATTTAACGCCAATAAAGCTGCCGGTCGTGCCCGGTTCCGGTTTACAGCTGCCATCGATAAGGCTTATGCTGTCCTGGTATGCCGGATGGATCCCCGGAATATTATACCCGCCTGCCAAAGCAATTGCGGGAACGTGTCTCCACACGAATGACCTGTATTTCGAAAAAATCCCGCTGCCGCAACTCCTGTGGAACACAGCCAGTTTTTCCGCACAGTCGGGCCATGAATCGCTTTTAAGCAGCAATTCCTTTATTTCACTTACGCAGTCCGGCGCAACGGCTCCATCCGGGCCGTCAGCCTTTCGCTGCCACGAGGGATTGTCGCCGAGCCACGGCGGCAGTTTCATGACCGCTTCCCGCATCGCATCATCTTCTACACACAGATGCAGCATGGCGTCCCTTATCCACTCGGAACGCACCTCCGCAAGCGCCTGCAGTTTAGCCAGGTCGCTCTTTACAGCCTCCTCAAGCGCTTTCCCGAAAAGTACAGGCGATGCTGACTGGTCTTTTGATGTGGCATCAGGCTCCTTTGATGCCGCCCCGGAATCTTTTGAACCATCATGCGCTTCTGCTTGCCACCGGCCGGCACTTCCACCGGCAAGGCATGCGGTGCCCATCGACTCTGCCGCAATACTGAACGGATTCTCCGTATGCAGGATCTTTTCTATGATGTAGGCCTTCAAACCAAGGCCTGCCCTGAGCAGCCTGTTTCCGACCGAACAATACAAATCCGTGGTGTAGAACAGGTCGGGCCAGTCTGAATCCACATATTCAAGTAAAGAACGCAGTTCGCTTATCAGTGCGTCCTGGCCCAGGGACCGGTATACCACAAGAGCCCTGGCGGCGAACCTGGCACTGTGCAGCCCGGCATGGCAGCCTCCCCGGCCGCTATTCTTCTGTCCGGGAATCCCAGGGATTTTTCCATTGATATTTGTTAATTCAGCCATGCTGTTAACCATTTCAGCCATGCAGATAACCACCTGTCATCATTAGTTTCAATATAAATATACAGAATATGAGCGCAGATGTCCACTGTTTCAGGCCCTCCGGCAATGACCGGACACTTGAATAAAAAATTCGGTAAGTATTCCAGCCGGAACTGGGGTATGCAAATCGCCTGAAAGGCAAAAGGAAAGTTGAAATAATCACATAATTAGTTCCGGCCGTTTCTAGTCATGACCTTGTAATATAAGTTGGATTTGCAGTGCATATATGGTATCATTAGTGCATAATATGGAAAATTACGGAGGAAAGCCTGTGAACCTCGAGATCAAAAAACTTACCCCTCATCTGATGGTTGTGACCAAGCGCAAGGAGGCAGGGAGCATAAAGTGCAAAAAATGAGAATAAGAAAAGCACGGACAGACGAAGGGCCAATATTGAGCGGAATCGCTTTGCGTTCAAAAGCTTACTGGGGATACGACAAAAATTTTATTGAAGTATGCAGGGAAGACCTGACGGTTTCCGAGCAGAAAATAATAGAGAATCATGTTTATGTTCTGGAAGATTCATCAGAGATAATCGGGTTTTACTGCCTGGTTGCGAAAGGCAAAACCGGCAGCCTGGATTTTTTATTCATAGATCCTGGTTTCATCGGCAAAGGATATGGCAGGTTATTATGGGAAAGCATCATGCAGACAGCCAGGGAGATTGGTTTGGAAGAATTTTCGATCGACGCCGATCTCCTGCACATCGAAGAAGACCTGCAGACTCTGAAAAAACGGGAAAAACTTATCACAGTGTGCGGCGGTGAATATTGCGGGGAACTGTTTCATCATCTGGTTTCATTGCCGGCTTCACTTGATGATGATGTCGATGTCGTCAAGTATTTCGAAGCATTTTGGGACTTATTCCATAATGAAGACCCGGAACGGAATTTCAAGTTATACCAGGACTTCTACAAAACGGCATTCTCCGGATTCAATATCCCGATCACCGCGGATTTTCTCGGCCTCAGTGTGTTGCTGCAATCATATTCGGAACTGAAACCGGCAATCATCGAAATTTCAAGAGTATTTGCCGATAATTACCTTATTTACGAAGAGCATGTTTGACCTATGCTGATAAGTGGTTTTATCGTAAAATGGTTATATCAGCAATGGTTCAAAGTTCCTGGTTTATTGTGCCGCCTCACCGTTAAGT
>JAKPDL010000008.1 GCA_029552825.1 Bacteroidota bacterium
CTTGTATTTCTTCTGAAAAATCTTTTGTAATTTTATTCACTTTTCTTGCCATGGCTGATTGTTTTAAAGTTTATCACTATTATAATTATTTTTTTCAGCCGTGGCTTTTTTAATTTTACAGAAACAATGTTACATAATCTAAATTAATAAATAATTTTCATTAAGGTTATTGTATTATTTAATAATAGCAAACTACATACTAATGTTATGCTTTAAATTAAAATCAAAATTACTTAATTATTTGCTTTTTTCATCAAGATTATGTATTCTTCTAAATCATAGTTTCTAAGAAATTAAATTATAATTCGTTATCAGACTACAAGTTTGTAATATAATTTTTTGTTCCACAAGAACTAATATAAAGAACCTTGTTTGCTTCTATCACAATTGTTACGAATAAATCCTCTAATTCAAATTTGTTATATTTGCGGAGTTTTTAATAATCTGAACGTTTTCGTGTTATGAAGAAATTCAAAAGGTACCTGATTACTTCAGCATTGCCATATGCAAATGGGCCAATACATATCGGCCATCTGGCAGGTGTGTACGTGCCATCCGATATCTATACCCGCTACCTTCGTCTTAAAGGAGAAGATGTCATCTCCATCTGTGGATCTGATGAGCACGGTGTGCCAATAACCCTCAAGGCACGCAAAGAAGGAATTACCCCACAGCAGGTAGTGGACAGGTACCATGAAATGAACAAAAAAGCATTCGAGGATTTCGGAATCGCTTTTGACATTTATTCACGTACAACCAACAAAATACACTACGAAACTGCTTCGGAATTCTTCCTGAAACTCTATAACAAAGGAGAATTCATTGAAAAGACATCACTTCAGTACTACGATACCGAAGCCGGTTGCTTTCTTGCCGACAGGTATATCATAGGAGAATGCCCACATTGCCATAACGAAAATGCCTATGGAGATCAATGTGAGAAGTGTGGCAGCTCTCTGAGTCCGTCCGACCTTATCAATCCGCGTTCTGCAATCAGCGGAAGTCAGCCTGTGCTTAAAGAAACCCTTCACTGGTACCTGCCACTCGATAAGTATGAGCCATGGCTGAAAAAATGGATTCTTGAAGAACATACCGAATGGAAACCCAACGTTTACGGCCAGTGCAAATCATGGCTCGACCAGGGTCTTCAGCCACGTGCAGTAAGCCGCGACCTCGACTGGGGTGTGCCAGTTCCTCTGAAAAATGCCAGCGGAAAAGTGCTATACGTATGGTTCGATGCACCTATAGGCTATATCTCCGCCACTAAGGAACTTACACCAGAATGGGAAAAATACTGGAAAGATCCCGAAACAAGGCTAATTCATTTCATCGGCAAAGACAACATTGTGTTCCATTGCATCATATTTCCGGTGATGCTCAAAGCCGAAGGATCATTCATATTGCCCGACAATGTGCCGGCAAACGAGTTTCTGAACCTTGAGAATGACAAAATATCCACATCACGCAACTGGGCAGTGTGGCTGCATGAATACCTAGAAGAATTCCCGGGAAAACAGGACGTCCTTCGATATACACTCTGCGCCAACGCTCCCGAAACAAAAGATAATGACTTTACATGGAAAGATTTTCAGGCACGCAATAACAATGAGCTCGTTGCTATACTCGGTAATTTCATTAACCGGACACTCGTTCTTACAAACAACTACTTCTCTGGCAGGGTACCTGAACCTGGTATATTAAACAATCCTGACAAAGAAGTACTTGATGAAATATCACGGCTTACAAAAGCCACTGGTGAAGCAATTGAAAACTTCAGATTCAGGGAAGGCCTGAAAGAGGCCATGAACCTCGCACGGCTAGGAAACAAATATCTTGCCGACACTGAACCCTGGAAACTAATCAAAACCGATCCGGATAGAGTCAAAACAATTATTAATATCTCACTACAGATTACTGCCAATCTGAGCATCATTCTTGAGCCCTTCCTTCCTTTTTCAATGAAGAGACTCCGGGAATGGATCAACCTCAGCAATTTCACATGGAATGATGCCGGAAAAACTGAACTCCTGCCACCGGGCCATCAGGTCAGCAAGGGAGGACTCCTGTTCGAAAAAATCGATGACGAAACTATAAACAGGCAGATTGAAAAATTAATGAAGACCCGCAGGGAGAATGAGACTGTGTCAGCAGCAGCATCTCCCCTTAAAGAACCTGTTTCTTACGAAGATTTTTCAAGGATGGATATCCGCACAGCTACGGTACTGGAAGCTGAAAGAGTGCCTAAAACAAACAAACTGCTTAAATTGAAGATTGACTGTGGCACCGATATACGCACAATAGTATCGGGCATTGCAGAATACTATGAGCCTGAAACACTGGTTGGGAAACAGATTCTTATAATAGCCAATCTTGAACCTCGAAAAATAAAAGGAATAGAATCGAGAGGGATGATCCTTATGGCTGAAGAACCTGGCGGTAAACTTGTACTTGTTTCTCCTGTTGAAAAAACCGATAACGGAAGCGTGGTTAAATAACTATTTTAACTTTACTATCCAGGCACCCGGGTAGCGGGCCTCCATACTATTCTTTACAGACTCTGCTTCTGAAAGAGATTTGCACCGGAGAGCACTCACCCTGTAAAATCCATTGGCTCCCTGAATTATCTCTGCAGAATAGCCCTCCCCTGCCAGTTTTTTTACCAGCAACAAAGCATTTGACTCCGATTTGAAACTGCCGGTTATTATTCCGTATTCTTCATGGGGCATTTGCTGAACAGGTTCTGAAATATTGACTGCAGGAGTACTTTGTTCACTCTGAACCTGATCAACAATCTTCTCACTTATACTGTCCGACAGCAAACCTCTTGTTTCATCTACGGCGGGTTTCTCTTTTACTCCGCTGTCAGATATGGCTGTTATCAGAGGATTGAGACTGGTAACCTGAACCTTTGTTTTGAAAATATCTGTAGTAAGTGGCACTGCAATCAATGCTCCTATAAGAGGGACTAAGATTGCAGCCCTCCAGAGATATCTTCTTATACTTACACTTCTGACAGTATCTTCATAAGAGTCTCCCATCAACCTTTTACGCACGTCGTAGCCTTCAAGCATCGGGAACTGAAATGGAGCAAGGCCATATGAGTTAAGGTTGTAATTCACATCCCTGTCAGGCTCAAACTGCACATTCCCTTCACTGTTGTTTACAAATGTTCCTATCCGCTCAAATGTCACTTTTTCTCCTCTGGTAAGCCTTCTTTTGATATCAGCCACAAAATCCTCTACAAGCTCTTTTGCTTCATTATAATTTAAATTTGCTGCAACTGATATTCTGCTAATAAGAAGTCCGTCGTTCTGGTTCAGATTGCGATTGAATGAAATGCGCTTGGCTGGCGGGTAAAATGTGCAGCTCTCCTTATCTGTGCGGGCAGGTGAATAATTACCTATAAATCCCCCAAAGCCCGGAATTATTACACAGTCGTGACTGAAAAGCAGTTCCCTTATAATTGCAACTATGTCCACAGAAGTAGATATTGTTAAAGCAAAATTAAGAAAAATAAATCAATATTTCAGCTTTATGTTTCAATAAGCAGAATTGTGCTAACTTCGTGTTTCAAAACCATTGATATTCTATGAAAGCGATACAGATGGCCGATTTACGGGCACAGTATGAGAGACTCAAACCGGAGATAGATAAAGCCATAAATGAAGTGCTACTTTCAACGAATTTTGTCAAAGGGCCGGAAATAAAAAAGTTTGAAGATGAACTGGCTCAATACCTTGGTGCAAAGCATGTAATATCATGCGGCAACGGAACAGATGCACTGCAGATCGCTTACATGGCACTTGGCCTCAAACCGGGTGATGAAATCATAACTACAAGCTTCACCTTTATTGCCACAGTAGAAACAATGGCGCTTCTAGGACTGAAGCCTGTATTTGCCGATGTTGACGAAAAGACCTTTAATATTTCACCTGCTGAAATCAGAAAAAGACTCACCCCCTCAACTCGTGCTATAGTTCCGGTGCATCTTTTCGGGCAATGTGCCGATATGGAAGAAATTTTAAGAATTGCAGAAGAAAATAGTCTTTACGTTATTGAGGATACAGCTCAGGCTACAGGCGCTGAATTCATCTTCAGCGACGGAAAAAGAAAAAAAGCAGGAACGATGGGCATAGCAGGTACAACTTCTTTTTTTCCTTCAAAAAACCTTGCATGCTATGGCGATGGCGGTGCAATTTTTACTGATGATGATGAGCTTGCCCGTAAAATGAGAAGTATTGCAAATCATGGGATGCAGGAAAGATATCATTACGAATGCATTGGAGTCAACTCACGACTTGATACCATTCAGGCCGTCATACTCCGCGTAAAGCTTAAATACCTCGATAGTTTCAATGAAGCACGGCAAAAGGCCGCTTTATTTTATGATGAAGCTTTTGCCAGCTGCCCGGAAATAATTATACCCGGCAGAACAGAAAACTCAACACATATATTCCATCAGTATACCATACGAGTTCTCAACGGAAAAAGAGATCTTCTGAAAAAACATCTGCAGTCGAGGAATATCCCGACAATGATATATTACCCCCTTCCTATACATATGCAGAAAGCCTACAGATACCTGGGATGGAATGAGGGAGATCTGCCTGTAACCGAACAGCTTTGCAAAGAAGTGCTCTCCCTGCCTATATGTCCAGAAATTGAAAGGGAACAGCTTGAATACATTGCAAAATCTGTTCTTGAATTCTTTTAGTTTTTGATTGTAAATAAAAACAATAATATGGAAAAAGAATATTTTGCCCATGAAACAGCAGTAATTGACGAAGGTTGTAAAATCGGAAAAGGAACGAAAATATGGCATTTCAGCCATATTATGACAGGATGTGAAATTGGAGAAGGATGTAACCTTGGTCAGAATGTGGTCGTTTCACCGGGAGTAAAACTTGGAAAAAATGTAAAGGTCCAGAATAACGTATCAATTTATACGGGTGTTATTTGTGAGGATGATGTTTTCCTTGGGCCCTCAATGGTCTTTACCAATATCATCAATCCGAGAAGCGCCATTGTAAGGAGGGATAAATATGTAACCACAATTGTTGAGAAAGGTGCCACAATAGGAGCCAATGCCACTATCATCTGTGGTAACCGCATCGGCCGTTATGCTTTTGTTGGAGCCGGAGCTGTTGTAACAAAAGACGTAAAGCCTTATGCTCTTGTGGTAGGCAATCCGGCCAGGCAAATAGGATGGATGAGCGAATACGGTCACCGTCTTAACTTTGATGAAAATGGCATTGCAGTATGCCCGGAAAGCGGTGAAAAGTATAAGCTTGAAAATGGAAACGTTTCTAAAATTTGTTAGTTTTACTGCCTGATTTTTAATAGTTGATGGAAAATACTCCAAAAAATTTCGGTCTCATCGGTGTTGCCGGATATATCGCTGTAAGACACCTGAAGGCTATTAAGGATACAGGCAATATCCTGCTTGCCAGCCTTGACAAGTTCGACAGTGTGGGTATTCTCGACAATTACTTCCCGAACAGTGATTTTTTTGTAGAATTTGAGCGCTTCGACCGGCATTTCGAAAAACTAAAGCGCTCGGGAACAATGATCGACTATGTTAGTATCTGCTCTCCAAATTATCTGCATGATGCTCATATCAGATTTGCCCTCCGACACAAGGCCGATGCGATATGCGAAAAACCGGTAGTACTGAACCCATGGAACATCGATGCTCTGCAGGAAATTGAAAAGGAGACCGGGAAAAAAGTCTACTCAATCCTGCAGACCCGCCTTCATCCTGCAATAAAACAATTAAAAGAAAAAATAGAAAAAGGACCTCGCAACACGAAATATGATATAGACCTTACTTATATTACAAGTCGTGGAAACTGGTATTTCTTTTCATGGAAAGGAGACACCCAGAAATCAGGAGGCGTTGCCACCAATATCGGGGTTCATTTTTTTGATATGCTTGGCTGGATTTTCGGAAAAGTGCAGGAAAACATAGTCCACCTTTCACAGTACAACAAAGCTGCTGGTTATCTCGAACTGGAAAAGGCGAGAATAAGATGGTTTCTCAGTCTCGACTTTAATGACATCCCCGAAGAATTCAGAGCAGAAGGCAAACGCACATACAGGTCAGTAACTGTTGACGGTGAGGAAGTTGAATTCAGTGAAGGATTCACCGACCTCCACACAGCATCATATGCTGAAATCCTGAGAGGTAAAGGATTCGGACTCGAAGAATGCCGGCAGTCAATCGAAATAGTCTATTCGATTCGCAATGCAAAACCTGAGGGACTGAAAGGTAATTATCACCCAATGCTTAAAAAAATTCTATAAGATGATATTTGACAGACTTATAAATAAAGAAACCAAACTTTCAGTAATTGGTCTAGGTTATGTCGGGCTGCCAATTGCACTGGCATTTGCAAAAAAGCTTAGTGTAATAGGCTTTGACATAAAAGAAGACCGTATTCAAATGATGAAAAAGGGAATTGATCCCAGTAATGAACTGCCCCCAGAAGAATTTGAAGGCACCGATATATATTTTTCATCCAATCCGGATGATTTACGGGAAGCCTCTTTCCATATTATAGCGGTCCCAACCCCTATCGATAAACATAACCTCCCCGACCTTAAACCAGTACTCAGCGCTTCGGAAACAGTGGGCACCATATTGAAAAAAGGAGACTATGTGGTGTATGAATCCACTGTTTATCCGGGCTGTACCGAAGAAGACTGTGTACCTGTTCTTGAGAAATTTTCCGGATTAAAGTATAAAGAAGATTTTAAAGTTGGTTTCTCCCCCGAAAGAATTAATCCAGGAGATAAAAATCATACCCTTACGAAAATTGTTAAGATCACCAGCGGCTGTGATGCTGAATCGGCTGAAGAAATTGCAAGGGTTTATGAGCTGATCATCGAAGCTGGAGTTTACAGGGCAAGTTCTATTAAGGTAGCTGAAGCGGCAAAAATCATCGAAAACACACAACGCGACATCAACATCGCCTTCATGAATGAACTCTCTATCATATTTAACAGGATGGGCATCAATACTTATGAAGTAATTGAAGCTGCTTCAACAAAATGGAACTTCCTTAAATTTTATCCAGGCCTTGTGGGAGGCCACTGTATCGGTGTCGACCCTTACTATCTTTCATATAAGGCAAAAGAGCTGGGATACCATCCGCAGATTATCGACTCAGGCAGGTTTGTGAACGACAGCATGGGCCGTTATGTAGGCAAACAAACTATAAAAAAGATCATTGCGAACGAAAAAAACCCAAGAGATGCACGCATACTTGTAATGGGTATTACCTTCAAGGAAAATGTGACTGACATTCGGAATTCAAGAGTAGTGGATGTTATCAATGAGATGAAGGATTTTGGTGCAACAGTGGAGGTGGTTGACCCTGGTGCATCGCCGGAGGAAGTGAAAAAAGAATACGGTATTGAACTCGCCACAGCTCCTTCGGGCATCTACGATGCTGTGGTTGTCGCAGTTAGTCATAAAGAGTATCTCGACCTGGATGAAAACTACTTCACATCATTGCTGAATTCCGATGGAGTTTTAGTAGATGTGAAAGGCATCTACAGGGGAAAAATAAAAAATATCAGATACTGGAGTCTTTAAAATGAAAAATCTTATACTGGTAACAGGTGGAACTGGATATATAGGTTCTCATACAGTGGTTGAACTGATAGAGAAGGGCTTTGAGGTTGTATCCGTTGATAGCCTGCATAATTCGGAAGCCTGGATAAATGACCGTATTGGTATGATAACCGGGAAAACACCTCCTCTGGAAATTTTCGACCTTTGCGAAATAGACAGACTCGACAATCTTTTCAAAAAATACCCCGGTATATCAGCCGTGATTCATTTCGCAGCATTCAAAGCTGTTGGTGAATCGGTGGAAAAACCCCTCGTATACTACCGCAATAACATCCTCTCCACAATAAATATCCTTGAAATGATGAAAAAACACCAGGTAAAATACATGGTGTTCTCATCTTCATGCACAGTTTACGGACAGCCCGACAAGCTTCCTGTTACAGAAGATTCGCCCCTGCAACCTGCAACTTCACCTTATGGTAATACTAAGAAAATTTGTGAAGATATCATAAAAGATACAACTGTGGCTTCCAATGAAATAAAGGCAATTTCACTCAGATACTTTAATCCAATAGGAGCACATCCTTCTGCTCTCATAGGCGAACTCCCCAGAGGTGTACCCGAAAACCTTGTACCATTCATTACACAAACAGCTATTGGACTGAGGGACGAACTCAAAGTATTCGGAAACGATTATAATACACCCGACGGTTCATGCATCAGAGATTACCTCCATGTTTCCGACCTTGCAAAGGCTCATGTAAAAGCTGTTGAACGCCTTATTGGAGGCAGCAACAAGAAAGATTACGAAATTTTCAATCTTGGCACCGGTAAAGGAGTTTCAGTCCTTGAAATAATTAACACTTTTGAAAAAGTAACAGGGATAAAATTAAAATACAGAATTACCGGCCGCCGAGCGGGAGATATTGAGAAAATATGGGCCGATGCCACCCTGGCTAATAAAGAGCTCGGCTGGAAAACTGAATATTCTCTTGGTGATGCCCTTAAATCAGCATGGGAATGGGAAAAAAACCTGCGTAAAATGAAATGAATATGAAAAAAACCATTCTTGTTACTGGAGGTGCAGGATTCATAGGATCTCATGTAGTGAGGCGGTTTGTAATTAAACATCCTGATTATTTAATAGTTAATGCCGACAAGCTGACATATGCCGGTAATCTTGAAAATCTTGCTGATATCGAAAAATTTCCAAATTACATATTCGAAAAAACAGATATTGTTGATAAAAAGGCTGTTGTAGACCTATTTAATAAATACCAATTCGATGGAGTGATTCACCTTGCAGCAGAGTCGCATGTTGACAGGTCAATAGATAGTCCCGACGATTTTGTAATGACAAATGTTGTAGGTACCGTAAACCTGCTGAATGCAGCCCTTGCATCATGGAATTCACACTTTGCTGGAAAACTTTTTTATCACGTCTCAACCGACGAAGTTTATGGAACACTTGGGAAGAAAGGTTCATTTACTGAAAAAACCCCATACGATCCCAAAAGTCCTTACTCTGCTTCAAAAGCCAGTTCTGATCACTTCGTAAGGGCATATTTCAATACTTACAAACTGCCGATAATTATTTCAAACTGTTCAAATAATTATGGCCCAAACCAGTTTCCTGAAAAACTCATCCCTTTGATGATAAACAACATAAAGAACAATAAACCACTGCCTGTATACGGAAAAGGTGAAAACATCAGAGACTGGCTTTATGTTGAAGATCACGCTGCGGCAATAGATTTAATATATCATAAAGGGGGAATTGGTGAAACTTATAACATAGGTGGTAATAACGAATGGAAGAATATTGACCTTGTGAGGCTACTGTGCAGAATAATGGACCGTAAACTTGGACGAAAGGAGGGTTCTTCAGAAAAACTGATAACATTCGTAAAGGATCGTCCGGGGCACGATTTCCGTTATTCTATCGATTCATCCAAACTCAGAAATGAACTTGGCTGGCAGCCTTCCGTAAGTTTCGAGGAAGGGCTCGAAAAGACAGTTGACTGGTATCTTGAAAATACAAGATGGCTGGAGAACGTTGTCTCAGGTGAATATGAAAAATATTATGAAAAGATGTACCTGAAAAGAGGTTGATCCTATTTATGCCGAAATTATGATTTTCTCCATCACCAACACCAATAACTAGAGGGCTGTCTTTTCTTGCTGCAAATATTTTATCCTGCTCATATCTGCACACAATTACCAGACCGTAAGCTCCTTCAACGTTGCTTAATGCTGAAATTATTGCCTGTTCAGCTGTAAGATTTCCTTCAAGATAGAGGTGCTCAATCAGATTAGCCACTGCTTCCGTGTCGGTCTGGCTGGAAAATGCTTCTCCACGGCCTTCCAGATGCCTTTTTATTCTGGCATAGAAAAAAATTAAAAAATTTAATAGTGGGTATAGGTTAATTCAAATTTTGCAGGCGAATTGCTGGTGTTTGCTTTAAAAATTATATTTCGGTATTCGTTATCTCCAAGTGACATGATCAGTTCAGGTTCAGGAATTTTGCCTTCAAGATAACTCTGGACAAAAGCAGCTATATTAAATGTGTAACTTAAAGTTGTTGAATTAAATTTTCCGTTGTAAAAATCGGAACTCATATAATAATCCGGTACAATATAGTTATAACCTTCTTTTGATTTATATATCAAATATACCGGCGAAGGCATATTGGTTTTTTCATATATTTCTCCATCGATAAATACCGGCACACTCAGCCTTGCTCTGTTGACCGCAATGGGCAGTGAATCCCTGAAAGAACTCAGGCCTTTCATTATTATTCTGGTATATACACCGTAAAATGCCTGTAAATAGCTCAGCGTATCCTTCTGCCCATCATTGATGTGAACTATTCTCTTTTCAGGTTCTGCCGAGCTGAAATCATGATAATACCTGTTATACCTGACACTGTTGTTGTTTATTATAAAATTGAAATTAAGATTTGATGCCTTGTAAGTATGGTAATATATTGTTATATAAAAAGGAACCGCTGAACTTCCCGATTCAAATGGAAGAATCAGAAGTTGACGCCCTCCTTCGATAACTCCCTTCCCCTGGCTTTCTCCAGCTTCTTTTACAGTTACATAAACACCTTTGAAAAAGTCACGGAAATCTTCACCTGAACCACTCTGAAAAAGTTTTGTAGTGTCCCTTAAAAGATATTCACCAAACGAAAGTGGCAAACTTACCTGAAGCGTTTGTGCTGAGTCTTTCTCAACCCTTGGAAGAGCAAATGAACCGATATAATAACCTGCATGTGGATCCCGGGTTGAATAATAAACCGAATCGGAACTCAGTTTCTCAGTTATCTCCCAAAGACTTATTATCTGGTCTACCCCAAGTTCACCTTTTGCACCACTTATATATAAGTAAAGTTTTACGGAGTCAATAATAACATTGTCGCCACCTGAAGGCCATCGCTGCGTTAAACGGAGCTGGGCAACAAAATCGGATGAAACACTGCCAAAATACGGATCGTAAAGTCCGCCCAGATAGGAATAGGTTTTGTTCCTTGTGGGAACACTGTCGCGGTATTCCGTAAAAGACTCTACCGTTATCGTATCATTTGAACGGATATTTACAAAATCCTTTGAAGGCAATAAATTAATTCCTATATCAGTAAATTTCTCAGTGCAGGAAAACAAAAAAAGTGCTGTAAACAATACTATTCCGGAAAAAAGCAAATGGTTTGAAAAAGAAATATTACAAGCCGGATTACCTGTATCTTTTACTTTACGATAGAAGTTTGTCATAAAATTCATTATAGGCATCAATGTAATTTGACTCATCCTGATATTCAAGAACGGGCTTGCCTGTCGATTTAATATATTTCAACAGTTCGGGATTAACATCTTCACTTCCTATAATAACCGCATCCGAGTTCCTGATGGCAAGCTTTGATATGTTAATAAAATCAGGCTTCTGAGCCAGTTTCAGATTATCCCCATCTATACCATCATATCTGAGTTTATCTGCAAACGTAGATCTAAACGGAGTTTTAAACTCATTATTATATACTGAATAAATAATTTTATGATTTGCAAAAATCGGATCGTCATGATAAATGTCTTTTAGGTATACAGGTACAAGAGCCGACATCCATCCGTGGCAATGAACAATATCGGGGGCCCACCTTAACTTTTTCACCGTCTCAAGTACCCCCCTGGCAAAGAAAAGAGCTCTTTCATCATTATCTTCAAACTCTTTACCTGTACTGTCGGTCACAACAAATTTCCTGTGGAAATAATCTTCATTATCAATAAAATATACCTGCATCCGCGCCGACTGTATAGATGCCACCTTAATAATCAGCGGATGATCAGTATCGTCTATAATCAGGTTCATTCCTGATAACCTGATTACCTCATGCAGCTGGTTTCTCCTTTCATTTATGCATCCGTAACGGGGCATAAAAATTCTTATTTCCTTTCCCCTCTCCTGAATACCCTGCGGAAGATACCTGCTTATCTTCGACATCCTGGTCTCTGCCAGATAAGGAGTTATCTCCTGGGAAACAAATAAAACCTTCTTACTTTCCATCTATTCTGCCACTATAAAAACCATCAATCGTTTCAGGCTGCAAATTTAGTAAAAATAATTGATATTAAGTATTTTTATTAACTTTCGCACCTTCCCTGTTTTTTCTTAGGTTTGCATGTAAATTCATCACATAGAAGAACTTATTTGCCAGTAAAATGAAAGTATTCAATACAGTTAAAGATCTGCAACATCATCTTGGATCCATAAAGGCCTCCCCGAAAGGATTTGTTCCTACAATGGGTGCCCTTCACAAAGGCCATTTTTCCTTAATTGAAAAATCCCTTCTGGAATGTCCCCTGACTACTGTGAGCATATTCGTAAATCCAACCCAGTTCAACGATAAAAACGATCTTGAAAGATACCCCCGCACACCTCAGAAAGACCTTTCATTGCTTTCAGAAATACTCAGAACAGATGATGCTGTTTTTATTCCTCCAGTGGAAGAAGTTTATCCTGCTGGACTTAAAATCGAAAACTACGATTTCGGTAAACTTGATAAAGTCATGGAAGGAATTTACCGGCCCGGTCATTTTAACGGAGTAGCCCAGGTAGTTAGCAGATTATTTGATATAGTCAAACCTGATAGAGCATATTTTGGACAGAAAGATTTTCAGCAACTTGTTATAGTTAGAGAACTTGTGAGGAAAAAAGGGCTTCCTGTAAAAATAATAGGATGCCCCATTGTGCGCGAACCCGACGGATTGGCAATGAGCAGCAGGAATATCCTGCTCGAACCATCTTTAAGAGAAAAAGCAGGAATTATTTTTAAAACACTTTCCGATGCCTCTGAAATGCTTAAAGACTCAGATATACCAGAAATAAAAGAGTTCGTAGCCAGCACAATAAATTCAACCCCAGGTTTCAAACTCGAATATTTCGAAATAGTTGATGAAAATGAACTTCAGCCTGTTTCCCGGAAAAATTCTATGCTGGAAGATAAGAAATACTTTGGCTGTATTGCAGTATGGGCAGGAAAAATAAGACTGATAGATAATATAGAATTCAGGCATCCGTATTCCAAAAAGGTTCATTAACTTTGTGCCTGATTTTTAATGTTAAAACCGGGATTGATATGCTTATTGAGGTAGTAAAATCGAAAATCCACAATGTATCTGTTACGGATGCAAATCTTAACTATATTGGAAGCATTACCATCGATGAGGATCTGATGGATGCGGCGGGAATTATTGAAAACGAAAAAGTACAGGTAGTCAATATAAACAACGGAGAGCGCTTTGATACTTACGTTATTAAAGGCACACGAGGTTCAGGTCAGATATGTCTCAACGGTGCAGCTGCCCGCAAAGTGGCTATAGGCGATATATTAATAATTATCTCCTATGCTTCCATGACCCCTGAAGAGGCAAAAAATTTCAAACCCCGTATTCTCTTCCCCGACACCCGTACAAATAAACTTGTCTGAACTTGAGCCTTAAAAAAAGTATCATCCAGCTAATAAAATTTTTTGCATTTCTGATTGCAGGCATCTCCCTGCTTTGGCTGGCTTTCAGGAATATAAACTTTTCCGGACTGGGACAAAAGATTATTCATGCCGATTACAAATGGCTCGTACTATCAATTATTTTTGCCACTTTAGCATATATTAGCCGAGCAAGAAGATGGGTATTGCTTATAAGGCCACTCGGTTATAATCCTTCTTTTAAGAACACCTTCAATGCCATGATGACCGGCTATCTGGCAAACATGGCATTGCCACGTATAGGAGAGATAACCAGATGTATTGCCCTGGGTAAAAAGGAAAAAATACCAACCGGTCAGCTTTTCGGCACTGTAATAATAGAACGTACGGTTGATATGCTGTCACTGCTAATCATAACTTTTATAATGCTTTTAATAAAAGGTCATTTACTCGGTTCATTTCTTGTAAAAAATGCACTGGAACCTTTCACTGGTAAAATAAAAGCAGCATCCGGTTCTGCATTGATATTGTGGATAATTATCCTGGCATCAATTTTATTAATTTCGTATTTGATTTTTGTTTACAGAAAAAATCTCAGAAAGATCCGATTTTTTGCCAAAATGTTTGATATATCAAAGGGCGTGGTTACCGGACTGAAAACCATTACCTCATTAAGGGAAAAAGGAGAATTCCTTTTTCACACTGGTTTTATCTGGTTAAATTATGCCTTGATGTCATGGATAGTCGTTTTTACCCTTGAAAGTACTTCTCATTTAACTTTCAGTGACGGTTTTCTCTTGCTTGTAATTGGTAGTCTGGCAATGTCAGCACCTGTTCAGAGCGGACTTGGTGCTTTTCATTTTATTATCTCCCGCGGACTCAACGGACTCTATGGAGTCAGCCTTGAAGACGGACTTGCATATGCACTCATCTCACATGAATCCCAGCTTATCTACGGTGCAATACTTGGCTTTATTGCATTTTATCTTCTTGTAAAAAAAGACAGAATAAAACTGACTATTAATGGCCAGAACCAGAACAGTGTGGATTTGCCGTAACTGTGGATCTGAATCGGTTAAATGGATAGGGCGATGCCCTTCCTGCGGCGAATGGAATACATACCAGGAAGAAACCATTACGCCTTCAACAACCTCCAGGGAACTTAAACTTGCTGGTGATACTGGTAAACGCAAACCCGAACTGCTGTCAGAAATCACCGGAAAAGAAAAAGAGAGATATAAAACAGGAATGTCCGAGCTCGACAGAATACTGGGTGGCGGATTAGTAGCTGGCTCTCTAGTCCTTCTCGGAGGGGAACCGGGAGTAGGTAAATCAACCCTCGCCCTCCAGATTGCTCTTGAAAAGGCTGACAGAAGAGTGCTATATGTGTCGGGCGAAGAGAGCGGCGAGCAGATAAGCCTAAGAGCAAGAAGAATCCGCAAAAAGAATTCAGAGTGTTTCATACTCTGTGAAACAGATCTTGAGAGTATAATTACCCATTCAGAAAATCTAAAACCTGAAATAATAATCGTAGATTCAATCCAGACAATTAGCACCCCGGTTCTCGAAAATGTTGCAGGTTCTGTAACACAGGTGCGGGAATGTGCAGCCCAGCTGCTGAAATATTCCAAATTGTCGGGTATCCCTGTTATCCTGATAGGGCACATAACCAAAGACGGTTCGCTGGCAGGGCCAAAAGTTCTTGAACATATTGTGGACGTTGTTCTTTATTTCGAAGGTGAAAATAACTACGCATACCGGGTACTTCGATCTGTCAAAAACCGATTCGGTTCAACCTCTGAGATAGGCATATTCGAAATGACAGAAAGCGGGCTACGGGAAATATCCAATCCTTCAGAACTCTTCATTAATCAACACGATGAACCACTGAGCGGAATTACAATAGCTGCAACAATTGACGGCCTCAGGCCATTTCTTATTGAAACTCAAGCACTTGTAAGCAGTGCGGTTTACGGCACTCCCCAGAGAAGCTCAACAGGATTCGATACACGACGAATGAATATGTTGCTGGCTATTCTGGAAAAAAGAGCGGGATTTAAATTGGGGATGAAGGATGTATTCCTGAATATTGCTGGTGGCCTTAAAGTATCAGACCCGGCAATAGACCTGGCTGTAATAAGTGCTATCCTCTCGTCTAACCTTGATGTTCCTGTCGACAGACAATTGTGTTTTGCAGGTGAAGCCGGACTTACAGGCGAAATACGGCCAGTTTCGAGGATAGAACAACGCATAAGGGAAGCAGCAAAAACTGGATTCACAGGTGTTGTAATCTCAAAATACCAGAAAGATCCGTTTATTAAAAATGCACCTTTAAAAATTATACAGCTGGGGAAAATTGAACACCTTGTAAAATTTCTCTTCAGCTGAATCAGGTCAGCCGATTAATAGCGTTCTACATAATTCGACCGTCTCCCTGTGCCCCTTTTTACCTTGTTACAGTCGAGTTCAATATTGAATCCTGCAGGTTTCTCGAAAACATCGGCTTCCATTATTCCAAACTCCGTATCGGCATATAATTTCTTAAGAAATAAACCCATTACTGGTAAAGCAATCCGTGCACCCTGCCCTTCACCAAGAGTCTCAAAGTGAATACTCTGATCCTCCCATCCACTCCAGACTCCCCCTACCAGATTCGGTAATACCCCTATATACCACCCGTTACCATGGTTCTGTGTTGTTCCTGTCTTGCCCCCCATCTGGTTTTTGAAGCCATAAACCGACCTCATCCTGATGGCAGTACCCTGATTGACCACACCCTGTAAAAGATCAAGCATAAGATAAGCCTGGTCCTCGGTTATTACTTCTTCCACTTTTGTAGTAAACCTCGAAATAACATTCCCGTTCTTATCCTCAATTCGTGTTACATACAAAGGACGGGTATAGACTCCTTTATTTGCAAATGTACTGTAAGCTCCTACCATCTCTTCAAGGGTAATATCGGAAGTCCCGAGAAATATAGAATAGACAGGGTCTATATAACTCCTTATTCCCATCTTATGCATCAGGTCAACTACTGCCTGAGGTGTAAACTGTGTCATAAGCCATGCCGAAATGTAGTTCTCCGACTGTGCCAGACCCCATTTAAGCGTCACAAGTTTGCCGTGATATTCTCTAGGGCCAGAACTTCTTGGAGTCCATGTGGAGTCTCCCACATAGAATGTCCTGGGTATGTTTTCCACCTCATAACAGGGTGAAAAACCATTCTGCATGGCAAGAGTATAAAGAAACGGTTTTATTGTACTGCCAACCTGTCTTTTTTGTTCTGTAACAGCATCGTACTTGAAATATCTGAAGTCCGGACCTCCCACATAAGCCTTAATGTGCCCGGTATGTGGGTCCATAATCATAAATGACGAACGCATGAAATGTTTATAATACCTTATTGAATCAAGAGGGGTCATAACAGTATCCCGTTCTCCTTTCCAGGAGAAGACCCTCATCTTAACAGGAGTGTTGAATGCCAGCATTATAGAATCTTCCGGAACTTTCCTTCTTACCATTTCCCTGTACCTGTCGGTTCTCCTGATAGCCGACATAAGTATTTCTTCTACCTGCTTTTTTGTTAAATCATTGGAAAAAGGTGGATTTTTAAAAGTTTTTGCCAGCCTGTCAAACGCAGGCTGTATCTCCTTAAGATGTTCCGTCAGTGCCTCCTCCGCATATTTCTGCATCCTGGAATTTATAGTAGTATATATCTTCAGTCCGTCTTTATAAAGGTTGTAGTTTGAACCATCTGGTTTTTTATTCTTCCTGCACCATCCATAAAGCGGATTATTCTCCCATTGCCATACAGCATCATTATATTGTTCCTCATAAGAAAAAAATCGCCTGTCAGGTTCAAACTTGATCATTGTAGTCCGTATATATTCCCGCAGATATGTAGCAAGACCAGTATTGTGACTCTCTTCAGTGTAATTGAGGCCAAGAGGAAGTTTCTTGAGGGAATCGGCCTCGGCATAGGTGATATATTGATACTTTGCCATCTGGTCAAGAACAACATTTCTTCTTGCCAGTGTCAGCTCAGGTCTTTTCAACGGATTGTATCTGGATGAGTTTTTCAGCATACCTATCAACATTGCTGATTGTTCAATGGTTAGAGAATCCGGAGTGGTGTTAAAATAAATTCTTGCGGCTGACCTTATCCCAACGGCATTGTTAACGAAATCAAAAACGTTGAGATACATGGCAATAATTTCTTCTTTGGTATAATTCTTCTCCAGCTTAACAGCTGTATACCACTCCTTGAACTTGGATATTACAAGATTTACCTTTCGCTTTACCCTTGAGTACCTTATGGAGTCAACTCCACCCCTGGTTTTAAAAAGATTTTTTGCAAGCTGCTGAGAAATTGTGCTACCTCCGCCTGCTTCCTGCTGTAAAAGAATCGACCTGATAAAAACCCTTCCCAGCCCTCTTATATCAATACCTGAATGCCTGTAAAACCTGATATCCTCCGTTGCAAGAAGTGCATTTATTACATTTTTCGATATATCCTTATAATCGGTCCAGGTACGGTTCTCTATGTAAAACTTCCCGAGGAGAACTCCGTCTTCTGAGTAAACTTCCGCTGCCAGATTATTTTCCGGGTTCTCAAGCTCCTCAAATGTTGGCATCGGACCGAGCTTCTCTGCCGAAATAAGTAAAAACATTACTATAATAAAAATGTATGGCAGAGCAATAATTCCCCAGAACCATATTAGATATTTCCTATATTTTTTATTTTCCTCCTTCATCACCTGACCCTGAAAATCGTTGCCAAAAATAGTAATTATAATATAAAAATTAATAATAATATAGCCGAGTGATTTGAAGATTGATTTTGAAATGATTTACTTTGTCAGATTTTAAATAGAGTCAAACCGTGTCATCCATGATTGAAAACCTTGTAATCGTTGAATCTCCGGCAAAGGCAAAAACAATTGAGAAGTTCCTTGGAAAGGATTTCAGGGTTGTTTCAAGTTTCGGACATATCAGAGATCTGACAAAAAAGAACCTCGGAATTGATATAAAGGGAGGGTTTATACCTGATTACGAAATACCAAAAGATAAAATTAAGGTAGTTAACGAGCTCCGCAAAGCAGCTTCAGAAGCCAAAACTATCTGGATCGCCTCCGATGAAGACCGTGAAGGTGAAGCTATAGCCTGGCATCTTGTTGAAGTGCTAAATCTCGACCCACAGAAAACCAGAAGGATAGTTTTTCATGAAATCACCAAAAGTGCCATTGAAGAGGCGATAAAGTCTCCCCGAACTGTTGATATGAACCTTGTAAATGCCCAGCAGGCGAGAAGAATTCTTGACCGTCTTGTGGGTTTTGAAATCTCACCGGTTCTCTGGAGGAAAGTTCAGCCTGCTCTCTCTGCAGGCCGTGTTCAATCGGTGGCTGTACGTCTGATAGTTGAAAGAGAAAGGGAAATAATTAACTTCAAGCCTGAATCTTCATTCAGAATAACAGGCATTTTCAATAAAGATAAATCTTCTGACAATTTATTAGTTGAAGAACCTCCTCTGAAGGCTGAAGCCATCACAAAATTTCATGATGAAGATGAAGCTGTAAAATTTCTTGAGCTTTGCAGGGAAGCTGTATTTACTGTTAAAAATGTAATCGTAAAACCCGGTACCCGTTCTCCTGCGCCTCCGTTTATTACTTCCACCCTCCAGCAGGAGGCCTACCGTAAGCTCGGCTTCTCCGTTTCCCAGACCATGGCAATAGCACAGAAACTTTATGAGGAAGGAAAGATCACATACATGCGAACCGATTCAACAAACCTTTCACGAATGGCACTTGCAAAAATCCGTGAGGTAATTGTAAATGAATACGGTGAAAAATATTCAAAAGTAAGACAGTACAAAACAACATCGAAAGGAGCCCAGGAAGCACACGAAGCAATAAGGCCAACCTACCCGGAAAAATCCACAATATCAGGAACTCAGGCTGAAAAACGATTGTATGAACTCATCTGGAAACGAACTATCGCCTCCCAGATGGCTGATGCCCAGACAGAAAAAACAAACATTGCCATTGAAATGAACAATTCACCGGTTCTTTTCAATGCAACGGGAGAAGTAATACTTTTCGACGGATTCCTGAAAGTTTATTCCGAATCACAGGACACCGAGGGTGGTGAAGACGAAAAGGCAATACTGCCATCAGTTAAACCAGGTATGTTACTTTTCTATGACAGAATTACCGCAATCGAAAAATATACTACTCCGCCGCCCCGGTATACCGAAGCAAGCCTTGTAAAAAAACTCGAAGAGCTGGGAATAGGACGCCCTTCAACATATGCTCCTATCATCTCAACTATTCAGCAGAGAGGATATGTTGCACGTGAAAACAGGCCGGGAGAAAAAAGAAAAATAACAGTTCTGGAGCTCTCTGCAGGAAATATCACCAAATCAACAAAAACCGAAATCTTCGGAAAAGAAAAATCAAAACTTTTCCCTAAAGACATAGGGATGATTGTCAATGATTTTCTAATGGAAAATTTTTCCGAAATCGTAGATTATAATTTCACTGCTGAAGTTGAAGAACAGTTCGACAAAATTGCAGCGGGAAAACTTGCATGGAATAAAATGCTCGAGAATTTTTACGGCCCTTTCCATAAAACCGTGGAGAATACTCTTGAGAAAAAGAACAAAACCACCGGAACCAGAATACTCGGAACTCACCCCGAAACAGGTGAAACTATTTCCGTGAAAATGGGAAAATACGGGCCTGTTGTTCAGGCAGTACATCCTGAAAAAGGCGATAAACCCCGATTTGCAAGCCTTCAGAAAAACCAGCTTATGGAAACCATAACACTCGAAGAAGCAATGAAGCTTTTCTCCCTGCCAAGATCCCTGGGAAACTGGGAAGGCGATGAGGTGGTTGTAGGAACAGGCAGGTTTGGACCTTATATTAGGTACAGAAATAAATTTTATTCTCTGAAGAATATTGACGACCCCTACCTTATTACACTTGAACGGGCAATTGAAATAATAAAAGAAAAAGATGAAGCTGATAAACAAAAAGTAATAAAGGAGTTTGGAGAAATAAAAATAATCAACGGTAGATATGGAGCATATATTAATTACAGGGGCGAAAATTACAGAATTCCAAAAGGAACAAATGCTGAGGACCTTACACAGGAAGAATGCATGAACATTATTGAGAAAAAACAAAAGTCGGGAAAATGATAATCAATCTTAATGACTATTTTGATCCTGTATGCATTGAAAAACCTGATTATGAATTTATATCAGGGGCTTCCAGTTTTTCCCACAATATTACAATTCATACCGATAATAATCCTATCACCGGTATTGAAAAATACAGGATCGCTTTTATCGGTGTTCCTGAGGAGCGTAGTTCTGTAAATAACGGATGCCAGAAGGGTCCTGAAGCAATAAGGCGATCTCTTTACATGCTGGCCAGGATTCCAGGCAAACTGAAAATTATAGACCTCGGAAACATGAAAAGAGGCACAAATTTTTCCGACACTGTTTCCGGTCTTTCAGAAATAATTAGTTCCCTTATTGAATTAAAAATTCTCCCGGTTATTATCGGAGGCAACAGTTCACTGATTACGGCAATCGACAGCTCTTTTTCAAAGCTCAGGCATCCTTATACTCTCACCTCAATTGATTCCCGAATCGATTTTCAACCTGAAAAAAAAGAAACAGACTCATTCAGCTATCTGAACAATATTTTATATAATAGTAAAAGTACATTAATAAATCTGATAAACATTGGCTATCAGACTTATCTAAACGATCAGCAGGTAATAAACAGATTAATAAGAAGAAAAGCTGACCTGATGAGACTTGGAGATGTAAGAGATGCCATTCATCTTACAGAACCATTTCTTAGAGATTCAGATGCTATAGTAATTGATATTTCATCAGTGCGTCAATCAGACGCTCCTGGTACAATCTTACCTTCACCCAATGGATTCTATGGTGAAGAAATATGTCTTATTGCAAGGTATGCAGGTATTTCCGACAAAATTAAGGTTTTTGGGGTTTTTGAAGTCAATCCCGATCTTGATAAAGGTTCTCAGACCTCTGGCCTTGCCGCCCAGATCCTGTGGTTCTTTCTTGAGGGCTTTTGCCAGAAACAAATTGAAACCCCATCCCTTGCAAAGCACAATACAGGACAATTCACAAGATACCATGTACACATCAGTGGAACTGAAGAAGAACTAATTTTCATTAAAAGCAACCTTACAGAGCGCTGGTGGATAGAAATAAATACGGATAAGGGAGAGACAAAATATGTCGCATGCTCTTACGAAGATTATGTACAGGCAAATCATAACGAGATACCTCAAAGATGGATCAAAGCAATTGAAAGATTATCTAAATAAAAAAATGTTAATTTTATCCGTTCATCCATAATTTTTTGACGTTCATCACTAATTATTATTACTCTTATCAAAATAATCGCATTACAACAAAAAATAAATATTTTTATATTTGTCAGCTATTCATATTTTTATTTAATTTTACTGATTTAGATTTTGAGGCATCAGGTTAAAAGAATGAAAAAGTACGGGATATTGTTTATTTTTGCTCTTATACTGGCGGGCAGGTCATTTTCCCAGCAGGATCCTGTATACAGTCAATATATGTATAATTTTCATTTTTTTAATCCTGGTTCGGCTGGTATTTCGGGGATGGTTTGCATGACTGCCACCTCAAGGCAGCAATGGCTTGGTTTCAAAGGTGCCCCATCAACAACAGGATTTAGCGTAAATGCACCGGTCAGACTTTTCGGTTCAGAAAGTGGCATCGGAATGGTAATAATGAACGACAAAACTGGTTTTGATTCAGATATTAAACTTTCAGGCTCATATTCATATCACTTTGAATTAGGAAATGGTAAGCTTGGAGTGGGGATATCACTGGGAATGATGAACAAGACTCTGAATCCTTCATGGCAAATACCTGAAAGTGATGCACATACGCCAGTTTCGGGAGATCCTCTTATTCCTGAAAATAAGGAGAGCCATATTGCTTTCGATGCAGGAGTGGGAGCATATTATTCGACAGAAAAATATTATGCCGGAATATCCATAACTCACATAAATGAACCTAAAATAAAATTTTCAAAGGGCGAACCATACCTTAGCAGGCATTACTATGCTACGGCTGGATACAGTCTGAATCTCGGCAATCCGTCATATGAACTTATCCCATCGGTATTTGTATTTAGTGATGGACATCTGGTACAATTTACAATAAACTCCATGCTCAGATACAATAAAAAAGTATGGGGCGGCGTTTCTTACAGAGCCGGTGATGCACTGACAGGTATTGTCGGAATTGAACTTTACAACGGAATTCGGATAGGATATTCATATGATTTTATCCTGTCTGACATCCGCAAAAGTTCAAGTGGTTCTCATGAATTTATGGTTAATTACTGCTTTGATATAAGCCTGGGCAAAAGTCCCATGAAATATAAAAGTGTAAGATTTTTATGATTATTAATAAAAAATTACTTACTTGCATCTAAAATCATATTGAATTATGAAAAAGGTGATTTTCTTTGCTCTGATCCTGATTATTCTGCTAAATAGCTGTGGTCCGTCAATGACCGGAGAGCTTACAGGTGTTCCCGGAAGGAAAAAATTCTTTGAGCCGGAACCTTACCAGATGGCATTCATCCCTGCGGGAAGTTTTGTTATGGGCCCGAGTGATGAGGATGCTTTCCATGTAATGAACACCATGTCAAAAACTATTACAGTGGAAGCTTTCTGGATGGACCAGACAGAAATTACCAATAATAAGTACCGCCAGTTTGTTTATTACGTCCGTGATTCTATTTTCAGAACCAAACTGGCCGAGGCAGGTATAGAGGGACGTGAGTATTACATGACAGACAAGGAAGGGAACGTACTTGAGCCCAAAACTCTCAACTGGGATGAAAAAATAGACTTACGCGACGAACAGACTCTTGCAATACGCGAAGAGATGTATTATCCGCCACAGGAAAGATTCAATGGCAGAAAAGAAATAGATACAAGAAAACTTAATTATTCATACTATTTTGTTGACTATAAACAGGCTGCCCAGGTACCTTATATTCAGGATTATAAAGCCGGAACCGGAAAATATGTAGGTGAAGCATACAATCTTGAAGGAGTACGCACTCCTGTAAACGACCGTTCAGCTTTTATCATTCACGACATTATAAATGTTTATCCCGACACTCTGTGCTGGATAAGGGACTTCACCTACTCATTCAATGATCCCCAGGCTTCTATTTATTTCTGGCATCGGTCATTCGACGACTATCCTGTTGTAGGGGTATCGTGGGTTCAGGCAAGAGCATTTAGCATCTGGAGAACAGACTATATGAATTCATTCCTCAGGAAAAGAGGTATACCCGATGTCCAGGCATACAGGCTTCCCACTGAAGGAGAATGGGAATATGCAGCAAGAGGCGGACTCGATCTTTCCATGTACCCATGGGGTGGACCCTATACACGTAACTATCAGGGATGCTTCCTTGCAAACTTTAAACCACTTAGAGGAAACTACATCGACGATGGTTCAGTATACCCGGCAAAGGTTGGATCATATGAACCCAACGAATATGGCCTTTACGATATGGCAGGAAATGTCTCCGAATGGACATCCACTGCATATCATCCTGTATCATATGTCTTCACCCACGACCTCAATCCTAACTATGAATACAATGCAAGACCACAGGATCCACCGGTTATGAAACGCAAGGTTATAAGAGGTGGTTCATGGAAGGATATTGCATACTTCCTGCAGACAAGCTCAAGAGATTATGAATATCAGGATTCAACAAAACCATATATAGGTTTCAGAAATGTAAGATCATATATTGGAGTAAAATAAAATAATTATCTTTATTAACAAATAAAAATCAGGTATATGAGCCTAGCAGAATTAGTTCAAAGCAGCGGATGGAAGAACTTCATTGCTAAACTTTATGGTTTGGGTGCTTCCGTAGTAATCATTGGTGCTCTTTTTAAAATCCAGCACTGGCCATTTGCAGGTACAATGCTTACCGTAGGGCTTTGTACCGAGGCTATTATCTTCTTCTTCTCGGCTTTCGAGCCTCTACGTGAAGAGGTTGACTGGTCACTTGTTTACCCTGAACTGGCCGGAATTCCTGAAGAAGGAGAAGAAGTTCCTGTTGGTGGAAAAATGCATGATCCATACTTCCAGAGAAAAGGCCTTGTTGGAGGCGGCGGAGCCGGATCTGCAGCACTGGCAAAATTCGACGAAATGCTCGAAAAGGCAGAAATTACTCCTGAACTGTTCCAGAACCTCGGTCTGGGACTCAAAAAAATCGGAGAAGCAACTGCCAATATGAATGCCATGCTGGATGTTTCAGCAGCATCTGAAAAATATGTTCAAACTATTAAAGCCGCAGATGAATCACTCGGCAAGCTTCATGAATCCTACGAGAATACGGCTAAAATTATCAATGAGACTGGCCTGAACTATAAAAACATAGCCGAATCATTGTCGGTTATCGAAATGGGAGGAAAATCATACCAGCAGCAGCTTGAAACCCTTAACAAGAATCTTTCTGCTCTTAACGCCGCATATGAACTTCAGCTCAAAGGCGCAACCGAGCATGTAAAAGAATCCGAGAACATTTATAAGGGAATTCAGAATCTTCTTAAAAATCTAGCTGATACAGCTGATGACACTAAAAAATACCGCGAACAGATTTCTAAACTGAACGAAAATCTATCAGCCCTGAATAACGTTTATGGGAATATGCTTGCTACCATGAATGTGAAATAACGTGACATAGTTTTTTATTCAACAAATTAAAACTGCAGAAAAATGGCTCATGAGAAGCTGTCTCCACGGCAAAAAATGATCGGGATGATGTACCTGGTTCTAACTGCTATGCTGGCTCTGAACGTATCAAAAGAGGCCGTGGAAGCATTTAAAAATGTTGACAAAGGTCTGTCAAAGACAATCCAAAACTATGCCGCAAAGAACAGCACCATTTACGAAGCATTCGACAGGGCCGCTGCACAAAATCCTGTCAAAGCAGGACCTGCACGAGATAAGGCATATATGGTAAAACAGAGATCCGACGAACTCTTCGATTATATACAGGATCTCAAAATAGAAATCATTAAGAAAACCGAAGGAGATGATACGCCTGCAGTCGTCGGAAGAGAAATAATAATCGACGAAGTTAAAAAAATCGACCAGAGAGATGTCCCTTCTGAAGTTCTAATCGGAGCCCATGAGGCAGGAAAAGGAAACGACCTTAAAGCACTTATCGATTCCTACAGGGAAGACATGATCAGAGACGTGCTTGAAGGTAAAAATCCAAACCTGGAAGAATCATTAAGAAACATTTTTAATACCGACGACGTTACGACAAAGGAAGGTGAAAAAGTACCCTGGGTAAATGATAACTTCCAGACCCTCCCTGTTGTAGCAGTAATCTGTATCCTGTCAAAAATGCAGGTGGATGTCAGAAATGCTGAAACCGACCTGCTCAATTACCTCTATGAACAGATTGAGGCACGTTCGTACAAATTCAATAAACTGGTAGCCACTGTTAAACCTTCTTCAACATATGTAATGCAGGGAAATGATTATACTGCAGAAGTATTTCTCACCGCTGTTGATACAACACAGACTCCCAGTATAACCGTTGGCGAATACAGAACTACAACAGCCGCAGACGGTTCAGTAAAATATGAGATGGTAGGAAATTACGTAACCCTCCCTATCGATCAATCGGGCAAAGGAATTTACAGAGTAAGAGCAACAAGCATTGGTCAGAAAACATGGGGAGGTTTGATAACAATAAAAGCCCCTGATGGTACTCTTGTTTCATATCCGTTTAAAGAATCTTATTCAGTTGGCGCTCCTAACGTTGTTATCTCTCCAACCGCAATGAATGTGCTGTATGCAAATATTGACAACCCTATTGATATCTCTGTACCAGGGGTCGGTTCTGACAAAATCAGGGCAACAATGAAAAACGGAACCATTGCAAGAGGCCGTACCAAAAATTCAAGAGGTGAATTCTTCCCGGGTGAATGGATCGCTCGCCCCGAAGTCGTAGGCCAGAATGCCCAAATCATTGTATCAGCCGAAATAAGCGGGAAAATCCAGTCTTTTGCTCCTATGGAATTCAGAGTTAAGGCTATACCGAAACCTGTGGCAAAATTCGCCAATGTTACCGGTAACGCATCACTTAGCAAGGATATTATACTGGCACAACAGGCAGTGTTTGCAGATCTTGAAGGGTTCGATTTCGACCTCAGATATAATGTTACCGAGTTCAGAATGACTTATAATGAAAAGGGATTTGATATTTACAGGGATAGCAAAAGCAACCGTATAACTCCCGAACAGAGACAGATCCTTAACTCACTTACGCGCGGCAAAAAATTATATATAGAAAATATAAAAGCAGTTGGACCTGATAACAGGCCACAAGACCTTTCACCTATAATTATTACTGTAAATTAGAAACCTAACAGACTTAACATATGAGTGCAATGAAGCGAATGATTATTTGCGGATTTCTGGCTGTAATATTCAGCTCACTGGTAAATGCCCAGACCTTCAAAGACATTTATCAGAAATCTATTCCTGACAATCCGAAAATAAACTACCCTTTCCTAAGGGAAGCTGATGTGTTCTGGTCGAAATACATTTACAGGGTCATAGACCTCAGGGAAAGAATCAACCATCCGCTCTATTTCCCTACTGAAACAACTCCTGACGGAAGGAAAAGTTTTATTAATATAATTCTTGATGAAATAAAGGCTGGCAGGATTAATGCCTATGACTGGACAATTGTGCCTGACTCCACGCCGGTGAGCCTTACTTATGCCGATATTGAAGAAAAAATGGGTGCCAGGCTAATAAATACCCAGATTCAGGACATCAACACACAGATGCTGAAAGATACTGTAATCCAGCAAAAAGCAAATCCTGCTGACGTTAAACAACTTCTTATCTATGAACAGTGGTTCTTCGATAAAAAACATTCAAAACTCGACGTAAGAATTATTGGTATATGCCCAATACATATAAGGCTTGACGAAGCAACCGGAAGAACCGTTAGAACGCCTGTCTGCTGGCTGCGATACGATGAACTAAGGGATATACTTGCCAAAAAAGAGGTTTTCAATCCGTTTAACGACTCACAAAGGTTATCATATGACGACCTCTTCATGTACAGAAGATTCGGAAGCTATATCTATGCCGAGTCCAATGTGTTCAACGACCGTACAATAACATCATATACTACCGGCAAAGATGCAATGTTCGAAGCTGAAAGAATTAAAATGGAGATTTTCAATTTTGAACATGACCTTTGGGAATATTAATCAGAGAACTTTATAAACCATATAACTGTATAAACAAAAAAAGGGGCAAATGCCCCCTTTTTATTTTCTATAGAAACTTATCTCCTGTCTTTTTCTTTACATCATCAAGATAGTATTTAATATTTTGCTCATCTTCCTTTTTTACTATCAATAGTACATCCCCTGAATCGACAACGATATAATCTTCCAAACCCTGAATTACAGCAACCTTTCCTGGCTTGATATTAAAAATGTTCCTTTTGCTGCTATAAATAAACAGATGTCCGTTGACATTCACATTTCCATTCTCGTCAGTTACAGAATGTTCATAAAGGGAACTCCAGGCGCCGAGGTCAGACCAGCCTATATCAGTACTTAAAACATAAACGTTATCGGCTTTCTCCATAATCCCGTAATCAATTGATATACTTGGGAGCGAAATATAAGTACGGGATATAAATGATTCCTCCTTTTCTGTTCCCAGAAAATGCTGCCCTTCCTCAAAAGCCATGTAAATGTCGGGAAGATATTTTGAAAAGGCTTTCAGAATTGAATTTACGCTCCAGAAAAAAATTCCGGAATTCCAGTAAAAATCTCCGCTTTCAAGAAAGACCTTTGCAAGTTCCAGATTCGGCTTCTCAGTAAACGTTTTAACCTTATGCAACTTTTCAAAACCTTCAACAGGCTTTTTTTCATTTGCCTGAATATATCCATATCCTGTTTCTGGCCTGCTGGGTTTTATTCCTAAAGTCAACAACGCATTATGTTTTTCTGAAAAACTATATGCAATATTCACAATGTTGTAAAATTCTTCTTCTTTTTCAATAAGATGGTCAGCAGGAGTTACAGCTATTACTGCATCGGGATTCTCCTTTTTTATTCTGAAAACCCCATATGCTATACATGGTGCAGTATTGCGCCTTAACGGCTCGCAGAGAACCCTGCCGGGTTTAATTCCAAGCTGATCAATAGCAATCTGCCTGTGCTCAACATTTGTTACCACAAAAATATTTTCTTCCGGACATACCTTCTTGAACCGCCTGAATGTCTGCTGAATTAGTGTTTCCCCCCTCCCAAGAATGTCAAGAAACTGTTTCGGCTTCTCTTTGCGGCTCAGAGGCCAGAACCTGCTCCCGATGCCGCCAGCCATTATTATAACATATCTGTTATTCATCTCTGACCGGTTTATGTTTTAATGCAAAGATAAAACTATTTGCACATTCAGTCTAAAGAACCAGAACACCCGGAATTAATTGACAATAATTTTTAACTTTGAAGTTTCATAACAGGAATGGCACTATGTTAATTGACAGAGGCCTTGAAACTATAGGTAGGTATTTTATACTGCTTGGAAAAGTCTTTTCAAAGCCTGAAAAAACATCAGTCTATTACAAGCAAACCATGCGTGAACTGGTTTATTTAGGCGTCAATTCCATAGGTATAACAGCTATTATCTCTTTTTTTATGGGAGCTGCCATCACACTGCAGACAGCATATAACACCGAAAACCCTATTTACCCGGCTTACCTGATTGGCCTTGGATGCCGCGATTCTATTATACTTGAATTCTCCTCAACAATAGTTGCACTTATTCTGGCGGGGAAAGT
Organism: Bacteroidota bacterium; assembly: GCA_029552825.1. Classification (GTDB taxonomy): domain Bacteria; phylum Bacteroidota; class Bacteroidia; order Bacteroidales; family VadinHA17; genus LD21. Next base: position 29,505 of record JAKPDL010000008.1, read on the forward strand.
GGGTTCAAACATAGCATCAGAAATAGGCACTATGCGTGTTACAGAACAAATTGATGCTCTTGAGATTATGGGTGTAAACTCGGCTTCTTACCTGATACTGCCCAAGATGATTGCGACACTTCTGTTCAATCCTTTTCTTACATTGCTGAGTATAATAATAGGCATATTCGGAGGATGGTTTGTTGGAACCCAGATAGTGGGAGTAATCACTTCGGAACAATTCATTTACGGAATTCAGTATGCCTTTATACCTTATTATATAACATACTCACTTATTAAAACCGTTGTCTTTGCTTTTCTTATTACAAGTATCTCGGCATACCAGGGTTATTTTGTAAAAGGAGGATCTCTGGAAGTAGGACAGGCGTCAACTAAAGCTGTGGTTTACAGCAGCGTATATATTCTGATGTTTAATGTTATTCTTACTCAGATGCTTCTGACATGATTACAGTAAAAAACCTTTATAAGTCATTTAACGGTAAAGAAGTACTGACCGACATCTCAGTTACTTTCGAACCGGGCAAAACCAATCTGATAATAGGCCAGAGCGGCTCGGGGAAAACCGTACTTCTTAAGTCAATCGTCGGATTGCACGAAATAGACAGAGGTGAAATCTGGTTCGGCGATGTTCCTTTTAATAAGCTGGGCTTCAGAGAGAAAAAGGAAATAAGAAAACAGATGGGAATGCTTTTTCAGGGAAGTGCGCTTTTCGACTCAATGACTGTGGAACAGAACGTAAGATTTCCCCTCGACATGTTTACAAACATGACGATGAAAGAAAAAATAAAAAGAGTAAATTTTTGTCTCGATAGAGTCAACATCCACAATGCAAACCACCTTTACCCCTCAGAACTTTCAGGCGGGATGAGAAAACGTGTTGCAATTGCAAGAGCAATAGCTCTTAATCCAAAATACCTTATGTGCGATGAACCAAATTCAGGCCTCGACCCCATAACTGCCAACTTAATAGACGCCCTGATAAAAGAAATCACCGAAGAATATTCTATGACAACAATAATAAATACTCACGACATGAATTCGGTGATGGAAATAGGAGAAAAGATTATCTTTATCAGCGAGGGGATAAAATACTGGGAAGGAAGCAAATACGAAATACTCAATTCCACCTGCGAAAAACTGAATGATTTTGTATTTGCCAACTCACTGGCAAAACAGCTTATTCGGAAATAATTTTCTTCTTGCTTTTCCTGGCTTTTTTATTAACAGTATCTCCCTGTAGACTTTTCCGGAAATTTTTTTCTCCAAATACTTTTTTAAAATCAGTCTCGGAATACCATCTGTTTGAGATACGCCTTTTGTTTTCCATTCTCGAAAGCAATAGTATTCTCAAAATCAGAATTATAATTATTACAAAAAGAACTATTCTTATCATAAATACTTATTTCATTATTCGACTTTCAGCATCGGCCTGTCACTTTTCTTTTTAACATTATTTCCAATAGCCATATTCACACCGAACCTTAATCCAATAACATTCCAGTTTTCAGGGAGTGGGATTTTCACATCATCCTTGATTATTTTATTCCATATAACCGGAATTCTGTCGGCAAGAACATAAAACTGGAGGAATCCAGCTTTAAATGCCATTCCTGCTCCAAAATTGTCGTAACTGTAACCTGTGGCAGTGTAACTTATACTTGTGGAAAATGCACTTCCAACATTCAGGTTGGCTGATAAAGTTACCATTTCTCTAAGCCCGCTTTTCTCGAAAAAAGTGCGGGAGAGTACACCTACTCCCAAACTTTTTGTGATATTATAGCTTGCTCCAACACTTACAGAAGGAGCCAGCCAGTTTGAGAAAGAGCTTTTTTCATCAGTTACTATCACTGAATTTTTCAGAGAGTCTAGCATTTCATCAGCTAGCTCATCAAATGTTTTTGTGCCGTTAACTACATCTGTGATATTGAATCCGCTAAAAGTGAACTGGCTTTCTGCCTTAATATTTGTTATCATGTCATTCCACCTCAGAAACCCAAGGTCTGTGACAGCGGCTGATACACTCAAACGGTCTGTAATGTTGACAACTGCTCCAATATCAAGTCCCAGTCCTGCATTCCTTGTGTTGAGATAAAAATCTTTCGACTTCAGTTTATCCTCGTCAACAGAAAGACTGTCAGGTTTGTTGTCAGCACCGAAATATACGGTCACCGGTCCGCTAATATTTGCTGTCAGATCAGCATTGAAAATATGGGTATAGTCGTCATTTACAGTAATCGAAAGAAATTTGTTGTCGAGCGAGATTCCTGCAATACCGAAAAGTGCTTTAGCCCTTATTCCAAATCTGGCTCTCTTCCCAGCTGGTGCTGAAAAACCAATCCCTGCTTCCCTGAAATACATCAGACTTGCATCGAGAGCTCCCAGATCCATTGTTTTGCCTACAAATTCTTCATTCCCTTTAAGCATAATTCTTATTAGGTCTCCTGGAAGAGTGATATTTCCCTTTACTCTCTCAATCAGATCCAGAAAGATATATGTATCTTTCCCTGTATTGAAGCCAAGACCAAACAACTGAACATCTGCCTGCGGGGTTAAAAAATTACCTGCCTTAACTTTACCAAGGAATTTGTCAACATCATAATCGGGATGAAGAAAAGTTATCAGTGAATCGGAACGTCCTTGCATGATAACGTCAGAAAAATTAAAGTAATTATTGTTTATGCCTATTCCTATGCCAGTTATTCCGAGTCCGAGATAAAATGTGTTTGAAGGTCTGAGTGCAGGATTCAGCAAATGATTCTGTGGAATGTTCATATAATACATTACATTGCTATTCTGCGACCTGGCAAATGTCGTGAAAAGGAGCATTACAACCAGTATTCTGACAGCTTTTGAGGACATGTTTGAATATTTTTATTTATTAAAGATAAACTTCGGTTTGGCATTAATGGTTGCTTTATATGAAATCTTATAATCAGAATAAAACTTTACATCTTTTGTACCGCCCCCGGAGGTGACAAGTTTAAAGATAAAAATAATTTTGTCTGCATCTTTTGAAGCCTCGAAAAAACGCTTGTCAAATTCAATTTCAGTAACTGTTTCAACAGGTGAAACAACTTTCCCTGAAGCATCAACAAGAGCTGGCTTTATCAGTCCGGGGGCACTGATTGTGTCGAGCACCCTCCCTGTGACCGTATCATAAAGCATCAGCTCAATTGATACCCCAAGCGGAAATCCATTTGAAGTGGTTATTTTGATTCTGAAGTATTCCATATTTTCCGGCCGGAAAGGACTATCCTTCTCTTCTTCGTTTTCTTCTGATTTCAGAAAATTATCAACTGTATCTGCAAACTGCAGATTGTTAATCCATAATTCAAGAGGAACTTCAATTTCAAGTGAAGCAAGCAGCCTGCTGTTACCAAATACATAATTATTTCGCCCGCCAGCCGATCCCGCAGGGTTCATTTTTGCAGAACCAGTAAATACCGCCTCCACAGGTGGCAATGATATCAGATCGGGCAAACTGGAATTTGTTCCGTCGATGGTAAAGACAGAAGAAACATCCCTGACTACTGTATCAACCGGATTAATAATTACAAATGGAGCCAGATTCAGATTCTGTATTTTATTATCCCTTTTCCCTTTTGCATTCAGTGTAACTTCTACAGGAATGCCAAATGAATTTGAATAGTTAACCTTAACAGATGGCTTCGAAATATGAAATTCTCCACTTATTTTTTCAAGTATATCTTCCAGTTCTGTATCTATTGTATCAGGCTTAATCTGTTCCTCACGCTGCCCGAAATATCCTTTCACAAAATCTACTTCAGCATCCGATACATCCAGGGTAACATATATGCTGTCGTACATACTGTAATCAATAATTATATTATTGGAGCCGATTTTAACCTGATTTGTGACCGGCAATCTGTTGTAGGGCTGCCCGGGATCAGTGCTAAGATCTATTGAAATATTGCTCAGGTCAACAGACCCTGTTGTTGTTTGCTGTGGAGGAACAGAAATCATTTCAGTGAGCTGCCCGTTATTATTACGCGATGAAGTTGGCAGAGCAAAAGAAACTGATCCGGTCACATTACTCTTTGAAGTTATTTTGTATTGCAGAGTCCCTTTCTTGATTTTTGCCCGTTCTATTTCAATATCTTCACCAAGGTCAACATCAACAGTATCTGCATCATCATCTAAATCAAGAATTTGATCCTTGATGATTGCCCTGCCTGCTTTAATTTTCAGGTTGTAACCATTTACAGAAAAAACGACTGTATGGTCGAGATCAATAATTACATTTGAAGCACCATCGCTCCCTGTTAAAATAATTGCTGCAATAAATGAATTTTTAACTGCTGCACCGCTAAGGTCAATTTCAGCGGTTTTTGTTGCTCCCGGATATATCGGACCTGTAATGGTTTTTTCCGTACCCACCTGGATATGCCCCGGATTGGTGTACAAGCGGATTTTAATATCTTTTAGAGGTGCTGTAAGATTATTTGTAACACCAATCTGAAGTATACCTGAACCAAATAGAACGTTCTCAAAACTGACTATGACAGGGAAAGAATGCTCCCCTAAATCTGTAACGGGAAAAGACGGAAAGTCATGAGGCTGCCCATCGTCAAGATTAATAAACTGCTGCCTTAGGGTTGGACTGAAATACTGAATAATATCATTAAGTTTTAATGTAGTTGAGGTCTGGAAATCATTTATCTCAACCTCACCCAGTTCAAATCCCTTCTTATATGAAACCAGATTTGAAAAATCATAATAGTCTTCCAGCTTCAGGAAAACCACCGAATCCTTCCTAACCACAATCTTTACAAAATTATCACTCTCATATCTGACTGTATCATTTGGTTTTAATATGTCTGCAAATGTCAGGTCACCAGTTGCTACCGGAAATGCAAATACTGGAGAAATCTGCACTTCTTCCGACAATTTGTTCAGGTCGTATGTCTCCTTTATACATCCTGATAAGTATAAGACCGTCAGGATAATAATCGTATTAAATATTTTCCCTTTCATAAATCATAATCATCAATAGTTTCCCAATGTATTTAACTTATAATTATAAAGAAAATTGTCGTTCCCGCCTACAATAAGATTATAATCACCACCTCTTGACAAACTACCGATTGAAAACTCCGAGCATCCTTTTACAGGAAAACCCTTAACATCATTTCCTTTTTTATCTATCAGAAAAACCTCTTTCTTAACCGGATCAAAAATACCTATTTTCCTGTCAGCTGAAGAAAACACAAAATTATACGGACCTTTAATGTTTATTGTTCCGAAATCACGAATAAATATTTCCGTCATATCATGATCATATAGAAATAATTTACTTCCGTCAATGAAAATGAATTCACCAAATCCGTCACCATCTATATCAAAAAAGTCAAAGAAATGTTCGGAACTGAATTTGTTCAGTATAACTTTTTTCACTCTTCCGTCGAGGTAAATAAACTGTACTGTTCCATCGGGAGCTGAAAATACGAATGATGGTTCACCTGAACTATCTGATCTGATCTGTGAACCTCTGGCACATATCACAGGCTGGGAAGGTTTAAGTCTGATATTTCCTGTTCTATCAAGGAAATATACTGTGTTCTCATCAGCTGCAACAATAAAATCCTTTCCCGAAAGTCTGAAAAACTTTATTTCTGACCTAACAAAACCGTTTGTTTTGAATAGTTTCCATCCTTTTACGGTATTTCCGTATTTATCATATGCATAAATAATTTTGTCTTCTCCCGGTATAAATATTCTGTAATCACGGTTATTGTCATAATCAAAAAGTGCAGGGGGACCTGATGCCGGAGCACGCAGCTTGACCGGAAACCTTTCAACACGATTCCCGTTTCTGTCGAAAATATAAAGATTATTTACTCCGGCAAAGAGAATCTGAAACTTGCCATTCCTGTAAAAATCAATTATGTAAATGTTTCCGTTGACACGTTCCCCTGGTTGTATTTTCCACAATATTCTCCCTGCAGCATTTATAAGGTAAAGGTTGTTCATGTCGTCCTGCAACACTATTTCCTTCGCACCTGTGTTATGATTTGTAAAGAACAAAGGTTTTGTTACTACTGCTCCGTCAAGCTTGCTCTCCCATTCTGTTCCACCTGGTTCACTCTCAACACTTTCAACATATCTGACAGACAGGGTATTGAAAATCATATCGTTACTCGGCACAAACTGATAACCAACACATCTTATTTTCTTCAGAAGTGTGCTATTCTCACTCAGAATCTTATTTACCCTGTCATTGAAAAATTCTGAAAGATTTTCTATAACAGCACCTGGAACGCAGTAAAAAAAGTAGCAGGCTTTACTCGGAAGGGTTGATTCGAGTTCAATGAAATCGGGATTCGTTGAAATTGTCTTATGCAGAAGATTATCATAAATAAACATTTCAATGGCTTCCTTTCTGTCAGACATCACAAGGTAATTATCATAAAATGCCATCAGAGAATCAGCCACTTTTACCATGCATTCTCCAAAAAAGGATGCACCAATGCCTTTAAAAGGGGTGGAGAGAACCGGAATCCTGGTCTGTTCATCCGGCTGAAAATACCTTATATATTTATTCTCATCCAGATTATTCTCATTACACCATATTGTAAATCTGTCACTTATAATCCTTTCTGCTATGTCTCTGTTTTTCAGACTGTAAACCAGTAATGTTGCTTTTGTGGTGATTCCTGTCCTTCTTAAATCGACTATGGCCCGTGTTGTTTCTCCGTTAAGATAAGGTTGAAGTTCGTCCAATAGTTGATTGCTCTTACCCATTTCTCCTCTCATTCCGGCACTTTTTCCTGAAATCACTTTTGTCTCAAATAAAACTGTATTGGCAGGAAGTTGCCTGAATATGTTTAGTTGCGCTGGTTCAAGTAACTTATAACTGAAGAGAATGTCAGAACTGTCATTAGTGTCAGCATAACCTGAGAACAGGTATCCATTGTCATTAATAATTATCACCCCTTCAGCTCCTTGTGCCAGGTTGGTTATTTTCCCGGCTATACCGGGTGATTTAATTATCTCTTTAATGGCATCTTTCAGATTGTTAAATATAAAGAATATTCTGTCCTCATTTTTTCCGACCGATGCAAGCAGCCTGGAAAGACCCGTGTCATCTCTTAAATCTGACCCGGATTTACTTCGCAGGATAGCCTCCTCTATCAGTGCAACCGATTTACTGCAAAGTACAAGACCTGAAACGAAACTCAAATAAAATTTTTCTCTTTCAGGATTTTCTCTGACAATTTCCAGAAATCTGTCTTTCCCCTTTCTTAATACATTAATGTGTAAATCCTTGAAGGGTGTCAGATATTCCCTGATATGAGAGAACCTTACAAATTTCGGAACAGTAATTACCATCAGGGGAACCAGATTCTGACTGTCAACTTTATGAAAAGAGACTAAGGTTTTATGGTTTTCTATGGTTTTTGTAATCTCACTGTTATTAATTATAGCCCGTAGAAAATTGAATTTTTCTCCGAACTTCTCAAACTCTTTTATTCCTGTTATTTCCTTAAACAGACTGTTATTCTCAGAGACTGAATTTAATAAGCCGGGAAAATTTACAGTTTCAATTAAAACTGAAACATCAGCCGGTATAGCCTTGTAGGGATCTGTGAGTATATTACGGCTTCCGCGCTGTATGGACAAGAATAAAGCAGCCAGGCCTGAAAAAAGAATAATCAGCAGCAGAATTAATCTTTTAGCCACAATTTTTACCCTTCTTTAATTTACAATCTCAAAAATATCAAATATATTTAGTTTATAATAAAAAAACTGACATTCAACTTATAACAAACATCCGTTACGAAATGGCTTAAAACTATTAATATCTTTGCAGGTACTTTTGATTAACCTTAATTTCATTGATGATAAAGATCTTAAAAGCTTTATTTATAACAGGATCATTCACCGTTGCAATTGCAGGAGCACAGGAAATTACAATTGTTGACGCTGATGACGGAAAGCCTCTGCCTGATGTTGCAATAATGCTTGAAGATGGGAAATTTCTAACATACACCAGCCAGTCAGGAATTGTTGACATTTCGGAATTTAATGATAATCAGACAATTTGTTTTCATCTCGTTTCATTTGAAAGATTATGTGTTACTGCCGGTGAAATTAGAAACTCAGGGAATATTATAGAATTGAAGAAAAGAGTTTTTGAAATAGAAGAATTTGTTGTTTCAGCAAGTCGGAGGGAGCAAAGAAAGAGTGAAACACCGGGCAGGATAGCTGTTGTAACCGACCGGTTGATAAAGTTTCATAATCCTCAGACAGCTGCAGATCTGATAGCTTCATCAGATGAAGTTTTTGTTCAGAAAAGCCAGCTGGGCGGAGGCAGCCCGATGATCAGGGGCTTTGCAACAAACCGTGTTCTCATAGTGGTTGACGGGGTCAGAATGAATAATGCTATCTACAGGGAAGGCAATATTCAGAATGTCATTTCGCTCGATCCCAATGTAATTGAATCAGCAGAGATTATATTTGGGCCCGGTTCCATTGTATATGGAAGTGACGCGATAGGTGGAGTAATGGATTTCCACACCGATAAGGTTATGCTCTCATCTTTTAATAAGCCTCTTTTTAAAGCTGGTGCAATGATAAGGTACTCTTCAGCCAATAATGAGAAAAGTTCACAAATAAAAATTAATGGGGGATTCAAAAAGGCTGGTTTTTATGGCGCCATATCATACTCAAGTTTTGATGACCTCAGGATGGGTTCGCATAAACACCCTGAATATATAAGGCCTGAATATGCCATGTACATTAACAAAAAGGATACTATCATTAAAAACTCTAATCCCGATGTTCAGATTCCTTCGGGTTACAGCCAGCTGAATACAACCGGCAAATTCAGATACAGATTTTCCAACAACCTTGATGTTGTTTTCTCAAATCATTTTTCAGCCCTTTCTAATGTGCCCCGATATGACAGACTTATTCAGTACAAATCGGGCACTCTCAGGTATGGGGAGTGGTATTATGGACCCCAGGTATGGATGATGAATAATCTTCAGGTAAGTTATTCCAGTCCAAATATTTTATTTAACCATCTGAAACTTACAGCAGCTTATCAGAACTACCGCGAAAGTCGCCACGACAGAGCATTCGGGAAATATAACATAAATGAGCAGTTCGAAAAGGTTAAGATATTTTCTCTCAACCTCGATTTTGACAGAAAGAGTTCCTCAGGAAAAAGCTTGTTATATTACGGGTTGGAGCTTGTTACCAACAACATAAAATCTGAGGCATGGTTAAGAAATATTTTAACTGTTGAAACGACCCCGGCAGGGTCCAGGTATCCGAATGGAAAGAACAGATACAACAGTTATTCTGCATATGCAGGATACAGAATAAATTTATCAGACCGCACAATATTCAGCTCAGGATTGAGGTATAATTATGTTACACTGAATTCAACTATCGCTGATAATTCATTCTATAATTTTCCATTTACCAGAATTGATATTTCAAACGGTGCACTTACAGGCTCAGCCGGTGTTGTGATCAGACCGGGTCAAAAAACCTGCCTTAGCATTAATGCTTCAACAGGATTCAGAGCACCTAATCTTGATGACGCTGGAAAAGTATTTGATTCTGCACCCGGAATAGTGGTTGTACCTAATCCGGATTTAAAACCAGAATATGCTTACAATATTGACGCAGAAATTGAAAAAGACTTCGGAAAATTTTTGCATTTCGAATTCTCGGGCTTTTTCACATGGCTGAATAATGCAATGGTCAGGCACGATTTTCTTTTCAACGGTGAAGACTCAATTATGTATCAGGGGCAATTAAGCAAGGTAGAAGCAATTGTAAATGCCAGTTATGCCAGAGTTTATGGTTTTTCGGCAAACGTCTATTTAAATATTATGAGACATTTTTATCTCAAGTCAGTGCTGAATGTTACAGAAGGAAGAGAAAAAGGGAATATCCCCTTGAGACACTCTGCCCCATTATTTGGTTCAACGCATCTTATATTTGAGAATCAGTCATTAAAGGCAGACTTGTACTCGGTGTACAATGGTCCAAAAAAGTTTTCTGACATGCCGCCCTCAGAAAGAGAGAAACCCTATATTTATGCGACCGATATAAACGGAAATCCATGGTCGCCTGGTTGGTTTACAATAAACTTTAAAATCAGTTATACAATCCCTGGCATTGTTTTACTTAGCGCCGGATGTGAAAATATTCTCGATTACCGTTACCGGCCATATTCATGGGGTATAGTTGCCCCGGGGAGAAATTTCATTCTGTCTCTCAGAGTGACTTTATAATAAATCAAGCTTCTTTGTGCCACAACGTTTCATTAGAGATATTAATTACTTTGGCACATATTTTGTTCATAAATTGTTGCAGGCAATCTCCATCATATACTTGATTCTTCAGGGCAGCCAGGTCAGATACCTGGCTTTAATATTTTATATCCATTTGCGGTAACCAATAATTTCCTTTACATCCCTCAAAGTTGCAGAAGCACTTGCTCTTGCTTTTTCAGCACCCTCTGCTACAACCTTTGCAAGATACTTCGTGTCGGATGATATCTGAATTATCCTTTCCCTTATTGGAGTTACGAATTTAATTATGTCTTCAGCCAGCTGCTTTTTCATTTCCCCATACCTGATCTCACATGTAGCATATTTTTCCTTATAATATTTTACTGTAGCAGGGTCAGATACAACGCTCATAATTGTAAAGAGGTTCTTAATCGGAACCGACATTTTCTGGTTAGGAACAGTTGGTCCTGCATCGGTAACGGCTTTCATCACCTTTTTTCTTATTTCTTCCGGGGAATCTGAAAGATATATTCCATTGTCATCGCTTTTACCCATCTTGCCTGAGCCATCCAGCCCGGGTATCTTAATAAGTTTCTCTCCAAAATTATAAGCATCGGGTTCAGGGAAATAGTTTACTCCGTACATTGTATTGAAACGGCGGGCAAACCTGCGCGTCATTTCAAGGTGCTGTTCCTGATCTTTCCCAACCGGGACTTTTGTGGCTTTGTGTATAATAATATCAGCTGCCATAAGTACAGGATAAGTAAGCAGGCCTGCATTAACATTATCTGGCTGTTTTCTTACCTTTTCCTTAAAAGAAGTGGTTCGCTGCAGCTCCCCAACATAAGCATTCATGTTGAGCAAAAGGTAAAGTTCCGGAACCTCAGGAATATCGCTCTGAATAAAGACTGTAGCCACCTCAGGATCTATTCCGCAGGCAAGAAATTCTGCCAGAACCTGTTTAATATTCCCATGAAGATCATCAGGTTTAGGGTGTGTTGTAAGAGAGTGATAATCAGCAATAAAGAAGAAACACTTGTTTTCCCTCTGCATCCTGACAAAATTTCTGATTGCACCGAAATAATTTCCAAGGTGCAGTTTCCCTGTTGATCTTATTCCACTAACAACTATATCCATATCACTTTTAAAATATCTCGCAAACCTATTCTTTTTTTTCTTATTTCCAATGGTGCAAATTTACTTACATTTCTGGTCACATCGAATATCTATTGAATAAGTATTTGTACCTTTGAACGTTTAAATTACGCCCGATATGGAATCGACCAGGCAAAAAAAGGTTTCAAGGCTGATTCAGAAAGAAATAGCCACTATTTTGCAGAGAAAAACAAATGAACTGGCACCGGGCAAACTTATATCGGTAACAGTTGTAAGAATGAGCCCGGATCTTTCTCTGGCAAAAGTGTATCTTAGCATATTTCCTTCTGCCGAAAAGCAGGAAGTACTGAACACCCTTAAAGATCATTCATCACGGATACGTTTCGAACTGGGACAAAAAATTAGAACCCAGCTCAGAATAGTACCGGAAATTGCTTATTTTATTGATGACAGCCTCGACTACATCGATAACATTGAAAAGTTACTGAAACACTGATAGCATGCATTTTGAACCCTTTAAACACCTGGCTGGTAAAATAGTTAAAAAATCGCCGTTGCTCAGAAAGGTGTTTTACTTCACTCTTGGTGTTATTTTTCTCCGGTCGTGGCATTTTCGCAGGGCATTAAAGAAATTAGGACAAAACTTTCCTCCAGATGCTTCAGTGCTCGATGCAGGTTCGGGAATGGGCCAGCATACATGGTGGATGGCAAGAAATTTCAGGGGATGGAAAATAAAAGGAATTGACATAATCAGTGAACAGGTTAATGACTGTAATGAATTTTTCAGGCGCTCAGGAATGGGGAACAGAATCAGTTTTGAAGTTGCTGACCTTGTAAATTACTCGGAAGAAAACCAGTACGACCTGATTATATCGGTTGATGTGATTGAGCATATCGAAAATGATATTCAGGTCTTCAAAAATTTCTGGAGCTCGCTCAAAAATGGAGGAGTATTGCTTATTACAACACCTTCCGACAGAGGCGGCTCCGGAATAACTTCAGCCGGAAACCCGTCTTTTATAGACGAGCATGTAAGAAACGGCTATAGCACAGAAGAAATAACAGATAAACTTAAATCGGCAGGTTTCAGTAACATTGAAACAACTTATACATACGGAAAACCCGGACATGTATCGTGGCTGATATCAGTAAAGTACCCTGCTATGTTACTTGGCAAATCCCTTATTTTTGCCATTATGTTACCTTTTTATTTCGTGATAGTTCTGCCTCTAGCTTTAATTCTTAATACAATTGACCTGAATTCAGTACATAAAACCGGAACGGGTTTACTTATAAAGGCCATAAAAACTGAAAAGTGAAGTTTTCTATTTACATAGCATCAAGATATTTGCTGGCAAAAAAATCGAGAAATGCCATCAATGTCATATCAGCTGTTTCAGTTGCAGGTGTAACCGTTGGAACAATGGCACTTATAATTGTTCTTTCAGTATTCAACGGCCTTGAGGATTTGATAAACCGCATTTTTACAGTTTTCGATCCCGATTTGAGAATCACCGCAGCAGAAGGCAAAGTGTTTACACCTGACTCTTCAAAACTCCTAAATCTTTCAAAAGTACCGGGCATTGAAGCCTATTCATTTACCCTTGAGGAAAACTCACTTCTGAAATATGGTGACCGTCAGTATATTGCATCATTAAGAGGAGTAGATGACAACTACTCAAAAGTTACAGGTATCGACAGTATAATTGTTGAGGGTGAATACCGGCTGCAAAGTGTTGGTGGTCGGCCTGAAGCCGTTGTGGGAGCAGGAGTTGCCAGCTATCTGGGAATTAATGTCAATTTTATTACCCCTCTTCATGTCTATGTCCCTAAACGCACAGGTAGTGTTAACCTTAACCCCGAAAATGCCTTCATCGAAAAATATTTATTCCCTTCGGGCATCTACCAGATTGAACATGAATTTGACTCAAAATATTATTTTGTACCTCTCGATTTTGCCCGTGAAATTCTTGAGTACGAAACCGAAATAAGCTCTATAGATATCCGGGTAAATAAACAGGTTGGTATCGGACCTGTCCAGAAAGCAGTGAAAGAGATCTTCGGAGATGCTTTTGACATAAAAAACAGATATGAGCAGAAAGAAATATTTTATAAGGTAATGCGATCAGAAAGACTGGCTATTTTCATTATCCTGACTCTCATACTTATCATTGCCTCATTTAATATTATCGGCTCACTGACAATGCTTATTATTGAAAAAGAAAAAGATATTATTATTCTCAGGAGCCTCGGAGCTGACGATCTTCTTATTAAAAGAATTTTTCTTATGGAGGGATGGCTGATTTCAATAATCGGAACCGTGGCCGGTTTAATACTCGGATTTATAATTTGCTGGACACAGCAGAGGTACGGACTGATAAAGCTTCAGAGTGAAACACTTATCGTTAACGCATATCCTGTAGTGCTGAAACTGAAAGATTTTATTGCTGTACCTGCCACAGTGCTTACTATTGGTTTCTTCGCAGCATGGTACCCGGTAAGGTATCTTTCAAAAAAATACCTTAAAGAAAAAATACAGGCATCTAACCTTTCATTCAGAAGTATAATTATTTTCATCGTAGCAATTACTTCAGTATTGACCGTATCCTGCTCAAAATCTGAGGAAAACAAAATCAAAAAGAGTGAAATAATTCCTCAGAAAGAATTTGTCAACCTTCTTACAGACCTTTATATTTCTGATGGTTTGCTGTCGATTCCACTTATTAAGGAAATTTATCAGATGAAAGACTCAACACTAAATTATATTGATGTAATCCGGTCGCACGGTTACACAAAGGAGAAAGTTGACCTTACTTTTAAGTACTATTTCATGAATAACCCCAAAAAACTGGAAAAAATTTACGATCAGGTAATAGCCCGGCTGAGCGAGCTCCAGTCAAGGCTTGAAAGTGAAGTCAGTGTGACCCCCACTTTCAACCTGTGGAATATGCGTCCCTCATACTCAGTTCCTTCCGACGGGGTTCACAATAAATTATGGTTCAGCATACCTGTCAAAGATACAGGGACATACTACTTTATGTTCGATGCACAGGTTTATCCTGATGATCAGAGTACTAATCTGAGAACAAAAATTTTTTTCTGGAAGCCCGATTCCACAAAGCAGGGGGTAATTAATTACTGGTCTCCTTCCTACTATATACGCGACGGTGAAAAACATTCATACACAATAAAAAACACTCTAACTGATTCTACTTTCACACATATAAACGGCTGGCTCCTTGAGCACGATTCCCAGCCAGGTAGGTGGATAAAACATGTGAAAATTACCAACATAAGGGTCTTTAAAGGTGGAGTCGAATGAGATTTATATCGGCACAATATGTCATAACATGTTCCGGACCAGTCCTTAAACGTCCTGTTATATGCACAGAAGATGACGGAACAATTATAAGTATTAAAGATACAGGCGGAGACCTGAGGGAAAGTGAATTAACCGAATTTTACAACGGAATAATAATTCCCGGTTTTGTCAATTGCCACTGCCATCTCGAATTATCCTATCTGCATAATAAAATTTCACCATCAACAGGTTTGCACGGTTTCCTTCGTGAACTTGACCGGATAAGGTATAATATTGCCGGAGAGGAAGAAAAAATGGCGCTAAATGCAGATAAAGCCATGTTCGATGAAGGTGTGGTTCTGTGTGCCGATATATGTAATTCTTCATTGACTTTCCCATTGAAAAAAGAAAGCCCAATCAGATACACAAATCTTATAGAAGTATTTGGAATAGACCACAATAAAGCACAGCAAAGAATTGAAGAGGCACTGCTTCTTGCTGATATGGCAGAGAAATACGGTTTGAAATGGAATCTTACTCCACATTCTGTTTATTCGGTGCCAGTTCCTCTCTTCAGACTTATAAAAAAATATTCTCTGAGCAACACTCTTACTTCAATACATTTTCTTGAATCAGAAGGTGAGATTTCATTTCTCGAAAGCCATTCGGGTCCCCTTATGGATGTATATAGAAATTTTCTTCCTGCCGGCATGACGCCTCTTACAGTAAAAGATCCCATCAGTGCTGTGCTCGATGAAGTAACAGCATCAGGTTGTCTTATTCTTGTTCACAACACGTTCATCAGAAGACAACATATTCAGGCATTGAGAAAAAGAGAAAACCTTTATTACTGTATCTGCCCCAACTCCAATCTTTTTATAGAGGGGAAGCTCCCTCCAGTTGAACTTCTGGCAGAAGAGAATTGCAATGTTGTTATTGGCACCGACAGTCTTTCGTCAAACTATGAACTTAGTATTTTATCGGAGCTTAAAACCCTGAGCATGAATTTTCCTTCCCTCAGTTTAGAGACTATTACAAAATGGGCAACACTTAACGGTGCTCTTGCTCTATCCGAATCGAAGTGGGCAGGTTCAATCGAACCTGGTAAAAAGCCGGGGCTTGTTCTGATTGAAAATGTTGACTTACACAATATGAGACTTCTTCCAGAAAGCAGGGCAAGAAGACTTCTTTGAGAAACGCTTCTGTTACCAATAATTATTAATTTTGCGCCGAAACTCACTGTTAATGGCCACGTTTCTTTTCGATAAGATAGTCTTCGGGCCTGTTAAAAGCCGACGTCTGGGCGTATCGCTTGGAATAAATCTGCTTCCTTGCAACAGGAAAATATGCTCATTTAACTGTATATACTGTGAGTGCGGATGGACATTGCACCCTGTACCTGGCGGCAGTTCCTTTCCTGCCCGCACAGATGTCTACCATGCTCTCTCATCCAGACTTCTGGAAATGAAAGAAAAAGGTGAGTCGGCCGATGTAATAACCTTTGCAGGCAACGGTGAACCAACACTACACCCCGATTTTCCTTTGATAATTGATGATACTATTGAGTTAAGAAACAGTCTCGCACCATCAGCAAAAATCGCCGTTCTTTCAAACTCCTCAACCATAAACAACCCCTCAATCAAGGCTGCACTGCTCAAGGTAGATATGAATATTCTGAAACTCGACTCAGCCATTGACGAGACAATAAGAATTCATAACCAGCCCAGGGCAAAAATTTCGGTAGAAGAACTTATTGAAAACCTTTCTTCGTTTGAAGGACATGTAATTATACAGACACTTTTTCTAAGAGGCAGATACAACGGCAGGGTGATTGACAATACCACTCCTGAAGAAATCGACGCATGGCTAAAGGCTATTGCAAGGATTAAGCCAGAAGAAGTTATGATTTACACTATCGCAAGAGACACCCCTGAAGGAGGAATGCTAATGAAAGTTCCAGCAAAGGAACTTTACAGAATAGCTGCCATGGTCGAAAAACTTGGGATAAAAACACAGGTTTCAGAATAGAATCAAAATTGAAAAAATCAGAAAAAAAGATTCTGGTCTGCCCTCTTCCATGGGGAATCGGCCATACTACAAGAATGATTCCACTTATCAGAAAACTGATAATGACAAACCATCATGTAGTCTTTGCCGGAAACAGCTGGCAGAATGAACTTATTAAAAACGAGATAAAAGGAATTGAATGCATTTATTTCCCGGGTTTCACTATCAGGTACTCTTCTTTCTTCCCCCAGTTTGTCATTATTCTTCTGAATTATCCGCTGTTTGTCTACCACACCATCAGGGAACATTTTATTCTGAAAAGAATAATTGAGAAGCATAATCCAGATATTGTTATCAGCGACAGCAGAATAGGTTTATGGAACAAGAAAATAATAAGTGTACTGGTTACACATATTATCAGAGTACCTTTTCCCCGCCCGTTCAGGTTTCTTGAAAATCTTACGCTTCCTCTGAGTCGTGCTGTAATAAATAGGTTTACATATTGTTTCATTCCCGATTTTCCGGGCGAAATAAATCTCTCGGGACGCCTCTCCCACTGGTGCCGCCTACCTGAAAATACAAGGTATATAGGCATCCTTTCCCGTTTTCAAGGGTTTCCGAAGCCTCTTTCTCCCTCTGAAAAACTTGCACCCACCGATATTTCAAGAAGAGAAGAGGATATATCATATATTTACTGCACAGCTATAATGTCGGGCCCATCACCCCAGAAAGAGCTGCTGGCATCAAAAATTAAAGATATACTCCTGAAAACCGGCAAGAACTCTGTAATACTATCGGGGAACATCTCATCCGAAAGCATCATACAGAAAGAAGACAATATTCAAATTATAAATCATCTGCCAGAAGATGAATTTGCAGAGATTGTTGGTAGAAGTGAAATTATTATTTCCCGTTCGGGATATACAACAGTGATGGAGCTTTTCAGCCTGGGCCGGAGTGCTATACTGATTCCCACCCCCGGTCAGCCTGAACAGGAGTACCTGGCAGAATACCTCTCCGGCAAAAGGTGGTTTATACACTTAAACCAGAGAAACTTAAGCACTAATACAATGTTTGAACTTCCTGATCTTACTCTCCCGAAATTTAATGCATCGGAAAATGAGAAATTATTAAATGCTGCCCTGGAGGAATTACTGAAGGAATAACATTGCTGCTGACACAACTGAAAATCCTACAAGGAACCCTGAATAGACCTCCTGAGGGTTATGAGCATTGAGCTTTAGCCTTGCCGCCAGAATCATACCTGAAATTAGCAGAACCGGAACCAGAAACCATACAAGGTTTTCTTTCATTACTATCCACAGTACAGTTACAAGTGCAGTAAGTGCGCCTGCACCAGCTGAATGAACTGAAATTCTATATCTGAAATTGATCAAAAAGATTATCAATGACAATATGGATACTGACTCAAAATATGCTTTTATAAACAATGGAATACTGAGTCCAATAATAACGAATGAAGTGATAAAATATAAAATTGATACCGTCAACAGGGGAAAAATCCTTTCGGAATTTTTTTCCATTGTCCATGAACTAATATAGTTTCTGTACCTGAAAACCAGAATCATTCCTAGCGGTAGCAATACATTGTTTATCAATAAAATAAGCAGAATAATTTTTTTTATACCACCTGGAAGATAAAATAGCAGTGTAGGTGCAGTAAAAATTATCAGAAGGCCATACGCTGGCATAAAAAGAGGATGGAAAAGAATTGTGATGGCTTTGGCAGTGTAAAGTTGAAATTTTTCTGAAAAAATATCTCTCATTATATTTCCTTTCGTAATCGTGCAACCGGAATATTTAACTGTTCCCTGTATTTGGCAACGGTGCGACGTGCGATTTGATAACCTTTCTGCTGAAGTATCTCGGTTAATTTTTCGTCAGTAAGAGGTCTTCTTTTATCTTCATTTTCAATACATTCCTGAAGTATTTTCTTTATCTCGCGCGTTGACACCTCCTCGCCCGAATCGGTCTGAAGACCTTCAGAAAAGAAATATTTCAGAGGGAATATGCCAAAATGAGTCTGAATATATTTGCTGCTGGCAACCCTTGAAACTGTAGAAATATCGAGTCCGGTCATTTCAGCTATGTCTTTAAGAATCATGGGTTTAAGTTTCGTTTCATCACCTTCTTTAAAATATTCTTCCTGATATTTAAGAATTGCATTCATTGTAAGCAGCAGCGTGTTCTGGCGTTGTTTTATAGCATCTATAAACCATTTTGCTGAATCTATTTTCTGCTTTACAAACATAATTGCATCCTTCATTTCTTTTTTCTTTCCCGAATCGCGTGTATAATTTCTGAGCATTTCAGTGTAGGCTTTATTAAGCCTCAATTCGGGCAGGTTGCGTGAATTAAGGTGAAGTTCAAAACCGTTGTCAGTAACTTCAAGTATGAAATCAGGTATAATCTGTTGTGCGGTTTCTGAAGATGACTCACTCATAAGACTACCCGGTTTCGGGCTAAGCTTCATGATTTCCTCGATGGCTTTTTTAAGTTCATCTTCTCCGACGCCAAGTTTCGACTCAATTTTGTCGTAGTGTTTTCTGGTAAACTCCTCAAAATGGTCTTCAAGAATTTTCTTTGCGAGTCTTACCGAAGGATTTGACTGGTCTTTTCTTTTTATCTGAAGAATGAGGCATTCCTGGAGGTTTCTGGCGCCCACACCCGGGGGGTCAAGGTCCTGCACCACTTCAAGAACCTCTTTTACTTCATTTTCCGTCGCATTAACATTCTGAAGAAATGCCAGATCATCAACAATATTAGAAATATCTCTTCTCAGGTAGCCATCTTCATCAATGTTCCCGATTATAAATTCCCCTATTGTTTTTTGCTTTTCTGTCAATTCCCTCAGTCCGAGCTGTGTAGCCAGGTTTTCATGCAGGGTTGTACCTATTGAGAAAGGAATTTCCGGACGTTTTTCATCATCCCTGCTGTAGTTCTTTGCCTGCAGCCTGTATTCCGGAATATCTTCGTCGTCGTCGATATAATCATCGAGGGTAAATTCTTCCTGTTCCTGTTCATTGTCTTCAAAATCATCCCCTTCCAGTTCTTTCATTATTGTTTCCTCATCATCTTCCTCAGGGCCCTCCTCCAGTGCAGGGTTCTCCTCAAGCTCTTTCTTTATCCTCTGCTCCATCTGAACAGTAGGTATCTCCAGCAGTTTTATCATCTGTATCTGCTGGGGTGAAAGTTTCTGGAGAAGTTTCTGCTCTAACCTTTGTTTTAGCATCTTACTGTGAAATTTACTTGCCCGGATGATTAAAATTCAGCATTCCTTGGTGTTCTCGGGAAAGGTATTACATCTCTTATATTCGTCATGCCAGTAAGGAAAATAAGAAATCTCTCAAGCCCCAGACCAAATCCGCTATGTGGAGCTGAGCCAAACCTTCTGGTGTCGATATACCACCACAGATCCTTCTCATTCATATTCAGTTCTCTGATGCGATTGAGTAATTTATTGTAGTCTTCCTCTCGCTGTGAACCTCCTATTACCTCCCCTATACCGGGGAAGAGAACATCCATAGCCTTCACGGTTTTACCGTCGTCATTCAGTTTCATATAGAAGGCTTTGATTTCTTTTGGGTAGTCTGTAATAATAACAGGCCTTTTGAAGTATTCTTCAACCAGATATCTCTCATGTTCTGCCTGAAGGTCGCGACCCCACTCAACCGGAAACTCCCATTTACGTCCTGATGCTTTCAATATTTCGATAGCATTGGTATAAGTGATTCGTTCAAAGGGGTTTTTAAGAATAAATTCAAGGCGTTCAATCAGGCCTTTATCAAACATATTGTTTAGAAACTCGAGGTCGTCCCTGCAGTTTTCAAGAGCATACCTGGTCAGGTATTTAAGAAAATCCTCGGCCAGGTCCATGTTGTCGTTTATATCATAGAAAGCCATTTCCGGTTCAATCATCCAGAACTCGGCAAGGTGCCTCGGAGTGTTGGAATTTTCAGCTCTGAACGTTGGACCAAACGTATATATTTCACCCAGTGCAAGTGCACCAAGTTCACCTTCGAGCTGACCGGATACAGTAAGATTTGTTTCTTTCCCGAAAAAGTCCTTGCTGAAATCGACTTTACCTTCCTGATTCCTTGGAATATTGTCAAAATCTAACGTCGTAACACGAAACATCTCGCCGGCTCCTTCACAGTCACTGCCTGTAATTATTGGTGTATGCAGGTAATAAAAACCCTTGTCGTTGAAATATTTATGAATTGCAAACGCAATTGCATGCCTTATTCTGAAGATTGCACCAAAAGTATTTGTTCTGAAACGCAGGTGTGCTATTTCCCTGAGAAACTCAAGAGAATGACCCTTCTTCTGAAGAGGGTATATTTCAGGGTCAGCTTTACCATAAAGCTCTATTTCTTCTGCTATAATTTCAACAGGCTGTTCTTTCCCTTTCGATTCTGCCAGCTTCCCCTTAACAGCTATTGCAGCCCCGGTATTAATATCCTTAAGTAGTTGCTCACCGAATTTTACTCCTTCGGCAACAATTTGAATATTTTTTATCGTCGAGCCGTCATTAAGTGCAATAAACACTATTTCTTTAATGCTCCTTTTTGTTCTTACCCATCCTTTTACAAGCACTTCCTCACCTACCGGGAATCCTGTAAGAAGTTCTTTTACCTTAGTCCTTTTCATCAGTTTTATATAACTCTTAAAATTCAGACTCCAAAAATAGCAATTCAGAAAATACAATTGCACTTTTTGAAACAAAACTGGCATTATTTTTGCTCAAATACCCGCATTTTATATTTTTTCTCCAGCGTTTACAAAATATTTTTAAACTACTTCTGTTTATTAATCAGAATTATTTATTTTCAGCTCCCTTGCAGTAAAGTTTGATTAATTGCTGATTTCTGCGTAATTTTACGATAGAAAATTAATTATGAACACTATGGAACAAAATCAGAAGCTTATTGTTGTGCCATGGGATTTTACGCATGTTGCTGAACATGCACTGGCTCATGCTGTGAAGATCAGCCGGATGGTTTCAAACCAGATATGTCTTCTTCACATTGTGGATCCCAAAATCAAGCCAGCCGAAGAGAAGGCTAAAAGTGAAAGTCTCAAGCATATAGCTGAAGAAAACAGCAAAAAATACAATGTGCCCATTACCTCTCATATTGAGAAGGGAACCATTTTCAAATCCATTGGCGCTTTCGTAAATGATACAGAAAAACGCGATGTAAGCCTTGTGGTTATGGGCACCCATGGGATTAAAGGGATGCAAAAACTTACCGGAAGCTGGGCTTTGAAAGTTATTGTCAAATCAAAAGTGCCTTTTATTGTTGTTCAGGATCCCCCGCGCGACTGGGAAAGATACCATAATATTGTTTGTCCGATGGATTTCAGGTCGGAGAATAAGGAAAAGATTAAAATGGCAATCTTCATGGGGAAATACTTCGATTCAAAAATCCATATAATCAAAACCACCCCTACCGATAAGATGCTGATAAAGAAGACAAATATCAATCTCAACTTTGCTATAAAATTCTTGATTCAGAACAATATAGAATATGAAATTCACGACCTGCCGAAAGGTGATTTTGCTCAGCAGACGATTGATTTTGCGCAGAAAATAAATGCCGACCTGATATTGATAGTAACGACTAAAAATATCACCTTTACCGATTACATGCTTGGGGCCTCAGAGCAGTATATTATTGCAAATAGTTCAAAGATACCGGTAATTTGCGTTAACCCGAGGGCATCATATGCAAAGAGCTCCCAGTTTATGGGAGGCTGGTCAGACTGAGTTACTTATCCTTACGTTGAGGCATAAGCAGAACAGAAATTACTGCAGCAACCAGGCATGCAATAAATGTCGTTAGCCGTGCAGGAACACTTTTTATCGCAAAAGCCGAACTAACAACAGCAATTTTCTTTTCTTCGCTGCTCCAGCCTGTTTGTTCTCTTATTTTATCTGCCAGGCGGGCAGAATTGACGAACTTCCTGCCTTCCAGAACAAGCAATTGCTCTTTCTCATGGTTACTTATTATATTCTGACTGGCAAGAAAATCAGCTTTCTCTGACGTAACCCTGTAATGCTGTTCAAACCCACCACTAACCCAGAATATTGTAAAAAGTATTCCGGTAACAATTGTAGCAACAGCTGCCTTCCCATGGAATCTTTTCCAGAAAAGCGTAAGCAGAATAACTACCGAAAAAGTGCATCCGATTCCTGCCCACACATAACTTACCAGAGTAAAGATAATTTTTGAAGGAGAAACATATGAGAGCAAAAGCGCAATAACTGCTATTATTCCTGTTATCAGCCGGTGCTTTCTCAGCACCGCTGGTGATGTGTCCTGGTGTTTTTCTCCTTTTTTCAGAAGGCTTCCGGAAAGTTCAGTTGCCGAAAGAATAAGTAGTGAATCGGCAGTTGAAATCATTGCAGCTATGGCACCTGTAATAAGAATGGCTGCTATTACCGGAGGGAACAATTTAAGAATAACGCTGGGCATCACATATTCAGGATCACCAAGGCCAGCGGGACCGAAAATAGCAATACCAATCCATCCTATCATTAATGCTCCCGTGTAAGCTACAATAGTCCAGACAATACCAACATTTCTTCCCTTTTTTGCCTGTTCCCTGTTGCGGATTGCCATAAACCTCATTGTCAGTTGCGGCAATCCTCCGAGGTATCCGAAAAACCAGCTGAAGCCGCCTGTAATAAGCAATCCAGCACCAAATCCTTTTGCAACACCTGTCAGAGAAGTATATGATTCACCCGACTTTCTTAGAGCTTCACCTATCCCTGAGGCATAAAGTTCCGGATGGTTCGAAATATAAATTATTCCAGCCACCGGAGCTATAACCAGTGCTGTAATCATCAGAAGTGCCTGGATAACATCAGTATAGACCACACTTCTGAAACCACCATATATTGTGTAGGGGATGATAATCAAAGCCGTAATAAGCATCCCCAATCCTGGTTCTATTCCGAAAAGAGTATGCAGTGTCTTTCCTCCTCCAAGAAACTGGGCGCCCACATAAAAAAAGAAAAAGAAAATTATCGTTAAACTGCTGATCACCCTCAACAGTTGGCCAGTGTCACCATGTTTGGCTGCAAGATAATCGCTGAAAGTCGTGACATTATATTTCTCAGCTTCATCTCTAAGTCTCCATGCCAGCAGCGCCCAGGCAGTAATTATACCAGCAACACAACCAATTGCAGTCCATATTTCCGTCAGTCCTGTTGCATATGCAGCACCAGGCAGCCCGAGAAGTGCCCACGATGACTCACCTGTCGCCCTTTCCGACAGAGCTGCCACCCAGCCCGGAAGTTTGCGACCGGCAATAGAATAATCACTGCCCGTCTTTACCTTACGACCCTGATAAATACCCCATAAAATCAGCAGGGAAAGATATGCAATGAGAACAATTACTATCTGAAGCTGATTTTCCATAACCTCTGAAAATTTTTACACATCCAAAAATAATCAGTAAAACTATGATAAAAAACCATTTTGATAACACATACTTAAAAACTATCTTAGAGCCCTGCTCAGGATAAAACCATCGGGTCTTATGTCAATTACAGTTGAAAGGGTTACAAAATATTACGGCACCCAGAAAGCTCTTGATAACTTATCGTTTGAGGTAAAGACAGGGGAGATAGTAGGTTTTCTGGGGCCTAACGGAGCCGGTAAGTCAACAATGATGAAAATTATCACCGGCTTTATCCCACCATCATCGGGCAGAGTTCTGCTCAACGGCATTGAAACAGGCTGCGACGATCCTGAAATCAGGCGTAAAATCGGATATCTTCCCGAAAATAACCCTCTTTATCCTGAGATGTATGTAAGAGAGTATCTTGGTTTTGTTGCTTCATTCTACCTTTCGGGCAAAGAGAGGCAGAAAGCCGTCGATGAAATAATTGAACTTACCGGACTTGTTCCCGAACAAAACAAGAAGATAGGCTCATTGTCGAAAGGTTACCGGCAAAGGGTCGGACTTGCCCATGCACTTATCCACAATCCTGAAATACTTATCCTCGACGAAGCGACTTCAGGACTGGATCCCAACCAGATAGTAGAAATACGCTCACTCATTAAAGAAGCTGGAAAAGAAAAAACAGTGCTCATTTCAACACATATAATGCAGGAAGTTGAAGCTATCTGCAGCAGAATCATTATCATCGATAGGGGAACAATAGTAGCTGATGACCCGAAAGAAAAGATTTATTCAAGAATTATGCAGGCAATACAGACTGTGAAAGTTGAATTCGACAGACAACCCGATGAAAAAGAACTTGCCAGCATACCCGGTGTAATTTCAGTAAGCAGAACAGGGAGCAATATGTTTATAATTGAGGCTGAATCAAAAGCCGATATACGTCCTCATATCTTTTCATATGCAGTAAATAACAACCTCACCGTACTCTCTCTTATAAGGCAGGAGAGCAATCTTGAAGAAGTTTTCCGTAAGCTTACTGCATAATTTTTTTGCTAATCATAAATATTTTTATTTGCTTTGTGCTTTCAAAAAATGGTGGAAAGATTTGTGCTGATTGCAACCACGGAAAAAAATGCTAAAATGCGAATATTCCTTGCTTTTCAGTCAACAAAAACTTCCCCTTGTTTGTTTTAACCTTTAATAAGTAAAATACTAAATGAGTTATTTATTCACTTCAGAATCAGTTTCAGAGGGTCATCCCGATAAAATAGCCGATCAGATATCCGATGCCCTTCTTGATGAGTTTTTAAAATGGGACCCGGATTCAAAGGTTGCCTGCGAAACATTTGTAACTACCGGTCTGGTTGTTTGTGGCGGTGAAGTACGAACTGAAGGATGGGTTGATGTTCAGGAAACTGTCAGAAGAGTTTTAAGGGAAATAGGCTATACCAAAGCCGAATACCGGTTCGATTGTGATTCCTGCGGAGTAATCTCCACCATACACGAACAGTCGCCCGATATCAGACAGGGCGTGGTAAAAGAAAAGCCTGAAGAACAGGGTGCCGGCGACCAGGGTATGATGTTCGGCTATGCATGCCGCGAAATGGATAATTTCATGCCAATGAGTATCCAGCTGGCACACATGCTTCTGAAGGAACTGGCAGCCATAAGAAAAGAGGGTAAAGTGATGACCTATCTGAGACCCGACAGTAAATCGCAGGTTACAATTGAATATGAAGATAACGGGGAACCCCTCAGAATTGATACAATAATATTAAGCACCCAGCACGATGAATTTGTTCTGCCAAAGAATAAATCAAAAGAGGCTGTGAAAGAAGCTGAAAAGGCAATGCAGACTCAAATCAAAAATGATATTCTTAATATATTAATCCCGAGGGTTAAAAAGCAGTTGCCTGACAGGGTAAGCAAGCTTTTCAGGGACGACTTCAAACTTTATGTAAACCCCACAGGAAAATTCATTATAGGTGGACCTCACGGCGATACAGGCCTCACAGGACGTAAAATTATTGTCGACACATACGGAGGGCATGGAGCGCATGGCGGCGGTGCATTCTCAGGTAAAGATTCATCGAAGGTCGACCGTTCAGCAGCTTACGCAGCAAGACACATCGCAAAAAATATGGTTGCCGCAGGTGTGTGCGACAAAGTATTGATCCAGGTTGCCTATGCAATAGGCATTGCTGAGCCTGTTGGACTTTACGTCAACACCTATGGTACAGCAAAAGTGAAAAATGCAAAGGGTAACATACTCACCGACGGTGAGATTGCCAGGAGAATACAAAAACTCTTCGACCTTCGTCCCTACGCCATTGTCGAAAGGTTCGGTTTGAAAGATCCTGTCTTTTTCCCCACAGCAGCATATGGACATTTCGGGCGGGAACCATATACTGCAGAAGTTGAAGTTTATTACAAGGTGCCCGGATGTAAACCGGCTATTGTAAATAACAATGGCAAAAAAATTTATCGCAAAACTGTCAAGTTCTTTGCATGGGAAAAACTTGACTACGTAGATAAAATCAAGGAAGAATTTAAGATCAGGTAACAGGAATCATAAAAATCACAGGTTAAACTTATTAATGAATATTCTTGATGAAATAAAAACCCGCGTTCTGTTGTGCGACGGTGCATGGGGCACATTGCTCCAACAGAAGGGGCTCCAGCCCGGGGAATGCCCGGAATTATGGAATCTTACGAGACGGGATGATGTGTTAGACATTGCCCGCAGTTATATCGAGGCAGGAGCAGACATAATTGAAACAAACAGTTTTGGAGGAAGCAGAATAAAACTCTCACAGTACGGGTTGGACGATAAAGCATCTTTAATAAATGAAACTGCTGCATCAATTTCGCGCGAAGCAGCCGGACCAGATCGGCACGTTGCCGGTTCAATAGGACCTACAGGAAAAATACTTATGACAGGTGATATCACTGCCGATGAACTGTATGAAGCCTTCAGCGAACAGGCAACCGCACTCGAAAAAGGGGGAGCCGATATCATAATAATCGAAACGATGAGCGATGCCGAAGAAGCTGCTATCGCTGTAAAGGCCGCAAAAGAAAATACCCACTGCACAGTAATAGCTACCATGACCTTCAACCCGGCACCAGATGGAACATATTATACAATCATGGGCGTTACCCCTGCCGATATGATAAGAATACTCCGAGAGGCAGGTGCAGATATAATCGGCTCAAACTGCGGAAATGGCACGGAAGTGCTTACAGGTGTGGCACGTGCTATAAGGGAAGCCGACCGCGAAGTCCCTCTCATCATCCAGCCTAATGCGGGTGTGCCACAACTTATTGATGGCAAGACAATCTTTCCCGAATCACCCGAAATTATGTCATCATTCGTACCAGAATTGGTAAGCATTGGAGTTAACATAATCGGTGGCTGCTGCGGCACAACACCCGAACATATTAAAGCAATGGCCAGAAAACTGGGCAGGTAAACATCTACTTACTTATAAGCCTGAATAACTTACCAACACGAAGGGGATAATAAAGCAATGCTTTAAGTGTATTATTTACACCATATCTGACCTTCATGAAAGTCAGAGAAGGAAAGATGTCACCTAAAACAAACAGAATCTTGCGGTGTATACCCGGAATGTCACGTATCATCCTCCGGTATACCTTCCCGGGATTAACAGGTTTATTTCCTTTCGGACTTTTTAAAAAGAAAATAAATCTGTTTATAGAATCAGGATTGAACCTCCTGCTTGTAAATTCATTCAGCCAATCGGGAAATTCAAGACCCCATAAATCTCTTAAAGGCTCAAGCTTCCATGCAAGAATTTTTGTCAAACCTGCTTCTTTTGCATCCTCAAGAAGCTTATACCTGAATATCTCACTCCCATATTTTTCCGCCATCAAAACAAGATCCGCATAAAGCCTGAGTTGTGATTCGTCGTTCAGCTCGTGAAAATAAAGATGCCTTACGAGATAAAGGAAGAAAAGCTCAGGGTCCGGGACATAAGCTGTTTCCCGTTCGAGTCTTATCTCCCTTGCCGTCTCAATTACTTTTGAGGTCAAATTATTCTTCTTACCCGGGAAAAGCTCAAGGTGGATATCAACCGAGAGGCCATTTTTCATAAGTGTAGGGAGATGTTTTCCCGTCCATTCCATTATAGGTTTATGAAAACCCGATTTTACAGGCAACGAATCATAGCCGTTATGCAGAAGAATATCTCTTGCTTTCAGGAAATCGCGCCTGCTTATCAGCAGGTCTATATCAGTCATCTGGCGCAGGCCTGAGTTTCCGTATAAAGTCAGTTCAAGGGCAAGACCTTTAAGAAGAACAACTTTTATACCTGCCCTGTTAAGCAAAGATATTACTTCTTCAGCTCCAGTCAGATGAAAGGCATTTCTGGTAACGCTTAACAGAAGTGAAGAATGGAGCACAGAGGCATTCTTTTCAGGAAGATAGTTCAACAGTTCAAGCTTTTCAAGATTGTGCCACACAAGTGCAGCTATTCCATGCTCCATAGCAAGATTCGTGAAATAATCCCAGTCACTCGTTAATCTAACAAGTTCACTAATTCTGCCACGAAGTTTCTCATCAAATGAAAGGCGGCAAAGACCTATGAGCAATATTTCCTCATCCCTTATTTCAAGAAGTCTGTTCCCCATCCCCTAGCATATTTTTCTGCCTTGTATACATATTATAATACAATCCCTTTTTCATCATCAATTCAGTGTGTGTTCCATTTTCTGCTATTCTGCCGCCTTCCAGGACAACTACCCTGTCGGCTAGTCTGACACTGGTGAAGCGGTGGCTTATAAGCAGCACGGTCTGCCCTTTGACTATTTCTCTGAAACGGCTGAAAATTTCATATTCCGATTCCGAATCAATAGCACTCGAAGGCTCATCGAGTATCATCACTGATGCATCACGATAAATGGTCCGGGCCAGAGCAATCTTCTGCCATTCACCCCAGCTCAATTCACGGCTCTCGTCAAACAGAGGTCCAATCTGTGTATCATAACCTCCGGGCAGTGATTCAATCAATGAGTGTATACCTGCCGACATTGCAGCAAGCTTCATCCTTTCCTCCTGCCTCCCTGCTTCTATGTTTCCAAGTAAAATGTTCTCCCCCGCGCTCAAATTGTACAGCATGAAATCCTGAAAAAGTACCGAAAACTGTTTTCTGTATTCCTCCGGCTTAAAATTCCTTATATTTTTTCCGTCAAAAAATACAGCCCCACTATCAGGGTCGTAGAGTCTGCAAAGTATTCGCACCAGAGTACTTTTACCGGAGCCATTCGAACCAACAAGCGCAACAATCTCCCCCTTCTTTAGTGTCAGATTGACATCTTTCAGCGCCGGAGAATTATTACCGGGATATGTAAAAGTTACATTTTCAAATCTTATTTCCTTTTTAAGCGGAGTTACTTCAGAAACCGGCTCATCTTCTTTTATTTTTTCTTTCAGCATCAAAAATTCAAAGATGTCACCGGTAAACAATGAATCTTCATAAAGACCCGCTACCGAACTCAGGATATCTCTTATATATATCAACCCCTGTCTGAAAGCCAGTATGAGCATTGCCATATTTCCGAGCGTAATTTCCCCGCTTATCGTCTGACGTGCAATAACATAAAGCACGATAAAAAGTGCTGATGCCTTAATTACGCCTGAAACTGTTTCGATAGCAGTTCTCTTGCGTAAAATGTCTATTTCTTTTTCTTTATATTGTCTGAACGACTCTTTGAAATGAGAGATAAAATAATCACCGAGTCCAAATAGCCTTATTTCCCTCGATGGCCGGTCTCCTGTTAGCAACCAGTTGAAATATCCTGCTTTCCTCTCCTCGGGCGTTAGTTCCTTTCTAAAGTAATAAAGAACTGAAGCATAATGTAGCCTCATCCATATGCCTGGAATATTTACTACTACAAGCAGCAGGGCTATCCACCAGTTCAAAGTAAAGAGAAGGCTGGCCATTAGAATAAGTGAAATAATCCCCCTGAACAGAGCAACGAAGTTGTTGAGTATGTTATTCGGTCGCCATGTAGCTTCTCTGACTGCCCTCGACAATTTATCAAAATAAGAAGGATTTTCGAAATTAATCAGATCCAGAGCTGTGGCTTTTGAATGCAAAAGCTTATACATGTATTCCTCAAGACGGTACGACTGCTTTTTCCTTATATAATTCCCTATTTCTGACGACATCTCATCAATCAAAAATACAACTATAACAGCTGTAATTGAATAGACAATTCGGGCAGTAGATACCTCTCCGCCTGATGAAACACCCTGGGTTATCGTATCAATCAGGCTTCTTATGAGGAACAGCAGTACAAGTGGAATAAAACTTCTGAGCAAAGAGACTGCAACATTTGCAGCAGTCCACCCCGGAGCACTCTCTCTTACAAGCTTTACTGACTCAAAAAGAAGTCTTAAATTTTTCATCAGGCCAGATGTCAGTTTATTATTTTATTTTTTCAGATTCTTGAATCTGCCGGCAATATGTATCATAATCACTCTCCAACGGTTAAAGAAATAATTTGGCTTCTTTGAAAATTCAGCAGGCAACCGGGCAAAACCTTCCAACCCGGTGACTCTGCCGGGTATCATATCGATTGTTACAGGTGCATCAGGGAAAGGATTGCTGTCGCCACGTGCAATATATTTCTTTTTTCCTCCCTCGTCAATAATTTCAACAATCCGGTGCACCACTATTCCCTTGTCCTTATTTATTGCAACAATTTCGCCTTTCTGAGGCAGACCTTTTAATCTGATAGGTTCAATCATGATTACCATTCCAGGTTTTATGGTGGGATACATGCTGTATCCGTGAGCTTTGATCCTTATTGTCTTCCCCTCCGAAAGGAGCGAAACGCTTATGTTCCTTAATTCATCTATATGTTTTCTGTGAATGCTCATGGTCCAGTATAAAATTAATTGCTGAAGGTTCAGGTTTGAAATAAAACCGGAAAACCCTGATTTTTTCGCACATATCTGTTATAGCGTTAACAAGATTACCAGTTATATTCTTGTCCCAGTTGTGCTGAATACAGTTTGCAAGCAGCTGGCTCACTGCCTGTACACCGCTCAATGGCTCAATTCTATTTTCCATACCGTGCTCAATTAGAAATATTGCGCTGAGCGGTGCTTCAAGAGGTTTGTCATTATTATATACAGGAGTATTATAGAAACGGTACTCACCATTCATCTTTCTGATTATAAGTCTGTCGTCGTGGATCACCCTGGCGCCGGCATCATGCCACAAACGTGCAATTGTTGATTTTCCTTTCCCCGACACCCCGCTGAAAATATAGCCTCTATCTTCAAAACCGACTCCTGAAGCATGAATCATGATATCGTTGCTTATTACAGTAAGATAATAAAGCAGAAGTCCGTCGAGCGGATAAGCCAGCGGATCAATCTTCCCTCCCTTACCTTCAATCCAGAGCTCCCAGACATCCGACTGCAGCGAAAAAATAAGAGTACCTCTATCCTGTGACTCTTCAAGAGGGAATATGGTACAGATGTAGAGCCCCCCCTCTTTATCACGGTAAACATCCCAGAACTCCTCACTCCTTATAAAGGTTTTTCCCTCTCTCTCCCCAACAAAAGGAGCATGAAAAACCCTTTCTGCTCCAGCAGGCAGAATAAATTGTCCGGTGTGAACTCTTATCAAAATATCATGTTTATTACTCTGCACCCGACTTCCTTCAAATCTTGCCGAAGGCCCAAGGAGGGGTCCGCCAGGTGCAGATTTTACCTTTATATTATATCCTGCAATATTCAGGCAGTATTCTCTCATTTACAATTTATTGTGTCACATAAGAATCCGGGAAGAAATCTAAATTCTCACATTTTGATGATCAGATATTCTTTCATCGTGCTCAAAAAACCCAGTACATCTTTAGTTGCAGTATCTCTGTCGATTTCAAATTCGTCCACGACAAGCCGGATAATCTCTTCAACACTTTTTTCGCCGTCAATCTGTTCCCATATGAAAGCCCCTGTTTCATTAAGGGTGAATATACTGTCCATATCTGCAATATTGTCTGTTACCGGGACAATAATATATTCATTTCCAGTCTTGCGTGTCACAACCGATGAAGAACGGGAAGGTATCTGATTAAGTAATTCCATAAAATTTCAATATATGTCAAATTTATGAATTTTAACCTTTGGTAATTCTTACCTTTGCAAAAACCAGAAAAATGGCTAAACGTAAAAAAGGCGAAGGGAAAAAATCTTTCTCCTCTGCTGAGCTTGAGGAACTTGTAAAAGGTGTTCTGAACAATTACGCAGGACAATCATTTAATTACAAGCAGATAGCTAAAAAGCTGAATATAAGCGATGAGCATCAACGAAAACAAATAATTGGCATTTTATCATCCCTGGCTTCAAAGGGACTTATTAAAGAAACACGCCGTGGCCGGTACCTGGTGAAAGCCGGAAAAGGATATATTACCGGTACTGTAGAGCTTACAAGAATGGGATACGGCTTTGTTATTTCCGACGAAATAGATGATGATGTGTTTGTTTCATCCAGAAATCTGAAGACAGCTCTTCATGGCGACAAAGTGAAAGTTAGACTATATGCACGGAGAAAAGGAACAAGACCCGAAGGAGAGGTAGTTGCCATACTTGAAAGGGCAAAATCAACATTTGTCGGAACTGTAGAGATAGTTTCCAACATGGCTTTCCTTATTCCCGATAATAAGAATATGCCCTTTGACATTTTCATCCCGAAATCAAAAATCAATGGTGCCAAACAGGGGCAGAAAGCGGTTGCAAGGGTTATAGAATGGGATTCGAGGGCTAAAAATCCGGTTGGCGAGATAGTTGAAGTGCTTGGTTATCCTGGTGAACATGAAACTGAAATACACGCAATACTTGCCGAGTTCGAACTCCCTTATGATTTCCCGCCGGAAGTTGAAAAAGAAGCAGAGAAAATTCCTGATGCCATTACCGGTGAAGATCTTAAAGGGCGTCGCGACTTCAGGGACGTCCCAACTTTTACGATAGATCCTGCAGATGCACGCGATTTTGATGATGCTATATCCCTGCGCAGGCTTGATAACGGCAACTGGGAAGTGGGTGTACATATTGCCGACGTAACATATTATGTAAAACCTGGAACACTCCTCGACCAGGAAGCCCGGCAGAGAGCAACATCGGTATACCTTGTCGATAGAGTCGTTCCGATGCTCCCTGAAAAATTATCAAACCATGTATGTTCTCTTAATCCGTATGAAGATAAACTGACTTTCTCAGTTGTAATGGAGATGAACGATAATGCAGAAGTTCTGTCGGAATGGTTTGGAAGGACGGTCATAAGATCCGACCGGAGGTTCTCATACGGAGAAGCCCAGAAAATTATCGACACCGGAGAAGGTGATATGAAAGAGCAGCTCCTGGTACTCAACCGCCTTGCCCAGATCCTGAGAAAAAACCGTTTTGCCGCCGGTTCATTCTTCTTTGAACGCGTTGAGGTTCAGTTCGACCTCGATGAACATGGTAAACCCCTTGCAATAAAGTTCAGGGATATGGGAACTGCCAACCAGCTGATAGAAGAATTTATGCTCCTTGCCAACAGAAGGGTTGCTGAGTTCGTGGGTAAAAAATTAAAAGGGAAAACATTTGTTTACCGTATTCACGACAAACCTGATCCGGAAAAACTCGATTCATTCGTCCATTTCATCCAGCGATTCGGATATAAACTCGAAGTAAATAATATCAATAACCTTCCGAAAGCCATGAACAAACTGCTCAATCAGGCAGAGGGAACAAACGAACAGAACATAATTGAAACCCTTGCAATACGTTCAATGGCCAAAGCTGTCTATTCTACCGATAATATAGGGCATTACGGCCTATCTTTCAGGTACTATACCCACTTTACCTCCCCTATAAGACGCTACCCTGATATTATGGTTCACCGCCTCCTTGCAATGTACCTCAATAAGGAAAATCCCGGAGGAAAAGAAAAATACGAAAAACTGTGTGAACATTCCTCTAAAATGGAACGTGTCGCAATGGAAGCAGAAAGAGCCTCAATTAAATACAAACAGGTAGAGTTTATGGCGGATAAGATAGGTAAAGTCTTCGAAGGTGTCATTTCTGGAGTAACGGAATGGGGCATCTACGTTGAAATTATTGAGAATCAATGTGAAGGCATGATTCATATCCGCGACCTCGATGATGATTACTACGAATACGACGAAAGCAATTATTGTATAAGGGGCAGATATACAAAAAAGGAATACAGGCTTGGCGACAGGGTAAAGGTTGAAGTTGTAAAGGCCGATATCCAGAAAAAACAGCTTGATTACCGGCTTGCCTGATCTTCTTCAATTAGCCTTAAAAGTTCATTAATAGCTTTGTCTTCACTGACATTTTTCAAAACCGGCTCTGTACCTTTATATATGTGAACTTTCCCTTCCGTGGCTCCCACATATCCCCAATCGGCACCAGCCATCTCACCTGGACCGTTTACCACACAACCCATCACAGCAATTTTCAGCCCCCGGAGATGAGAAGTCTTTTCTTTAACTTTTCTAAGAACCTCCTGCAGGTTGAACTTTGTCCTCCCGCAGGTGGGACAGGAAATATATATGTTTCGTGTAATTCTTGTACCTGTGCATTGAAGAATGGAAAAGCACAGCGAATTAATTATGCCTGAATTAGCAACTGCCAGTGAGGTAATTGAAATACCGGATACATTCCTGTCATTCAAATAACCGCCAAGCACTGCTGGTGCTTTTATACGTAATTCTTCAATAGATTCATTTTCAAAAACCGGATTCAAAATTATGCTGAAATTAAGTTTTCTGCTGGATAAACTCCTTAAAAATTCATCAGGAGCAAACATGTTCACCGAAACTCTATACGTAAAAACAAGAACTGCCGTCGAGGGATCAATTTTTGAAAGAAGTGAAATATCTGTACGGGGCTCTGTAAAAATCACATTCAGATCGGGTGAGGCTGATTCCCTGCCTGGCCATGTGTCGGGAGAAAAAATAGGATAAAGGTTTTTCCTGCTTCTGTTTTTCATCCATATTTTAAACGGAACAGCCACACATGTTGAAGAAGGTATTATTTCAGGTACCTGGGAGGCGATAATCAGATCAGGTGTATTGTCCCCTCCAGTTATTTCTTTTTTTGATTCATCAACAGTGAATCCTGCTTCCCTGAATGAGGCTATATTAAGTTTCTCATAACGGGTCATATTTAGCATCACTATGGGGCCGTTGACTTTTCGCAGTGGCGCTGGCCGCAGTGGCGCAGTTCTGAAGGCAGGCGTATACTTAACCCTGGAGTCTGAAACACCCCGGGGAAGAAACCCGGCAAGCATCTTTGCAACGGGGATCTCTTTCTCGGGCTCCTCAGTAAGGGAAACCCTTATTGTATCCCCTATTCCTTCAGCAAGGAGTGTTCCGATGCCAGCCGCAGACCGTACCCTGCCGTCTTCCCCCTCACCAGCTTCCGTAACCCCCAGATGCAGAGGATAATAATATCCTTCCTGCTGCATCATCTTTACCAGCAACCTATTGGCTTCAATCATTACAGATGTATCGGACGATTTCATTGAAATTACCAGCCGGTGAAAATTCTCAGCCCTGAAAATCTTTATGAATTCAATTGCCGAATAAACCATCCCCTGCGGTGTATTTCCATACCGCTCAATTATTCTAGCCGAAAGTGAACCATGATTAACTCCAATACGGATGGCGGTGTTATTTCTGTGACATATATTTATCAGCGGAAGCAGTCTTGTATGTATTCTTTCAAGCTCTTCTTCGTATTCTGAGTCCGAAAGAATTTTACCTGAGGATGACCGCCTGTCAGCATAATTACCAGGATTAATTCTCACTTTTTCGACAATTTCTGCAGCCACCTCAGCAGCAGCCGGATTGAAATGAATATCTGCAATAAGCGGTGTGTTATAGCCGGCTTTTAAGAGCTCCTTTTTGATATTTTCAAGATTCCGGGCTTCTTTTGTTCCCTGTGCGGCGAGCCTTACAAAATCAGCCCCCGCTTCTATTATTCTTATACATTGGGCAACCGAAGCCTCAGTGTCGAGGGTATCGGTATTTGTCATCGACTGTATTCGGATGGGATAATCTCCCCCGAGCGGAACAGAACCTACAAAAACTACAGAAGAACGGTATGGTTTCACCTCATTATCCATCCTGACCTGTCTTTATTCAAACTCCCATTCCGCACCATCTTTCAGATCCCTCACCGTTATCCCCAGCCGGCTCAGTTCCTCCCTTATTTTGTCAGATGTGGCAAAATCCTTTTTCTGCCTTGCCTCATGCCTTATATCAAGAATGAGTTTCATCAACCCGCTTACAATCTTCTCATTACCTCTGCCTGCCGACTCATCAATGAGTCCTAAAATATCTTTTACAAAAACCGAAAAGAGCTCTTTCATCTTTGCAATGTCGGAGGCAGTCATTTTTTCTGTGCCTTCTCTGGCTGAGTTTATCAGCCTTACCGCTTCAAATAGTTGTGCCAGAAGGACAGGACTGTTCAGGTCGTCATCAAGTGCCTCATAGCATTTTGTTTTTATTTCATCAACATTTACTGTGGAATCCGTAGAAGGTTTCAGCCTGTCCAGTGTAATAGCGGCTTTCATCAGCCTTTCAAGTCCCTTTTCTGCACCTTTCAGTGCTTCATTTGAAAAATCGAGCGTACTGCGGTAATGTGCCTGAAGAATAAAGAACCTTACTGTCATGGGGCTGTAAGGCTGTTCAAGCAGAGGATGGCTACCGCTGAATACCTCATCGAGTGTAATGAAATTGCCAAGCGATCTTGCCATCTTCTGTCCATTGATGGTAATCATGTTGTTATGAATCCAGTACCTTACCGATTCCCTTCCCAGTGCAGCTGTTGATTGTGCAATCTCACACTCATGATGCGGAAACATCAGGTCCATCCCTCCTCCGTGAATGTCGAACACCTCACCAAGATATTTTATGCTCATTGTAGAGCATTCAAGGTGCCACCCGGGATAACCTTCACTCCACTGCGAAGGCCACTTCATAAGATGTCCGGGATCAGCCTTCTTCCAGAGAGCAAAATCAAAGGGGCTTCTTTTATCCTCCCTTCCTTCCAGCTCTCTCGATTCCTGAAGGAGTTCATCAAGCACGCGGCCCGACAGCTTGCCATAATTATATTTTTCACTATACTTTACAACATCAAAATAGACCGAACCATTGGCCTCATATGCAAAGCCCGACTGCAACAGCTTCTTTATAAATTCCTGCTGTTCAATTATATGACCTGTTGCCCGCGGTTCTATTGACGGGGGCAGGGTATTCAGCTGACTCATATTCCGGTGATAGGTGTTCATATACTTCTGGACCACCTCCATCGGTTCAAGCTTTTCTTTTTTAGCCTGCCTTATAATTTTGTCCTCGCCTTCATCAGCCTCTTCATCCTGCAGGTGTCCGACATCGGTTATATTCCTCACATATCTGACCCTGTACCCCAGATGCAGAAGATACCTGTAAAGCAGATCAAAAACTATTGCAGGACGCGCATGACCCAAATGTGCATCGCTGTAAACCGTCGGCCCGCATACATACATTCCGACAAAAGGTGGATTCAACGGTTCAAACTTCTCTTTCCTGCGGGTCAGACTGTTGTATATGCTGAAATTGTTCTGCATCAGAAAGATTTTTTATTATGGCAAAAGTAGGAATATTTTAACAAACGAAGCTGCCGGCTTTAAAGCATATTGTTAATTGACTTTTAGATAGATTTTTAAAGGAACTTCATATAAACTGAAAAACAGAGATGCCAACCTGAATTACTAAAAAGAAAATCAGCTTCAAGATTTTATTTAAGAGTATTAAGTGTAGAAGAAAAAATACTTAAACAGCAATAATTATTTTGTGGTTTTAAAAATGTTTTTTTACTTTTGCCAGCGTTAATCAAATATTCTTTCTTTCCAAAAGGGTGTTTGATTTTATTAAGAAGGGTGGAGAGATTAGGCTCTATGAAACCCTGGCAACCCATCCTGACCTGTCGGGATGAAGGTGCCAATACCTAATCCCGGTTTACCGGGAGATGATAAAATAAAACACGTTAGCCATGAACTCAATTCATCTGACTCACAAAAACTTTACAATGCCGCTCATGCCTATGTGCATGCGCCGGTAGAGATCCTTCCAGCCATAAAGCCACTTTAAAAGAGTGAACAGGATCTCCTGAACAGATATTTATTACTTCTGTTACATCACAATTTAACAATCCTTAACAAATCAATCATGGACACACATAAATTAAAATTCGAAACTCTGCAGATACATGCAGGACACACTCCCGACAAAGAGACATTGTCGCGAGCAGTACCGATATACCAGACCACCTCGTATGTATTCAGGGATGCTAAGCATGCAGCAGATCTATTCGACCTGAAGGAAGAAGGGTACATATATTCGAGAATAAATAACCCGACAAATGAGATTCTTGAAAAACGTATTGCAGCGCTCGAGGGCGGTGTTGGTGCACTCGCCGTGGCATCAGGCCATGCCGCACAGTTTATTGCACTGACTACGATAGTACGGCCGGGAGAAAACATTGTAAGCTCTCCTTTCCTTTACGGCGGAACATTTAACCAGTTCAGAGTTACTTTTCCGGGCTTCGGTATTGAGGTACGGATAGCACCTGACCTTGAACCGGACTCGTTTGAAAAACTGATTGACGATAAAACACGGGTGCTCTATGTCGAAACCATAGGTAATCCTGGGTTCAATATACCTGATTTTGAAGCTCTTGCGTCGCTTGCCCGTAAACATGGTATAGTATATATGGTGGACAACACTTTTGGTGCTTGCGGTTATCTCTTCCGTCCTGCCGATTATGGGGCCAACATTGTGGTTCACTCAGCCACAAAATGGATTGGAGGTCACGGTACAAGTATAGGAGGTGTTATTGTTGACGCCGGAAATTTTGACTGGACAAACCCCAGATATGCTTCTTTTAATGAACCGTCGGAAGGTTACCACGGACTTATCTTCAGCAAAGTCTTTTCTCCCGGATCAGAATTCGGAAATGTAGCCTTCATTACAAAGGCAAGGGTGGAAGGACTCAGAGACATTGGCCCTTCAATGAGCCCTTTCAATGCCTTTCTTCTGCTTTTAGGGCTGGAAACGCTTTCAATAAGGATGGACCGCCATGTTGAGAATACACTTGCCCTTGCCCGGTGGCTCAGCTCTAATCCCCATGTGGAAAAAGTCAATTATCCCGGACTCGAAAGCAGTCCGTACTATTCTCTGGCAAAAAAATACCTTCCGCGGGGTGCAGGTGCCGTGCTGAGCTTCGTACTAAGAGCCAACCGGGAAAAAGCTTCAAAACTCGTCGAGCACCTTAAGCTCGTAAGCCATCTTGCCAACGTGGGGGATGCAAAAACACTTATCATTCAGCCCTCAGCAACAACCCACAGGCAGCTTTCGGAAGAAGATCAGAAAAAAGCAGGAATTGAACCAGGCCTCTTCAGAGTTTCTGTAGGACTTGAACATATTGATGATATAATTGAAGACTTTGACCAGGCAATTAGAAAAACTCTTGCATGAAAATTCTCATACACAGTGAACCTTTTACAACCGAGACAGGCTATACTTTCAATGGGCTTGAAATAGCTTATGATACATGGGGCACATTGAATGAAACCGCCGATAATGTTATCTGGGTATGCCATGCTCTTACTGCCAGTTCTGATGTAACAGCATGGTGGCCCGGTATGGTAGGTGAAGGTCTGGCTTTTGATACCAAAAAATATTTTACCGTTTGCGTAAATATTTTAGGCTCATGCTACGGTACCACAGGTCCTCTTTCAATAAATCCTGCCACAGGCGAACCGTGGTTTAACGATTTTCCCCTGATCACAGTCAGGGATCTTGTGATGGTTCACGAAATAGTGCGTAAACATCTCGGTATTAAACAAATACATACCATTATCGGGGCAAGCATTGGAGGTTATCAGGCTCTTGAATACTCTATAATGTTTCCCGACCTGATTAAAAATCTTGTTTTCATTGCGTCAAGTGCCAGGCAATCGCCCTGGGCAATAGCATTTAATGAGTCGCAAAGACTTGCCATTGAAGCCGACCAGACTTTTTACAGCCGCAGCCCGGAAGGCGGGAAAAAAGGTCTCAGGGCTGCAAGGTCTATTGGCCTCTTGAGTTACCGGACTCCCTATGCTTACAACACAACACAGGCTGAAGATGATGATGAAAAAATAACATCCTTTAAAGCTTCATCATATCAGGATTACCAGGGCGATAAACTGGTTAAACGGTTCAACGTTTGGTCGTATTACCGACTTACACAACTGGCCGATAGCCACAATGTCGGACGCAGCCGGGGTGGAGTGATAAAAGCACTCTCGCAAGTGAAAGCAAAAACACTCTGTATCGGAATTAAATCAGATATCTTGTATCCGGTTAACGAACAGAAATTTGTTGCTGAAAACGTGTCCGATGGAATATATGAAGAGATAGACTCTTTCTACGGACATGATGGTTTTCTGATTGAAACAAAACAGGTAAGTGATTTACTTAAAAAATTCTGGCAATAAACATTTTATTTACAACCGACTATGACAACCCGTCAAAAACTCAGAATTGGACTCTTCGGATATGGCGTCGTGGGGCAGGGCCTTCACGATGTGCTTAACAGCAGTTGCGGTTTTAAAGCCGATATTGTAAGGATCTGTGTAAAAGATCCTTTAAAAAAGAGAAGAATTCCGATGGAGCATTTCACCTTCAACAGGAACGACATCCTGAATGATGATTCAATAAATCTTGTTGTTGAACTCATCAACGATCCTGATGCTGCCTATGAAATAGTAACCGGAGCAATGAAACGAGGCAAACATGTTGTATCTGCCAACAAAACAATGATTGCCAATCATTTCAGAGAGCTTGTTGAGATGCAGACAAAATATAATGTATCGTTTCTTTACGAGGCTTCTGCCGGTGCAAGCATCCCCATAATAAGAAATCTGGAAGAATATTATGATAACGAACTGCTTCATTCCTTAAGAGGAATACTTAACGGTTCCACAAATTATATTCTTACCAAAATGCATAATGAAAATATACCGTTTTCACAGGCATTGAATGAAGCAATAGAACTTGGCTATGCAGAAAAAGACCCATCTCTCGATATTGATGGTTTTGATGCAAAATTTAAATTATGCATCATAACCTGCCATGCCTATGGGCTTTTCCTAGAACCTGAGGAGGTCTTCCACTATGGGATAAGGAATATTTCAAAATTTGATATCCGTTATGCAAAGGAGAAAGGATTTAAAATTAAGCTTGTTCCTTATGTGGGAAAAACAAACGATAACACAATCACGAGTTATGTTCTCCCGCGGTTTATCTCATCCGATAAATATCTGTATAATGTCGACTACGAGTATAACGGAATAATAACTGAGGCTGCATTTGCCGACAAACAGTTTTTCAGCGGCAAAGGTGCTGGTGGTCATGCAACAGGAAGCGCAGTGCTGTCAGATATCTCCGCTCTTTCGTACGGATACCGGTATGAGTATAAGAAGTACCTTCAGGGTACAGTGACGAACTATACCCGCGATTTCAGAATCGAAATATACCTGCGTTATAAGAATGAAAACGACAGGGAGCTTTTCAATTTCGAGGAAATATCTGAACAATATCACAGTAATACATGCAATTATGTTATTGGGGTGGTAAATCTTTCGCGGCTCTATGAACTGAGGCATAAGCTCCCGGATATGGATGTTTTTATAATAAATACAGGAAGAAAGGACATTAACTGACTGCTCCTTTTTTGCCGGGACACTCTGATTTTTCAGGAAAATATTGCCTGCTAATTTTCTTTTTTGTGAAATATCTCACATTACCTTTCTAAATTTTTGATTTCTAAAGACTAAGAAAAATTCATTTTTTTTGATTTTTTTATTGATTTCTTTTTGAAATTTAGCCCTTTTTATTATATTTAAATGACAAAGTCAATGTCTAATTTTTAAAATTGAATCCTATGACAAAGCATGAAAAAGCTATGCTAAAGAGCAGAATTTTGCATCTTTGCCGTCTCAAAGCTGCCGGTAACCCCGCCGACCTGGCGCGCCGGTTCGAAATTAGCGAAAGAACTGTCAAACGCCACATCAAAGAGCTGAGGCAGGAAGGTTATCCGCTAATTTTTGATTATTATCTTATGTCGTATGTGTTAAAGAATGTTTAAAAGTTTGTTATTAAAAAATTGTATTTGATAAAATTTTTGTCCCCGCCTGTTTTTAAAATTGGGATAGAAAATTTAAAATCAAAAGGCATAAGATGATATCAGGAATAATTTATGTGAAAGCTGCAACTCCTCGTATGAACGGGCCTTTTCTCCACTCCCAAACCACAGGTTTTAGCAGACATCGGTATCCAATGCCGTCAGATCTCGTCCTTAATTGATGTTCGCCCTGAACAATGGTTCGTTCAGAACGTAGGCCCTGCAAACCCGGATGATCAAAAGGTTCATCCGGGTTCTTTTTTCATTTCTGGTAACATTTCTAAAAGAGATTGATATCAATGGTCCATGTAAATAAGAGGTAAATGGCCTACTCAAAGGAAACAACTATGTAATAGTAGAAAACAAGAAACCCCGGCAGATCCGGGGCCTAATGTCTTAATCCAAAACAGATCTTAAGAGTTTAAATAGTACTTTTCCCTCAATTAAACCATAATTAATCAACATGAGGCTTTCCAATAGTTCTTAATCTTATTTTGTTCACTTTCATAAAAGCCAAAATGTAACCTGGAATAACAACAATGTATTGAATAAAAAACAAAAAATATTTTTGGCGATT
>JAKPDL010000026.1 GCA_029552825.1 Bacteroidota bacterium
TATGGGAGTCACCACGTTGTCCCTGCAGCTTCGCACCCGTTTGTTGCTAAACACGCACGTGCAGGTAGGGACACCCAGAATGGATTGGATGGCATTGCCGGGTTTAAACCGGGGTAGCAATCTGATTTACCGCTTCTTGTCGCACTGATCAAGAACTAAATACTCGTCTGATTAAGCTGGTCCGAGGGCATTCAAAAGATCACCGCAATGATTTGAAACAGTTGGTCCTATGTTTAGTACCTGATCAACGAGGTATTCCGGTTTTTATGGAGCCTTTATCCGGTAATGCCTCAGATAAAAAGACATTAATTCGAACCATTCAGGAAGTTCGTAAGAATTTAAATACCGAGGAGAAGGTTTACCATATGGCTGATTCAGCCCTTTACGCCGCTAAAATGGTTGAGGAACTCAGTACTCACTGTTACTGGATCACTCATGTTCCTGAAACTATAAAGGAGGCAAAAACTATCCTCAAATCTGACGTTGAGTGGATTCCGTGTTCTGATGCCCGGTATAAGTATGCTGCATTCGATAGCAAGTATGGTGGGATCGATCAAAAATGGTTTTTATTCCACTCTGAAGAGCGACATAAAGCCAGCATCAAACGTGATATTGAAAAAATTGAGGAGAAACTGGCGACAAGTCAGACTGCCCTGAATAAATCATTGGTCAACGGGTTTGCCTGTGGAAATGATGCACGTCTTGCCGTAGAAAGATGGATGTCAAAGCATAAGCGATACATCCTTTCTGATATTGAAATAAAGTGTGATAACAAAAAAAAGTCGGGTAAGGTTGGAAGACCAAAAAAGGGTGAGGTTCTTGAGAAATGGTATTATGTCTCCTGCAAATTAGCGCTAAACCAGGAGGTTATTCAAAAAGAACACGCAATGATGGGTCGGTTTATTCTCGCTAGTAATGATACGAATGTCGATCCAAACACCTGTCTTGAATATTATAAGGAACAAAACGCCGTTGAGAGAGGATTCAGGTTCATAAAGGGGAATTCGTTTCACGCATCCGAGGTTTATCTGGAAAATTCAAATCGTGTTGCAGCCTTATCCATGATAATGGTTCTATGCCTTCTTGTATATTCGTTCACAGAGTGGGTAGTTCGCGAGACTTTAAAAATTGAGAAGAAAAAAATCCGGGATCAAAAAGGAAAACCAACTCAGAGACCGTCTGCAAAATGGTTGTTCTTCATGTTCAGAAGAGTAAGGCAGATTAAGGAAATTGATAATTCCAGAATAATTGTGCGAATTTTAAATTTAACAGATGAATTAAGAGA
>JAKPDL010000038.1 GCA_029552825.1 Bacteroidota bacterium
CTGCTTCATCTCTAGCCGGAACATTTTTGCCTGCAATCCATTCATTTTCACTATTTTTTGAAAGAACAAGTTTCATATCCTTTTCAAAAAAAACAACTCTGGTTATTTCCGTTTTCCCGTCAACGGCAAAGTCTGTATTGCCCCTGCCGAATGGAACCCTCTGCCTGAAAAGCATGAATAATGCAGCTGCACAGACAAGAATGATGGCTGAATATGTTGCAAGATTATTATTCCTCCTCATTTTCTTACGTACATTTTCCTTCTGAACAGGGTATAAAGAATTCCTCCTGCAATAATCAGCAAAACAGGTCCACAGGTATTTACAGCCTGTATCAGAATTCTTTTTTCACTTATTAATTTTTTGTCGAGAAGTCTAAGTTTGAGTTCGCGTGAGCGCAGCTCCATCAGTCCGATGTCATCTGTAAGATAATTAATGCAATTGATAAGGAAATCCCTGTTGCCGAAAGTCTGCATGGTATA
Organism: Bacteroidota bacterium; assembly: GCA_029552825.1. Taxonomy (GTDB): domain Bacteria; phylum Bacteroidota; class Bacteroidia; order Bacteroidales; family VadinHA17; genus LD21. The sequence goes on from JAKPDL010000038.1 coordinate 481, forward strand.
CCTGTCTTGTCCGAGTGGAAGATGCATCTCACCGGAGGCGGTTCTTCTCACCTCGTTCCGGATTATATCGCGGTCGGCTATAACTATCATTTTAGCAGGCTTGCTCTCGTTAATAGTTTTATAATTGCCATTATCTGTCAGGCCTGCAACTATCCTGTTTCTGAAGGCAGACTTAAACTTCCCTGAAAGGAGTACTGCCACAGGCAGGTGCGACTTGCTGAAAAGGCTCTCGTCGGGTAACCTATCGGCATCTTTCAGTGTTATATACACAGGCGGGCTCACAGTTCTTGTGCGGGGACTTGTTGTGAGCAGGATTTCCTTTTTAATTTCAGGATCCCTCCCCACCGTGTCTATATAGCTGACATACTTACCGATAACCCTGTTAAGGTTGCGGGTAACCGGGTGGGTGGGCGATGGCACAAGGAGTGGGTAGTAAACCCATGGTACCGGGACATACTGCTGTTGTGTTCCTCCTGTAATGACTTTAACGGGGATGAGCATGCATTCGAGGTCCTGTACAAGCACAGGGTTGACTCTGACACCATATTTAAAAAGAATCTCCTGCAGACCTGCAGGTTTATAAAGTGCCACCGTCTCGCCGTAAACAAGGCTATCGGCATTGACATCAACCTCCTCATAAAGCCACAGAACCCTTCCCCCTTTCATTATATACTGGTCAATCACAAACAGGTCTTTATCATCAAAATTTTTCAGAGGACCTGCAACAACCACTGCTGCATAATTATCCAGAATTCCGGGTTTTCCTCCCGGGGCACCTCTGTCGACGGTAAAGTATTTTGCAAGATGAAGGACAAGGTCGGCAACTTCAATCTCAGGCACTTCGCCGTGACCTTCGATGAAAGCAATTTTATAAACAGTGTCGGCTGTAAGTGTCCGGATAGTCTGTATGAGTTCATATTCAAGTCCTTCGGCTGAATGAAGCAGGTTAACTTCGGGTGAGAGGGCGGGGTTATTTTTAAGAAAGTTGACAGGAACTTCAGCATTGTTATAATTTATAATCATCCCCGGGTAAATGAGTCTCTGGCTCGAACCTCCCTCCCTGTCTTTCATCATAACATTTACCGGTGAGATACCCTTTGCTATCAGTTCTTCCTGAAATTTCTCCCTTGCAGCCGGATCGCTTCCTTCTGCAGGATTAATGAATTCGTAGTCAATCCGGCGGTGTGATGCTATTCTGAACTCATCCAGCAATTCCCTTACCGACCTTCGCAGTTTCTTGAAAAGAACAGGCATCTCTCCTTCAAGGAAAACCTGTATGTAGATGTCTTCCTTAAGTCCTCCCAGTATCTTTCTGGTCTGTTCCGAAAGCGAATAGCGTCTGTCTTCGGTAAGGTCAATACGGAGGCGAATAAAACCCGACGCAGCGGCAATCAGCAAAGCTGCAATGCTGATTATAAGAAAATCAGCCCAGCTCTTAAGCCGTACATCATTTTTAAAAATATTTTTCAGCTTCTTCTCTTCCATTTTCTTGAAAGTAATGAAAGCCTTGATGCTTCATTGAATATAACTGCTCCAGTCGCGAAATATACCAGATCCCGGAAGTCGATAACACCTCTGCTCATCGACCTGTAATGTTCATTAACCCCAAGAAGGGATACAAATTCGTCAACTTTTTTCAGTCCGGGCAAATATGCAAAAGAATCAAAACCAGCAAACAGGAAGAAGCAAATAAAGACTGATACCACGAATGCCACAACCTGGTTTGAAGTAAGTGACGAAGCAAAGATACCTGCAGAAGCATATATTGATGCAAGAAAGAATAATCCGAGAAATGAGCCGAATGTTCCTCCCCTGTCAAGGTTGCCCGGGGTTTCGCCGGCAATATATATCGTTACATAAAAAATCACACATGGAAGGAGGGCAAGGAAAACAAGAGCCACAGAAGCAAAGAATTTTCCGTACACTATTTCACGTTCTGTAACAGGTCTGGAATAAAGAAGTTCAATAGTTCCAAGCCTCTTCTCTTCTGATATCATTTTCATTGTAATGGCAGGAACCAGAAAAAGGAAAATCCACGGGGAAAGCTGAAAAAGTGTGTCGAGGCTGGCATAGCCGCTTTCCAGGATATTCCATTCACCGGGTAATATCCACATAAAGAGGCTGTTCACAAGCATAAACACAATTATCACCAGGTAGCCTGTGAGAGTACTGAAAAAGCCGCTTATTTCCTTTCTGAAGATTGCAAACATGATTTTGCAAATGAAAAGCAAAAATAGTCAATTACCTTAAATGAATATTACTTTTTAATTTCGACCGGCATCTTTGCGCTTCTTATATCTATTATTCGGGTATCGGGATAGTAAAATTTTATAATATCCTCATAATTAATTCCCTTGTTGGCCATTACCATTGCACCCTCCTGGCACAAGCCCACACCATGCCCGTAGCCTCTTCCTTTAAGAATCAAAGAGTCGCCAGCATCATAAACCGAGAACCATGCCGACCTGAGTCCCAGAGCATTTCTCAGTACATAAAACGGAATCCTGAATGAACCTGTAGTATAGTGCATAGTCCTGGAGTTCTGACTGAAAGTAAACTGTGAAGAATTTTCTGTGCCATCAGTATATCCGTTAGCAGTCAGGATGTTTTTCCATTCCCTCACACTGACCTTTTTTTCCCATATAGCATTAGGGGAAGAGGTACAATAAGGATCTTTCACACTGGTGAGATATGGAACTGAAATAACCCACACATATTCTGACGGTGAAGTTTCACCTCCGCAGTTGGAATGAAAAGCGGAGATAATAAGTATACTGTCGGTATCAACTATAACCCTGCCTGCTGTATGGTGCATAGCACTGTTAATTATACTGTCTGCAGAAATGCCCCGGTAAACCTGACAATGAGTGCCGTCACAAAGATTGTATCTGTCAGTAATATGCCGTTTAAAATTACGGTATGTATAGGTACGTGTTATAACCGCCTGTGTCTTGAAATACTCTTCACTCTTTCCCGTTCCTCCTTCAGCTTTTACCACTCCTGCCACGTAATCCTCTATATCGCAGATGTTTATCAGCAAAATAGTTTCCATATCCGGAATACAATGAAGATCACCTGAATAGATGTAATTCTGCTTGCTGCCGTTGTTAAGA
>JAKPDL010000040.1 GCA_029552825.1 Bacteroidota bacterium
GGCACGCCGCCAGCGTTCGTCCTGAGCCAGGATCAAACTCTCCAGTTTACACCTTAAAATCTTGGCTCTCTCACAAGATCCTCACCATAAAGATAAAGAACCCGCTGGACCATCCTTACCCTATTCAACTTTCAAAGAACAAACCTTTAACCGCTCCCTGCGAGCAACGATTATCTTAGCACAGGGTTTTATGTCTGTCAAGGCCGTTAAAACATGTTGTCGAATAACTTTAGTAGAAATCGATATTTTTTTCATTATACGGGCAACGGCTTCATTTTATACTATACAAGTTAAACAAATTCGGATAAAAAAAGCAGTCCTGGGAAACGCAATTAATCAAACCTTGATTCACAGAATTTTACCTAATATCGGAGTCTCCGGCTTGGCCGGGAAAAGACAAATTAATCAGGGTTTCTGGGACCTCACCAATGTATATTGTGTCGGCCAAAGGCATCATGGTAAATACTTCGATAGATTCTTCAATCAGGGGAATGATAATCTGCACCTCTGTAATTACCTGCAGATAAATTTTATGACGGGTCTGGTTAATTCCCGCATCTTCAAACTTATCAAATACCACCGTGTTTACCCGGCCCATAGGCTTCATTCTTACCGGGATTTTAGGTCCATATGAGGCCAGGTAATAGAGGCCGCTTATTTTCCCAAGAGGAATCTTTATTTCACGTTCGCTAATATTGGTTACCGCCTGCCCGGTTGCAGCCGTTGTTAAAGCCATGATCCTGTTTATCTCCACGGTATTTACCTGAGCCATTACTATTTTACCGGTTTCATCCTTTTCCACAATAAGCAGATCTTTATAGCTCACGGTAGGAATTACTTCATCCAAAATAACCCTGTTAATAGCCATGGTAGCAATTCCGTCACATTCCATCACTGCGGCAGCCAGGATGGCAGGAGCTATTCTCCGCTGAATTGTCAGCAGCCCTTCAACAAGGAGAAGTAAAATGAAAACCAGGATAACAAATGAAAAGATACTACCCGGAGAGGCCCGGCGGTAGTGTCGCTTGCGCAGCATAAACTCTCCCCCCGGTATGCATATTCATCTAGCCGTGGAATTAGAATATTGCGCATTGGGACTCACAATTGTATCCAGAAAAAGTTTACTGGCAGGCAGGATTTTAGGATGTTTGAGTGAATATCTTCT
>JAKPDL010000044.1 GCA_029552825.1 Bacteroidota bacterium
AGACTGCAGCTCTTTACCAACTATATTCATAAACCGCAGAATATTGATATCGACTGGGAAATGATTGCACAGGTAAAACTTAACTGGTTTACCGACCTGAGATTCAATACACATTTTATTTTTGACGACGACACAAAAACAATTGTTAAGAACAAGGATGGTTCACCTGTTATTGGTCCTGATGGTAAACCAAAAAAGAGTGCCCGGATTCAATTCAAGGAATTGCTGGGTCTTTCGTTTGTGTTCAGGTTTTGAGGGTTGTCAGGAGAAAGCTCTATTCAGACAAGATCTTTCTGATAGATTCTGAATTTTTTCGATATACGACCACCCACCCTCTCGAATTCAGCCCTCATCTTGGTGTTAGTCTCAAGGATAAGGTGACTGTTACAGTATTCCATACCGTATTTTATTGCAGCCTCATAAAGTTTCAGAGCAAGAATTACATCCAGACCCTGGTCGCGATACTCTTTCTTTATTCCTCCCAGAAGTGTCAGAAGACTTTTCGACTGCTTCAGCTCCCTCAGAATATAAATAAAACCGAACGGAAAGAGCTTGCCCTTTGCTTTTCTGATACCATCACTCATGTCCGGTACAGCTATTGCAAAAGCTATTACTTCTTCACCTGCCTTGATCATAATGATGAAACGAGGATCAAGAATAGGTAAATATTTATTGGCAAGATCTTTTTTCTCATGATCGTCAAGCGGCACATAACCGTATATTTCACTGTAGGTTTGATTCATCAGCTCAAGTGCCGGTATTATGTAAGGCTTCAAATCCCTTTTTGAATTAAATTCCACTACTTCAAATGTTTCCAGTAGATTAAACCTTTCCAGCACCCGCTGGTATATCTCAGGGAGTTTATCAGGAACGGGAGTCAGATAGTTGACAAGATCGACCTTTTTTATATATCCTTCTTTTTCTACCATCAAAGGCAGGTAAGGGGCGTTTGTGGCTGCTGCAAGAAAAGGGGGATATTCAAAGCCCTCAATCTGAAAACCCTGCGGATCTTTATCAGAAAAACCAAGAGGACCCACAACTTTTGTCATGCCTTTTTCTTTTGCCCATTGCTCAATTTTTTGCAGTAGTGCATGAACAACTTCCTGGTCTTCATAACATTCCATAAACGCAAACCGGCCATGCTTTTCATCATGAATCTGATTGTACAACCTGTGTATTATACCCATTACCCTTCCTGCAGGCTTACCGTTACGGTATGCCAGATACATTACTGTATCACAATGATTGAACGACTTGTTTTTTTCAGGATTGTACAGATCCCACTCATCCTGATAAATTGGAGGTAACCATTTTTTGTTGTTTTTGTGCACCTCTTCAGGAAGATAGATAAACTCTTTCAGATCTCTTCTTGTCTTTACCTCCTTGATAGTGATATCACTCATGATTGAAAAATTTTAATTATTCAGCCAAGTAATAAAAATTTTTAATAGCATTTTTTATAAATATGGAAAAATTAAATTTTAACAAACAAATCTGTAATAACAAAAATGGCAAATATTATGCTGGCAATACCGTTTGTTGTGGCAAAGGCTAAATTTACCCTGCTTATGTCATGCGGTCTGACAATGATATGCTGGTAAATAAGCAGCAATATAAAAATTGCCGCACCTGCCCAGAAAAGGATTCCTGACCTGCCGGCAATTCCTGCCGCAATAACAAAAAGTATTGTTAACACGTGAAGAATCATGGAAATCGATAATCCTTTTTTTCTTCCAGTGAGTGCAGGAATAGAATGAAGGTTCATTGAACGGTCAAATTCGTCATCCTGGAGTGAATAAATAATATCGAAACCGCTAACCCATGTAAGTACAATAAATGAATAGATTACAGGCAGGAGGTCAAATCTTCCTGTTACAGAAATATATGCCCCGGTAGGTGCAAGGCTTAGACTGAGCCCGAGAATGAAATGGCATAAAACAGTAAATCGTTTGGTGAGGCTGTATCCTAAAATTATGAAAAGTGCAACAGGTGACAAAATGAGTGTCAGTCTGTTTATCAGACCAGCCGAAATAATGAAAAGAATTGAGTTGATAACCACAAATATCAGTGCCGATTTTTTACTGATTATGCCAACCGGTATTTCCCTTGACGCTGTTCTGGGGTTCATTGCATCAAATTTTTCGTCGGCATATCTGTTGAATCCCATAGCAGCATTGCGGGCAAAGACCATACACAGAACAACCAGAAGAAGTATTCGCAGACTGAAACTGTATTCTTCACGGGATATTGCAAGAAAATACCCCGAAATTGCAAATGGAAGTGCAAAGACAGTATGGCTGAATTTTACAAAAGAAAAATACCTGCTGAGGGATATTTTAACCTGTTTCATTCCTCCCCAAGGAGTTTTTTGTATATTTTAAAGTTTTCGTCGTCGAATGCTACAAATATTATTTTTTCTGGAATTTTATTTGTCAGGATAAACCGTTTTGCCTCAGTTACAGCAATGAGTGCAGCAAGATCTTTAGGGAAACCGTAAACACCTGTTGAGATACCCGGGAAGGCGATTGTCTTAATCTTGTATTTTTTTGCAAGGGCAAGCGACTGCTGGTAGCACGATGCAAGCAGTTCTGGTTCATCCGCAATTCCTCCTCTCCAGATAGGGCCAACCGTGTGGATAACATATTTTGCCTTCAGATTGTATCCTGCAGTAATTTTTGCCTGCCCGGTTTCGCATCCGTTTAGCTTTTTGCACTCTTCGAGTAGACCTGGCCCTGCCGCTCTGTGAATGGCACCGTCAACCCCGCCGCCACCAAGAAGTGACCTGTTGGCTGCATTCACAATAGCATCCACATACATCTCTGTTATGTCGCCCTTAACTACTGATAATCTGTTCGTTTTCATACTATTTCCTGATTGTGGCTCCCAGCTCTTTTTCAAATGCTTTTATTAAATTGTTCATTATCCTGTCTATCTGTTTGTCAGTAAGTGTTTTATGTTCATCCTGAAGAATAAAGCTCACCGCATATGATTTCTTGTCTTTTCCCAGTGACTCGCTTTCATATACATCAAACAGGCAGATGTCTTTAATAAATTGCTTTTCGGTGCTGAGAGCTAACTCTCTTATCTGACTGAACCTCACATGGTTGTCAATGAGCAGGGCAAGATCCCTTCTAACCCATGGAAACTTTGGCAGCTCCCTGTAGGTTATAGCATTGTTTTTTATCACTTCCAGCAGGTAATCCCAATCAATGTGACTGTAATAAACGTCCTGCTCAATCTCGAATTTCTTAAGGTAAGAAGGCGAAATTTTACCAGTTTCGGCAACAGGTTTGCCATTAACAAGATATACAAGTGATTCGGTAAAATAACTTTTTTCGCTTTCTGCCTGTTTAAGTGAGTCAGCATCGAGGCCTGTCCTCTGGAGAACCATCTCGGTAAAAGATTTCATATAGAAAAAGTCGGCAGGAGTTTTTGGTGAGTTCCAGGTATGTTTTGCCCTGTTACCTGTCATAAAAAGGTCAAGGCTCATTCTCTCAGAATACCTGTCAACTCGCTTGACTCCGGTAGTATTATTAAAAAAGTAACAATTACCAAATTCAAAAAGTTTCAAATCATAATTCTGCCTGTTTATGTTTCTTGCTATGGTGCTCAGTCCTCCGGGAAGTAATGATTGCCTCATGGCATTCAGATCGGAACTGAGCGGATTGGCCAGCTTAACAAGTTTTGTTGAGTCGAAATCGGGATTGTTTTCGAACCATGACGCAGGTACAAGCGAATTGCACATTATTTCTGAAAAACCATTAGCCGAGAGCATCTCGGAAACCAGGTTCATCAGCTTGTGCCTGTCGGGTTTTTCAGTATAGGAAAGTGTTGAATTAACGTGATTCCCGACTTCAACATTGTCGTATCCGTAAATCCTGAGTATCTCTTCAGTTACATCAGCCTCCTTCTGAACGTCAACTTTCCGGGCAGGTATCTCAATTTTCATTTCCGGAAGATTTTCAGAAAGGATTTTAATGTCCATCAGGGAAATAATTTTCTTTATTTTATCGTATGGCAGGTCTTTGCCAATAAGCCGGTTAATCCTGTCGCATGATATAGTTATTACAGGGTTCGGTATTTTTACCGGATAGACGTCGCGTATATCTGCAAGTAGTTTTCCACCGGCTATATCCCTGATAAGAGTGGCAGCTCTTTTCAATGCCCATACCGTGATCTCCGGATCTGCACCTCTTTCGAACCTGAAAGATGCATCAGTATTCAGGCTATGCCTTTTAGCAGTTTTCCTGATGGATACCGGATTGAAATATGCACTTTCGAGAAAAACATTTCTGGTTGCTTCTGTAACTCCCGACTTCAGACCTCCGAAAACGCCTGCAATACACATACCTTCAGATTCATTGCATATTATGAGATCTTTAGCAGATAATACCCGTTCAACATTATCGAGTGTAGTCATTTTTGTACCATCGGGCAGGTTTTTTATAATAACTTTTTGACCTGTTATCATATCAGCATCGAAAGCATGCAACGGCTGCCCGCATTCATACAGCACATAGTTTGTTATGTCCACCACGTTGTTTATCGGACTTAGCCCGACAGCTCTGAGCCTGTTTTTCAGCCATTGCGGCGATTCAGCTACTTTTACGTCAAATATATTAACACCGGTATATCTCGGACAGTCTCTAGTATTTTCAATTATTACTTCGAAAGTTTCCCGGCTGTTTTCCGGTTTAAAACTTTCAATTGAAGGCATCTTAAGTCTGATGTCCATGCCCCTGTTCACAGCAAGATATGCAGCAAGGTCACGTGCCAGTCCAATATGGGAAGCACAGTCGATACGGTTGGGGGTGAAACCAATAGTAAAGACAAAATCTTTTTCAACTCCGAAATATTCTGCGGCTGGAGTTCCCGGTTTTGCATCAGCTGAAAGAACCATAATACCTTCATGCGATGTGCCCATACCGATTTCATCTTCGGCACATATCATTCCCTCCGAAATCTGCCCCCTTATTTTTGATGTCTTTATCTCAATTTTTTCATCACCTTTGAATATGAATGAACCTGGCAGCGCTACAGGTACTTTTTGCCCTGCTGCCACATTAGGTGCACCGCATACAATAGTAAGTGGCCTCTCACCGCCAACGTCCACTATATTCACAGTTAATCTGTCGGCATCGGGATGTTTCTGCGACGACAAAACTTCTCCAATCACTATTCCCTTTAAACCGCCTTCAACAGAATACCATTCCTCAGTCTCTTCTATTTCGTGCCCTGTATTGGTAAGTATTTCTGCAACATCGTGTGGATCAAGGTCTATCTGTAAATACTCTTTTAGCCAGTTGTATGAAATTTTCATCTCAAAAATTGAAATAATGTTTTACAAGATTGCAAAAGTAAGAATTTTAAAAAAAGATAAAGGATTTGGTAAAAGTTTATTCTGTGAGTCATCAGGATTTGAATATATTTGCATGCAAATAGCTTAATATGGTTGTTGAACAGGGCGATAGACTTATTCTCATAACAAACGATGATGGATTGTATGCTGCAGGATTGCGCACATTGCTTGAAATAGCCGAAGAATTCGGAAAGGTTGTTCTCATTTCGACCATGGAAAGTATGTCGGGCATGTCGCAGGCACTGACGGTCAAAAACCCTATTCGTGTCAAACTGCTGGAAGAAAATGAAAAACACCGGATATACACCTGTAACGGTACTCCCACCGACAGTGTAAAACTTGCAATAAACCAGCTCACGGAGCGCATGCCCGACTGGCTTCTTTCAGGCATAAATCATGGTTCAAATGCTTCGGTAAGTGTCCTCTATTCAGGCACAATGGCGGCAGCCCTCGAAGGCTGCCTTTACAATATCCAATCGGTCGGTTTTTCACTTAACGATTTCTCTTCAGGTGCCGATTTTACTATATGTAAGAAATATATCAGGATAATACTTAATTCTTTAACTCACAACAGGCTCCCCGAAGGCGTCTGCCTTAACGTTAATATACCTTCTGTACCCGAAAATGAAATAAGAGGTATACGTGTATGTCGCCAGGCAAAAGGTAGCTGGAAAGAAGAATTCGAAAAAAGGAAAGATCCCATGGGCAAAACATATTACTGGCTTACCGGATATTTTGTTAACCGTGAACCCGACGCCACTGATACCGATGAATGGGCACTTGCAAATAACTATGTGTCAATAGTCCCCATTCAGGTTGATATGACAGCTCATGCCTTCATCAACGAACTCGAGAAATGGTTTAACAACTCAAAATGAATAAATACCTTAAATACGATAAATTTTTAACAGGATTCATACCCGGAATAATCCTGCCTTTTTTAATAGCACTGCTCATTTTTCTTTTTACTTCCAAAAACCAGACACTTCTGGATTATTATTTTGAAATACTGAGAAGAGGTTTTATGACTCACGGCATAACGATTTGCGTTATTCCCGATGTGATTTTGTTTTTTGTATTTAACCGGGCCGACATGCTGAAGTCTGCCCGCGGAATGCTCGGTGCAACAATTTTCTGGGTACTGGTTATGCTTGTAAACAAGATTGTCCCGTTATGAAATATTTTCTTGTAGCAGGAGAGGCTTCGGGAGATCTTCATGGAGCAAACCTTATCAGGGGTATCCTGAAGGCTGACCCCGGAGCAGAATTCCGCTGCTGGGGAGGTGATAAAATGCATGAAGCCGGTGCCCAACTTCTTATGCACTATCGCGCTCATGCCATAATGGGCTTCGTGAATGTGCTGCTTAACCTCCGTATAATCCTGCGAAACATTTTACTTTGTAAAAAACATATCATCGAATACCAACCCGATGTTGTTATCCTGATAGATTACCCCGGCTTCAATTTGAAAATTGCAGAATTTGCAAAATCATCAGGCTTCAGGGTGTTCTATTACATTTCGCCGAAACTATGGGCATGGAACGAGTCAAGGGTAAAGAAGATCAGGAGATTTACCGATCGCATGTTCGTGATTTTGCCATTTGAAGTGGAATTCTATGCAAAACACGGAATTGAAGTAAAATACTTCGGCAACCCTCTTGTTGACGAAATTGAAAAATGGAAAGAAAAGCAGGATGAACTGAGAAGGGATATAAGGAAAGAGATGGAGCTGGATGATCGTCAGGTGATTGCTATCCTGCCAGGCTCAAGGGAACATGAAATAAAATATATCCTGCCCGAAATGCTTAAGGTAATTGACCATTTCCCGGAATATAATTTCGTAATTGCAGGGGTTTCAACTGTTAGCCGGCAGATTTATAAAGAGATTATTGGAAATGTACCTGTAAAGATTCTGTATGACAGCACCTACAACCTTCTTTCAGTTTCGGTTGCAGCGCTTGTTAAATCAGGAACATCAACACTCGAGGCAGCTCTGTTTGATGTTCCACAGGTTGTATGCTATAAAGGCGATGCTATATCATTTGCAATAGCAAGGCATCTGGTTAAGGTCAGGCATATTTCCCTTGTAAACCTGATAATGGGCAGGGAGGTGGTCAGAGAACTTATCCAGTTCCTGCTTACTGAAAAGAACCTTGTTGAATCACTTGGAGAAATATTGCCGGGTGGGAAAGAACGGGAGAGGATGCTTGCCGATTACAGGGAACTGAAAAAAATGCTCGGTCCGGCAGGAGCTTCGGAGCGTACGGCTTCCGAAATGGTTGCCTGTCTATTAAAGTAGTCCTGACATGAGAATAAAAAAGGAAATTTTAAGTTTTATGCTGGCCACAGCATTGATACTTTTTTGTCCTTTTGACCTTTTTTCGGAAGATACCATTCCTTCAAAGATAAGGATTCGTCTTTTTTCTGAAACAGAAACAGACCTTCTGTTCTTCTCGGTAGAAACCGGCAATTACAATATGATACTATTCCCGGGTTATTCCCGTGAGATAAAAACCGGTGAAACGGTTGTGATGATGGAATACAACGGAAGATTAGCCATTAAGATATCAGGCAGCAGAGCTTTACTGGCTGATTCGGTCTTTTTTACGTCAGCCTCAGGGAGAGACTTGTTTACATTAAATCTTAACAACGGCAGCAAGCAGAATTACATCTATTCAGGTGATCTTCATTGTATTCCGGATATGGAAACTATTTTGCTGATAAACATCTGCGATATAGAGGATTACGTGGCAGGAGTGGTAAAAGCTGAAGGAGGAACGGG
>JAKPDL010000089.1 GCA_029552825.1 Bacteroidota bacterium
ACATACTTAGCAGCCGCTCAACCTTATCGGCCAGAGATTCATAAACAGGATTTCGGTGTCGGTCAACGAGAATAAATCTGTTAAGGGTGAAAAGCATATTAGCGGCTCTTTCTTTTCGGTTCTTCACTTTTTCCTCGAGCCTCTGGAGATAATTTTCATCAAATTCAATCACCGGTAAATCCTCGAGTTTTTCTATTTCTGTTGCCTTGTGAATGAACTGAACGGTTTTATCATAAAATCTCTGAACCAGAGCTTCGTCAACCGGCCTCTGGATAACAACCTTCAGGTAGTAAGTGTAAATGGCTGATAGCCATTTATAATCCTCAAGATGATTTAGCCTGACCTCATGCGGTCCTAACAGCTCAAAGAGTTTCCGTAATTTTTTATATTTTTCGACAAATTCTTTTTCCTTATCTTCCGAGGTTAGAATTTCAATGGCTCTAAGCAGAGTGTCTCGCTCATAATCTCTCCGCAGGCCTTGAAAGACAGTCAGAATATCTCTGATCGTCTTGCCGAATTCTTCTCTCAGGCCTTCATAATCGAGAAGAACTCTTTCTATATCTCCCAAGCTATAAGCTTCAAGAGCTCTTTTGAACTCTTTGAGAATGCCCACATAGTCGATAACCAGACCCGCTTCTTTTATGTCTTTGTATGGCCGATTTGTCCTGGCTATAGCCTGTAACAGCCTGGGTTCTTTAAGAAGTTTATCGAGGTACATGACCTGAAGATTGGGTGCATCAAAGCCAGTAAGAAGCATCTCGGTGACGATGAGAATTTTGGGGTATTCTTCTTCTTTGAAATTTGTCACTATTCTCTTTCGAATGCTCTCTGGATCAAGATGTCCGTATCTTTCTCTTGATTCAGTGACGAGTTTCTGAATAGCAGCCCTCCTGTCTCCTTCAGTTGTTATTACCACCTCGGAATATTCCTCAGGCAGATGCCCATCTAGAGCTCTTTTATATCGTTCACAAGCAAGCTTACTTCCTGCTACTACCATGGCTTTGAATTTTCCATCGACATTTTCTTT
>JAKPDL010000104.1 GCA_029552825.1 Bacteroidota bacterium
TAAACAAAAAACCGGATATGGATATTTCAGGAAAGAATTTCAAAGCGTTCCTTGAAAGGCAGGAAGCACTTAAAAAACAATACGGTCCGAAGCAGGCCGAAAAGCAGCATTCAAAAGGTAAACTGACCGCATGGGAAAGGATTAATCTACTTTTTGACGAAGGCACCTTTGAAGAGATAGACGCATTTGTGACCCCAGCTGTGCAGAATGTGGAATTTGGGAAAGTAGAAAAGTTTTATGGCGACGGCGTTATTGTTGGTCATGGAAAAATCAATGGACGACTTGTTTTTGCCTATGCACAGGATTTCACCATCATGGGGGGTTCTCTTGGACTCGTGCACTCAAAAAAGATTGCCAAGATCCAGGAGATGGCTCTCAAGATGGGCGCACCAATCATTGGACTGCTTGACTCGGGCGGTGCCAGGATACAGGAAGGCGTGGCAAGCCTCAGCGGATACGGTGCAATTTTCCATAATATCATACAATCATCCGGCATAATTCCTCAGATATCGGTTATTATGGGTCCATGTGCAGGAGGTGCGGTCTACTCCCCTGCCCTGACAGATTTTGTATTTATGGTTAACCACACAAGTTTTATGTTCGTTACAGGACCAAACGTAGTTAAAGAAGTTCTCAATGAAGATGTTACATTTGAGGAGCTTGGTGGTCCAGAAGTACACGTAAGAAAAAGTGGGGTGGCACATATGATTTATGAAGACGAGGAAAACACAATAATGGCACTTAAGAAATTCCTCGCATACCTGCCTTCAAATAACATGGAGAACCCACCAGCTATTCCATACGACAATTCAACACCTGATATAAATGAAAAGCTTCGGGATATTGTTCCTGACGACCCCAATAAAGCCTACGATGTAAGAGATGTTATCAATCTGGTAGTTGACCGTAACAGTTTCTTTGAGACTGCAGAGCTCTTTGCACCGAGTCTGGTTACCGGCTTCGCAAGGTTACAGGGCAAAACAATCGGTATTGTAGCGAACCAGCCCAAAGTGCTAGCAGGAGTTCTTGATATCAACTCATCAGTTAAAGGAGCGCGATTTATAAGATTCTGCGACGCATTCAACATACCTATTCTGACTTTTGCCGATGTTCCGGGCTTTCTTCCCGGACTCGATCAGGAACACAACGGAATTATACGTCACGGTGCCAAGATGCTCTATGCCTACAGTGAAGCAACTGTTCCAAAAATAACTGTTATATTGAGAAAAGCTTATGGTGGGGCCTTCATTGTTATGAATAGCAAGACTCTCGGAGGTGATTTCAGTTTCGCATGGCCTACAGCAGAAATAGCAGTGATGGGCCCCGACGGTGCAGTTGCAATATTGTATCGCAAGGAGCTTGCTGAAGCAGAGAACCCGGCTGAACTGAAAAAGGAACTGGTTAAGAAATACCGCGACAGAGTGGCAAATCCTTTCATTGCCGATGAGCTTGGATATATTGATGAGGTAATTGACCCGGCTGTGACAAGAAAAAAGATAATATCAGCATTCGAAGCTCTAAGGAATAAATGGGTTAAGGTGCCCTCCAGAAAACATGGCAATATGCCATTATAAAGGCAAAAGGAGAAAGGCAAGAGACAAAGGTCAGATGGAATCAATGGCTGAAATATAAAATTGTTTTTTAAGTAATAAACAATAAATATATCGACGGCAAGCTATGCTCTCTGTATAACAAAAAGATTAAGTTAAAATATGAAGAAAATAAAGAGAATTCTTATAGCAAACAGGGGCGAGATAGCGGTCAGGATAATGAAGACTGCGAGGAAAATGGGCATCAAAACAATTGCAATTAAAACTGCTGTCGAACCTTCGGCTATGTACCTCTCATATGCAGATATTGTTTACGATAATACTGAAGATGAATCGGAGATACCTGTTTTTCTCAACATTGATAGAATAATTGAAATAGCAAAGAAGACAGATGCAGATGCCATTCATCCAGGTTACGGATTTCTTGCAGAGAATGCATACTTCGCAGATAAATGTCTGGATAACGGCATAATATTTATAGGTCCTTCTCCTGACTCTATATATAAAATTGGAAATAAGACAATTGCTCGTAAAATAGCTCTTGCCAATAAAATACCGATGGCTATGGGCAGCCAGGATAATATAGCCAATGAGGAAGAAGCTGTAAAAATTGCCGGAAAAATAGGTTATCCGGTTATTATTAAAGCAGCATCAGGAGGTGGCGGAAGGGGAATGAGAATAGTGAGGAATCCTGAGGATATGGAGAAGCTGTTCATCATAGCGAGCCGGGAGGCTGAAAAAGCATTCAACGACCCTTCTGTCTTCATTGAAAAGTATATAGAAAATCCTAAACACATTGAATTTCAAATACTTGGTGATAAAAAAGGAAATATAATCCATCTTGGTGAAAGGGAGTGTTCTATTCAACGAAAGCATCAGAAGCTTCTTGAGGAAGCCCCATCATGTGCATTAGACGAAAAGCTCAGGGAAGAAATGGGGATGATGGCAGTAAAGCTTGCAAGTGCTGCCGGGTATTACTCGGCAGGCACAGTTGAATTTCTGCTCGATTCAGACAGGAATTTCTATTTCATGGAGATGAATACCAGAATACAGGTTGAACATCCGGTAACAGAAGAAATTACAGGAATTGACCTTATAGAGCAGCAGATAAGGATTGCGGCTGGCGAAGAGTTGAAAATTAAACAGAGCGACGTTAAAATCAATGGCTGGGCCATAGAATGCAGGATAAATGCTGAAGATGTTCAGGCAGGTTTTGCCCCGGATCCCGGTAAAATAGAAAAATTAAGTCTGCCCGACGAAGATTATATTAGAGTCGATACGGGAGTTACAGAAGGTTCGGTAATTGTACCGAGTTATGACTCAATGATTGCAAAGCTTATTGTTAAGGGGCATGACCGCAGGGATGCGCTCAAAAAATGTAAACTTGCTCTTGATAAAGTCTGGATAAAAGGGGTCAAGACAACACTTCCCTTCTTCAGAATGCTGGTAAGGCATCCGAAATTCATAGATGGCAGTTTCACAACCTCCTTTATAGATGAGCTGAACCAATATTACTATAATAGTGAATATGAGGAAATGATAGCAGCATGGCTTGCTACCAAATTGTTTATAGAAGAAAATCTGAGTGAAGACAGTATAAAACTTGATTTCAGTGAAAGCCGGGAAATAAATCCCTGGCTTCTTAATAAAAGGCTAAGTCAGTTCTAATTTTGAAGATTATGACAACCGGTAAACCGAAAATCAACAAACTTTACGCCATTTCATCACAGAACAGCAAGTATGTTTTTTCGCTTCCCCTAAAAAACGTCATAAAAATAGGCAAGCGTAAATATGAAATAAAACTGAAGCATGATGAAAAGTTCGGCACATACATATTATGGAAAAACAGAAAATATCCTGTAGAAGTTGTAAGGTCGAGGCAGAATAAATACGAGATTCTGTTTAATGATATCAGTTACACTTTTACAATTGAAACTCCATTTGGCTATAAACGACTTAAGGTACTGAGCAAGCAGAAGGG
This sequence comes from Bacteroidota bacterium, assembly GCA_029552825.1. Classification (GTDB taxonomy): domain Bacteria; phylum Bacteroidota; class Bacteroidia; order Bacteroidales; family VadinHA17; genus LD21. Next base: position 3,532 of record JAKPDL010000104.1, read on the forward strand.
TAAGAAAGAAAAAGAGTTCATAAAGGCTCCAATGCCGGGCAAGATTGTTGATGTGCTGGTAAGGGAGGGTAGCCAGGTGCTCACCGGAGAGCCTGTAGCAGTTCTGGAGGCAATGAAGATGCAGAACGAAATCCAGTCACCAGTAAGTGGTACCGTAATCAAAGTAAGCGCCCGTCCAAATACCAATGTTGTTAAAGATGACATACTGGTTGAAATAAAAGTAGAAGCCTGAATTTTTCAGGCTTCTGCTTTAAAATTCTCAGATTTATTTTCTTTAAATTCTTATTTGGCAGGTATCTCCCTGAGTGTTTCGCACAGAAAATCAAAGAATTTCTGAACTGAAGGAATGTGCACTTTTTCATCGGGAGAATGAGGAAATTTTATTGTTGGTCCAAGTGAAATCATATCAAGGCCCGGATACACTCCACCTATAATTCCACATTCGAGTCCGGCATGAATTGCTTTTACTTCTGGTTCTTCATTGAATTTTGACTTATATAGATTAACCATTGTTTTCAGGATCGGTGATTTCATGTTAGGTTTCCATCCCGGATATGAGCCCTCGAGTACTACACTGGCATCAATTAGCTGAAATGCAGCTGCCACACGCCATGCTGTTGATTCTTTGGCAGTATCAACAGA
>JAKPDL010000107.1 GCA_029552825.1 Bacteroidota bacterium
AACATCAGTGGTACAGCTCAATACAATAACCTGGTTTATACGGGCAACTCTGTCTTGCTTGTGAATCAGGCAGGAGTTTACCGTTCTGATGATAACGGAGTCTCGTGGGTTCATTCGGTTGACGGACTCGACACAACAAATCTTTCTGTAAACGATATTGTTTTTATTCAGCCAAGAAATGAAGTCTGGATTGTTTCCAACGGAAATGTTTTTAAGTCGACAGACTATGGCAAATCCTGGAAAAAACAGGACCTGACAGGTATTAGCGGAGGATGGCCCAACCAGATAGGTCGTATTAAGAACAGACTAATTGTTGGCTATAATTATTATGATTCCGGATTGGGGAAAAATGTAAATAAACTTTGTTACTCTGATGATGGAATAACATGGTCGTATGGAGCAAAGGTATTTGAGGGTGACGGATGGATTGAATTAATCCATAGCTTCAATGACAGGTTTCTGGGCATAATATATGACCCTCAGAATGGTTCACCAGAGAGCTTTTTATTCTCTACTGACGGTACTGATATCGGACTTTTTAGTCTTACAGGGTTACCAGCCAACTATGAAATGGATGCTGATAACTTCTCCTCTGATCCTTCAGGTGATTATTTTTTCTTTATTCATAATAATGTTAAAAAAGTTTACAGGTTCAATTTCGGAACTAACACATGGGAAGAGAAGATGGATGGAATAGAATTTCCGCCATATTCTGTTGGTGAGATTTTTGCCGTTCAATCCCTTGGCGGACATGCTTTTGCTTCAGCCCTGTTTACAGATGGCGTTGCCAATATTTTCTTGAAACTATTCTACTCTTCCAACAACGGTGAAAAATGGGTAGTTGTACCAAACCCGGGAGTTGATTTTCCGATATTTGAAGATGAAATGATTTCAGCCGGGAGTAACAGACTGATTGGTTCATACTTTAATAATCTGATGGCTTATTCGGATAATACAGGTCAGACATGGACACCCATAAATAATATTGACGCCGGAAGATTTGATTTTATGGTTGGCCAGGTTAATGGAAGCATTTTTACATTGTCGCCCAATCAGCTGAAAGGTCTGATTAGAACTACCGACAATGGTGCTACATGGAATCCTTATAACGGGGATCTTCCCAACTTTATGGGTATATATCTGATAGAATCAATCTTTCCTGGTGGCCCCAATGTTATGTATCTGGTCGGAAAGGATACACCTTTTGAAAATAATGTAAAGCTTTTCAAGACAACTGATTACGGAGCACACTGGGTTAGAGTTACATCAGCTCCATCTGAAGAAATAATACAGTTTGTGGGCAGACATGGTTCGGAAAATCCGATAGTCTTTTTCGGTAATAAGGATGGACAGGGTTCATATAAATATACAACCGACCAGGGAGCAACATGGAATGATATTACAGGAATAGGTGCTCTGTCAATTGACAGAGTAATGGGAATAAAGGGCAATGGTTCATTGATGATGCTTTTTGCCGAGAAATCGGGTCAGATAAGAGTGTACAAATCAACTAACAATGGCGACACTTTTTCTGACATAACATCAAATCTTGACGCTCCAAATCTTCAGATAATGGTGGCAGACAGATGGGCATGGCGTAAGCATCCCTCAGCCATAGCAAGTTTCAATTTAACCGGTGATTTATTTGTAGTTGCGGTAATTGATTACTGGACCTGGCCTAACCTGATAAATTTTTATAAACTCAATACCACACAAAACGGGTGGGACAAAATTGGAACTGAAGGAATCAGTGTTCCGTATAACCTCGACTGCCAATCTCTGCGTCATGACGGATCCGTATGGTATTTTGTCACTCCGGTTGGTGTTTATGCGAGTGTTGACAATTGCCAGAGCTGGCTAAGGATATGGAACAACGAAGGATATGTGATGGGATTGCGCCCGTCGTCATTCATACCAAATAATTATGGAGTTTTACTTGGCACCGAAGATGGTGGCTTCTGGAGAGCTCAGCTGACTTTACCACAACTTACTACAGAACCTGTTACAGAGATAACAGAAACAACAGCAAAAAGCGGAGGAAATATTACATCAACTGGTGGCTTGCCGTTCCTCGGTAAAGGATTAGTCTATTCTACAAACCCTGATCCTGTTGTAGGTACTGGATATGTTCTGGGATGCGGAAGTTCATGGGAGGATTATACAGGAGTAATGTTCTCCCTCACACCTAATACAACATATTATGTCAAGTCCCTTGCAACTAATCCGAAAGGGCATGGTTATGGTAACGAGTTGTCGTTTACCACACTTAACCCAACAGGTATTGTTGTGCATAAACCTGGCGAGGTTTACCTGTATCCGAACCCATCAAATGGCCTGTTTAATATTGTTGCCGATGCCGACATGACAATGACAGTATTAAATGTGATAGGGAAGGTTGTTCTGACTGCTCCAGTTTATAACGGCATCAATACCTATGAACTCAAAAACCAGCCGGCAGGTATCTATTTTGTAAAACTGAAAGGCGAAGGAAAACAGGAACAGACTGTTAGACTTATTATTAAATAATTCTGACATTTCAGAAATCGGGGGCATTTTTTAATGCCCCTTTTTTTATTTTTACTGTATGACAGTACCAGGGGAAAAAATAAGGGTTACTTTTTCTGTAACCAACTGTATCTGCTTTGATCAGCGGGTTTTGAAAATGGCAGGCGTTCTCGAAAAAATGGGCGCCAGCATTACAATAATTGGCAGAAAAAAGGGCTTATGCTGCAATAATAATCTTATTCCTTATAAAACAGTAAGATTCAGGATGCTTTTCAAAAAGGGTTTTCTGTTTTATAAATTTTTTAATATCAGACTTTTTTTCTGGCTTTTATTCAATAAATCAGACCTGCTTGTGGCAAATGACCTTGATACACTGCTTCCAAATTTTCTAATCTCCAGAATTAAAAGAATACCACTCGTGTATGACTCACATGAATATTTCACTGGTTTACCTGAGTTAAAAGGAAGAGGTTTTGTAAAATCGGTCTGGAAGTTCATTGAAACATTATGTTTCCCGCATTTGAAATATGTAATAACGGTTAGCGAGGGAATTGCAAATATCTATGAAAAGGAATACATGAAAAAACCTGCTGTAATAAAGAATTTTTCTCCTTCAACTTCTGAAATTAAAGCAAAATTAAGAGAGCAACTTGGTATTAACAAAAACTATTTTGTTGTAATTATCCAGGGAACTGGCATAAATATTGACAAAGGTGGTGAAGAACTTATTGAAGCGGTAGCATTAACAGATAATATATTTCTCATTGTAGCAGGTTCAGGGGATGTTTTACCTTTCATGAAAAAAAAGGTAAAGGAACTTAACGTTGAAAACAGGGTAATTTTTACAGGCACACTCGCCTGGAACGAACTCATCAGTTATACAAAAGTTGCTGATGCCGGTATGGTGCTCGAAAAAGACACAAACCTTAATTACCGTTTCAGCCTTCCCAACAAGCTTTTCGATTACATCTCAGCAGGCATTCCGGTTATTTCTTCCAACCTGCCTCTGATAAGCGAAGTAATTATAAACTACAACTGCGGAATTATTATACCTGAAGTAACACCTGCTGAAATTAGTGATGCAATAAAAATGCTTTCAGGCAATCAGATACTTTACAAACAGCTTAAGAAAAATTGTGCGATAGCTTCATCAGAGTTGAACTGGGAAAAGGAATCTGAAAAAGTTAAGATATTTTATTCAAACCTTTTTGATACCGAATTTGCAGGTAAATACGCAAAAATTGAGAAAAATGAATAATCCTAACAGAGATATAATCAAAAATGTTTTTCCTTTTTTTGAAGATGAACTTGTTTCTGAACTCATCCGGGTTTCAGTATATAAGAAAGTAAAAGAAGGAGAAGATATTCTTGAGGAAGGTAATTACATAAAATCATTTCCACTGGTATTGAGCGGATGCCTCAGAGTATCAAGGATGAATGATGAAGGAAATGAGCTTCTGCTTTATTACCTCAGGCAGGGGGAATTATGTGCAATGGCACTAACCTGCTGTATAGGTATGCAGAAGAGCAATATCATTATTACAGCTATCGAAAGCTCAGAAATACTGGCTGTACCAGTTGACAAACCTGAAAAATGGATGGGGGAGTACCGCACGTGGAAAGAGTTCATGATGTATTCATACCGGAAGAGATTTGAGGAACTCCTTGATACAATTGATGCAATAGCTTTCAGGCAGATGGATGAAAGACTGATAAGATTTTTTATGGAACTCTACAGGTCAACCGGCAGAACCGTTTTCAAAGGGACACATAATGAAATTGCTATCCAGCTCAACACATCGCGGGAGGTTATTTCACGGTTGCTGAGCAGGCTTGAAAAAGAGAATAAAGTTGTAACAAGAAGAAATTTAATAGATTATACAAATCTCGTGAAATAATATTCTTTTTGTGACCTGAGTCACTGACAGAATTTTGTGCGTAATGCAACTTTGCAGAAAAATTTGTCAGTGAAAAATTTTATCAGAAAAAATCTGTTGGTTATTATCCTTTCTGTTACTGGTGCCATTGGTGGTTTCCTCTATTGGAAATTCATCGGATGCATGTCGGGTACATGTTTTATTAAATCAGTATGGTACATGAGTACCCTTTATGGTCTGGTAGCTGGATATATTACCGGTTCATTAATTAATGATATTATCAGAAGTTTTAAAAAGGAAAAAAAATATGAATGAAAATTTTAATGAAATAATTAAAGGGAACAAGCTGGTGCTTGTAGATTTTTCTGCAGAATGGTGCGGCCCATGCAGGATGCTGGGACCTGTTCTTGAGCAGCTTAAAAACAGGGTTGGAGAAAAAGTAAGAATTCTTAAGATTGATGTTGACAATAACCCGGAGCTGGCATATAAATATAATGTAAGAAGCGTACCGACACTTATTCTGTTTCGCAGCGGAATAATTTTATGGTCGGGTGTAGGCGTTAAAACTGCCGATTTTCTTGAAAGCATAATTAATAATTACAGTAGTGTTATAAGTCAGTAATATGGGAAATCTGAAAACTGTTGAGGTTAGAGAAACCCGATGCCCCAGAAATCATTATTGTCCGTTGATAAGAATTTGTCCGGTGGGGGCAATAACACAAACCGACCCTTTCAGTGCGCCTGTAATCGACCATGAGAAATGTACTGGCTGCGGAAGGTGTGTCCGTTATTGCGGGTATGGTGCAATAATGATGAAGGAGCGTTAGGAAACACCTGGTTAATCTGCTGGAACTGCCTTCCGTAAGGGAGGCAGTTTTTATTTTTATGTACTCTTTCAATTGTTTTTTGAATTAAAGTATTAATTTGCAAACATGAATTATTAACACAGATACAAACCATGAAAACTAACCGCCGGAATTTTTTAAAATCAGCAACTTTTGCAGGTGCCGGTGCTGTCACCGGAGGGTTTATATCTGGCTGCGGGCCGAAAGCACCTGAATCGAACCTGCCTGAAATACTTGCTGCTGTAAAGAGAGCACACACACAGCGTTTCAATATGTCGGGATATGCTGCCCCTCCGCTGCCTGTTGTCCGTGTGGGATTCATCGGTCTGGGCGACAGAGGAAGTGGTGCTGTGCAACGCCTCTCGTACATTGAAGGTGTCGAGATTAAGGCACTGGCCGACCTCCGTGAAGCAGCAGTAAAGGGCTCCCAGCGCTACCTCGAACAGATAGGAAGACCACCCGCGCTGGAGTTCTATGGTGATGAAAATATCTGGAAAAAACTTGCAGAATTGCCCGACCTTGATCTTGTTTATATATGTACCCCATGGGTGTGGCACGCAACAATGGCTGCATATGCCATGGAACAGGGCAAGCACGTCGCCTGCGAAGTTCCCCTTGTCATAACTGTAGATGAAGCATGGATGCTCGTTGAGACATCAGAAAAGACAAAAAAGCATTGCATGATGCTTGAAAATTGTTGCTACGACTTCTTTGAACTTCTCACCCTAAATATGGCCCGGCAGGGTATGTTTGGTGATATAATCCACGGCGAGGGAGCATATATCCACAACCTGCTGGGAATGAATTTTAAGAAGCCCGACGACAGCAGGCAAACCGACGGCGCATATACAGGAATGTGGCGCCTGAAAGAGAATGCCACAAGGAACGGCAACCTTTATCCAACCCACGGGCTCGGGCCAATAGCGCAGGTGATGAATATCAACAGAGGCGACAGGATGGAGTATCTGACATCAATGTCGACGGATGATTTTACAATGTACCTGCGCGAAAAAGAACTTGTTGAACAGGATCCTTTTTATGAACCATGGAGAAATGCAAAGTTCAGGGGGAATTTCAATACTACCCTTATAAGAACAGCACTGGGAAAAACAATTAAAGTTCAGCATGATGTTTCTTCTTCGCAGCCATATTCAAGGATACATCTTGTAAAAGGGACCAGAGGGATGGCTGTTAAATACCCGCGACAGATGATCGCTTTTGGAGAGGAATGGGTAAAAGATGAAGCAATGCAGGAGATATGGGATAAATACACACCAGAAATAATAAAGAGGGTAGGAGAGATGGCAAGAAAGGTTGGCGGACACGGAGGAATGGATTTCATTATGGACTGGCGGCTTATCGACTGTCTGAGAAACGGTCTGCCACTCGACCAGGATGTTTATGACGGTGTTACATGGAGCTGTGTTGCTCCACTGAGCGAATGGTCGGTTGCCAACAGATCCAGACCTATAGATGTTCCTGATTTCACCGGTGGCTCATGGAAAACAAATAAACCTCATGGCATTAATCTCGAGACAGGTGGAACCACTCAGGTGCTGGAAGTTAAAAGGGAGAGGGAAAGTATGCAATTGAATGTAAGATAATTCAGCTAAAGGACCATGTATGCCCTGTAATGTTTTCCGGAATTTATGGGGTAATAATACAGTACTGGAGCCTTTGTTTTTTGCTTACTGCTTACTGCTTACTGCTTACTGATTACTGATTACTGATTACTGATTAACTCCTTCTATATCTGCCCATAAGATGGGCTTCTGCAAGAACGTGTCCTTCCATTGCTTTGAGGAGGTCACGTTTTGTGGAGCCTGCTTTAAGGTCGAGCTCTCTGTCGAGTGCGTAGAGCTTAAAATAGTAACGGTGTGTCCCTCCAGGTGGGCATGGTCCGCCATAGCCAATTCGGCCAAAATCATTTCGACCCTGCCGTGCTCCATTACTGAGAACTTCCTTTTTTGGAATATTCTCTTCGAGCTTATTCACATTTGCAGGTATATTGAATATAACCCAGTGAACCCATGTTCCCACCGGAGCGTCGGGATCATCACTTATGAGTGCAAAACTCCTGGTTTCTGCAGGCGCACCAGACCATTCAAGCGGCGGTGAAACATCATGACCGTCGCATGTATGCCTCGAAGGTATCAGCTCACCTTCTTTGAATGCCGGACTTTTGATTTCCATAACTTGTTGCTCATTTATGTTGTTATTTGAATTGTAAATGCTCAGAGTCTTATAAAATTATAAAAAAATCTGATACCATTCATGCTCTGCCAGATAAGGTAGTTTTTATTTCATTTTGTTAATATTTTTATTACTGAGGATAGCACATTTTTACTAACAATTGTTGGATTTGAAAAAAATATTGCCGAAATTGGATTCACAGTTTTCTCGCTGTATATAACGTGCTAAAAGTATTGATTATGAAGAAATTATCAGTATTATTGTTCAGCATGGTTTCTGTTTTGGTATATTCCGTCAGGTCTCAGACTGCTGAAGTTTTATTACGCCCTGCGTATGTTGATCTATCTTCTTCCGATGCGCCTGGAGCTGTTCTGGTACATCTTTCAGGTTACTCGTCAGATGATGTCCGGTACAGACTTTATAACGGCAGCAACCAGTATTATTGCTGGAACGCTGAAACCGGAAGTTTTGTATCGTCAAATGCCTATTCATCGGGTCCTCTTATCACTGGAACACCAATAACTGGTACGAGTTTCTGGATTTTGTATAAGAGAGGTTCCAACAACTCGGCAACTGCCACGTACCGTGACCGACTCGGGCCTGAGTATTCTGTCAATTACCAGAGTGTCGCCCTTCCTGCAGCAACGGTAATTGCAAACAGCTTTACTCTTTCAGGAAAACTGTCAGAAGATCCGGCTTTTCCTCTTACAAAGAAATATGTCATACTTGCATGGTCAGGTTCAGCGCTCATTTCTGCATCACATACCAGCCTTTCAACAGGAGAGTTCTTAATTGCGTGTCCCACCGGAATTACAATTGAAAAGATTGAGGCCAGAAAAATAAATAATGAACCGGCAGGTGCAATAACAGGAACATGGAATAACGAAGCCTATGCTGGTGAAATTATACCCGGTGTACAGACAGAAGTAGGTCATTACCTGAAAGATAACATTATCATTTATCCGGTACCTGTACATGAGAGCCTTATTGTAAGAAATGCAGAGTCGTTTAAAACGATTGAAATTTATAATGTTGCAGGAAAAATGATTTCTGTTTGCGAGGTGCAGGACCACAACATTGTATCTATTGACTTCAGGCATCTGCCACCCGGAATCTATTTCATAAAGCTGAAAGCCACGGGTAAGGGTACGGTTGTAAAGAAGCTGATTAAGAGTTAAATAGATTCATCAGGCTTCTTTTGTTAGTAGACACGAAATCACGAATTTTATTTATTCGTGCATTGGTAGCCTGGCAGCTATTTGGATTGGGTAAACAATTTGTTATTATTACTGCCTGAAAACGGTGATTTTATTTTTTTGAGATGCAAGATATCAACGCAATACCTATCCTGTAATATCCAAAAATAGGCTCACCTTCGCCGTAATCTGTAAAAGTCCATCCCGAATGCAAACAATTCTCAATTTTGTAATATCTGTTAGCTGGTGCGCCAAGTTCAATGAATAGACTTAGACCAAGCGTTTTTGATTTATCCCAGAAATCTACACCAGCATTTAAGAGAGAAATTCCTGAAACATAATTGTACGCATTGCCCCAGGTTGAGCTGTTATTTTTATTATATACACCATGGTTAACAACATAATAACCCCAGTACAATCCAACCCATGGATCAACAGGTTTGTTGTGCCTTAAATAACCACGCAATCCAAGTCTGAAGCCTGTTGTCTGTACTTTGTAATAAGCTTCCTCGTCAAAAGGTCCAATCAGATCTGTACTGTAGTTTGTTTGTTCTGCTACCCAATTGCTTGTGGCATAACTTCCTGAATATGCAACAGGAGTTTTTCTGGTATACATATTACCATCAAAATAAAGGGAAAGGTTTTTCATAAAACGGAAATTGAAAATGACCCCGTATCCAGGAGCAATAAAAGGTGTGCCTCCAATGTTCACAGATGATTCTATCGGTTGAGCTGGAACAGTTCCACCCCATATTCCATTGTGCAGAATAAAATCAATACCTGTTATCAAATGAGGCTTGAATTTAGCAGTATCTGTTTGAGCTTTGATATTGGTGAAAAAAAGAGTTAGAATTAATGTGATGATTGTTAATTTTTTCATAGTTCTGAATTTTATTTCATGATTATTGTTGTTGATTAAAATTTATTGCTTCTTCATGAAATCATGAATAAAGAACTTCGTTTTTATTATAGTTTCTATCATTTTTTAATGATATTGCAAAGGGTGCAAAAATAAATTTTTTTGAAAATTCAGGCTTGAGTTGTGTAATAATTTTTTTTGTAAAATTTGGTTTCATTATTTTTTTATGCGTAAATTGTTTAATTTGAATCGTTTTCATGGAGCAGGGTTGTCAGGAATTGATAGAAGGGGTTTAAGGGTTAACGGGTTTTTACTGGTTGTTAGCTGGTTAACTGGCTTGCAGGTTAACTGGTTCAAGGGTTGTCAATGTCAAAATGATGTTGGCTGTCAGATTGATTGTAAATATTATTAATAATCAGCTCCGGAGGAGCGGCCTTTTGGTAGCCCGGGAATCGTCCTTTGAACAGCGCCGGGACGTAATGTTACCTACCTCTGGAATCTTTGTTCCCGGCGCAATTGGTGCAGGAGATCGCTTAACAAGTTTGAAACACGGCTATGACTCTATAACAGTCAAGGCCAGAAAGAAGGCCGTAAGCAATAGGCAGTTAGTCAATACCTGAATAATATTGACTATCAGCCAGGTAGGAAATAATTTTATAACAAGAATTAGCTCCGTAATAGCATCCCTCTCGTAGAAATCTGCAATACGTACAGGAATTGTTCGACCACAAGAGCAGCAGAACCTCTGGCATTTTTACTAATGTTGCAACACAGAGTATACAAACGATCAGAAGTCCGTTTGATGGTTTATAAGACTTGTATAACTTTATTTGAAATGAGATGATATGAAAGAGAACCGTAGATAAAAAACAACACTTAATTTTACCAAATAGATCATAAGCCAGAATTATGATAAGCGAAAACAAGCAGAATTTAATAACCTATACCATATTTCTATTTATAGCATTAATAGGGATATACTATGGAAATGCATTTTATGCAGATTATAAATTCATTAGAATCTGGAATCTCACGGATATATTAATATTACTGATCGGAATCCCTTTTTTATTTATTCAGACAAAAGCTAAACTCCCCAATTTCTGGCAAAAAGATATTCCATATAAGTGCAGGTTCCTGCTTCCAATGCTAACAGGCATAATATTTGGGACTCTCGATTTATTGGTTTTCAAAGTAATTTTACATCCTGAACCATATCAAGAACTTCCTCCATTTCTTCAACCTTTCCCATATTCAATCTTCTTATATTTTTCGGGCGCATTTGAAGTTGAAGTATTCTACAGACTTATTCCATTAACCATTATACTATTGATAGGTAATTGGTTTAAGCAAGGAAAGTATTATTTGCTTTTTTTCTGGGCAGGCGCAATATTAACCTCAATCAGAGAACCTCTGGAACAACTGCCTCAAGGTGGTATTTTACTTATTGTATATGCTCTTTTTACGGGTTTACTGATGAATTTATTTCAAGCAATCTGGTTTAAGAAAGCAGGATTCTTAGCGTCTTTATCTTTACGTCTGGGACATTATTTAATTTGGCATATTTTACTGGGCATATATGTAGAATACTTTGAAATTATAAATTAAAAGTATAACTTTCATCAATAGAGCGCATAAACTATTGCTGGCACAGTGTTTATACAGGTCAGTATATTTGATTACCCTGGCGTATTTAGATTAGTAAGCACTTTGTCGATGCAATGGCTTATAAATGTGGACATTGCTCGTATTCTTATAATATAAAGGAGGATTTGCAATGACAAAACAAATTAATTATCAAAATCGGGATTTGTGGCTATTCTTTGTAATTGCCTTTACCTGGTCGTGGTTATTCTGGATGCCCGAAATTCTATGGGGTTCCCGTTTGTACCTTGCCCCATTTGGCCCCACCATAGCTGCCTTTCTTCTTACAATAATAAACGAAGGAAGAAATGGAGCAAAGGAATTACTGAAAAGAGGACTAAATTTTAAATTTAGAAAAATCTGGCTTGTTCCGATATTTTTATTGATGCCAGCGATTGTAGGATTTTCTCTCCTGCTGGCCATTCTCAGCGGCGAACCGGCACCTCAGATTGCAGTTTTATCCAGTCCATGGATTGTTATTCCAGCATTTTTCTATATCCTGTTTCTCGGTGGTCCACTTGGGGAGGAATTTGGATGGAGAGGATATGCTCTTGACAGATTGCAAAATAACTATAATGCCCTTATTTCCAGTGTGATACTTGGAATCGTATGGGGATTATGGCATCTTCCTATGTTCTTTATGAAAAGTCAGGATATCTATCATAATATACCAATCTGGGGTTTTATCCTCGGTACAATTTTTCTTTCGATATTATATACATGGATATATAACAATACAGGTAGAAGCATCCTGGCGATTTTACTTTTCCATACCATGAGCAATCTATCACACTTCATTTTCCCTGCGATGGCAACTACCCTGGGCGGACTCTATTCTGTAATATTGAATGTTGTGGTTGTGATAATTATTTTAATAATATGGGGTCCTAAAAAAATGGTCCGTGAGCAACATGTCAAAACAACTTAGCCTGACAGCGACAATAAACCATTAAACGTCGCATAGCCGCAGAACATTAAGTGAAATGCTCAAACCAACCTCTTGAAAAGAAGGATTTATAAACTCATTTATAATAGGTAAAACTATGAAGCAAGCAAAACCAGACCTGATATAAGAATTCAAGATATGCTTCACAGCAAAAACGGTTTTTAAATATGAGCCTACCGACTTTGGCTTCCACTCAAATTCTGGCTCCAATCATACTTCTTATATCTAATAACCAGCCGCCTGCCCGTCTTTCCTCGATTCGGAAGCCCCGTAGTAGACCTTGTTCTTTTCGTCCCACATTATAGCCTGATAACCTCCAAAACCACCTAAATTCCACTGAATGGTGTGACCTTTCTGCAGTAGCTTTTGAATCTCTTCCCACCTGAACCCGCTCTCTAAATTAAGAATTCCCCCGTCAATCATTTGCTCACCTGTAGGTTCCGACGAACGGGTGTGATACATCCTGGGCGCATCGCCTGCCTCCTGAAGATTCATCTTGAAATCAATCAGATTTACAATAATCTGTACATGACCCTGTGGCTGCATGTCGCCACCCATCACACCGAAGCTTATGTAAGGCTTGCCTTCTTTTGTGATGAAAGCTGGTATAATTGTATGGAACGGCCTTTTCCCGGGCGCATAACAGTTGGGATGACCCTCCTCAAGTGTAAACATCTCACCACGGTCCTGAAGGATAAAACCGAGTCCGGTCGGACACATACCCGATCCCATGCCCCTGTAATTGCTCTGTATAAGCGATATCATATTGCCATATCTGTCAGCAACGGTCAGATATATTGTGTTATCCGGCTCGAGGTTGCCCGGCTGATAAACTTTGGCAGCTTTATTGAAGTCAATAAGCTTTCTTCTTTCAGCAGCATATTTTTTTGAGATGAGCCGACTGATGGGTATCTTTGAAAAGGCAGGATCGGCATAATAGCGCGCACGGTCTTCAAAAGCCAGTTTCTTGGCTTCGGTAAAGAGGTGCATATATTCAGCAGAGCCAAACCCCATAGAAGCAATGTCGTAGCCTTCAAGTATATTGAGCATTTGCAGGGCAACAATCCCCTGACCATTAGGAGGTAATTCCCATACTTCGTAACCCCTGTAAGTGGTACTTACAGGTTCAACCCATTCCGAATGATGTCGTGCAAGATCGTCATATGAAAGAAAACCTCCCTGTTTTTTCATGAATGCGTCAATCGTGCGGGCGATGCTTCCCCTGTAAAATTCATTTCTTCCTCCCTTTACAATTTTTTCAAGTGTGCTTGCCAGCTGAGGGTTTTTGAAAATCTCTCCTTTTTCTGGTGCTCTTCCGTCAGGCATATAAACCTCTTTAATATTCGGATAATCCTTCAAAATTTCCAGATTGCGCTTCATCTGCCATGCGATAATTTCTGTCACCGGAAACCCTTCTCTGGCATATTTTATGGCAGGCTGCAGGATGTCAGCCATTGGCAATTTTCCGAACATATCGTGGATTTCAAACCAGCCGTCGACACATCCAGGTACGGAAACCGGTAAAGGTCCGTAAGATGGAATTTTTTCAATATTATTTTCTTTGAAATATTCAAGCTTCAGCGACCTTGGTGAGCGTCCACTGGCATTTAGTCCGTAAAGCTTACCTCTTTCCGCACTCCAGAGAATGGCAAAAAGGTCTCCTCCTATGCCGCAACCTGTGGGCTCCATCAACCCCAGAACAGCATTGGCGGCAATTGCAGCATCAAAAGCATTTCCGCCTTTTTTCAGGATATCTAAAGCAACCTGAGTTGCGAGCGGATGACTCGTAGCAGCCATACCATTCTGTGCAATCACTTCCGAACGCGTTGCAAATCCTCGTCCGGTCACTCTGTCCTGACCCATAAAAACATATGGTATTAAAATGAGAAATAATGTAAAACCTGCTTTTCTCACATCAAAATCATTTGAAGACAAAATTAAGAATATAACATAATATGGTGTTTAAACTCTTTGTGGAAAATTGACAGGATTTATATTTTTTACGATTGATTTTTGTTGATTATTTTTTGAAGGGCATCAGAAAGATTTTCTGCTTTTTGCTTTCAATTCTCATTTGGAAATAGTGGTTTTTAAAGGCTTTTTAATACTTTTGGACTCATTAATTCAAAATATTTGTAATCATGAGAAAAATAAACATATTAATTATGCTTACAGCTTTAATGCTTCTGGCTTCATGCACAGGCAGGCAAACAAAAACCGAAGAGGGAGAGGAATTCAACTATTTTGTTGACCAATTTGAGGATATGAGGGTATTCAGATACCGTCTTCCAGGTTTTGAATCCCTTTCTCTACGTCAGAAAGAACTCATTTACTACCTCAGTGAAGCTGCCCTGTGCGGAAGGGATATCCTGTGGGACCAGAACTTTAAATATAATCTTCTGATAAGAAAGACAAACGAAGCAATAATTAAAAGCTGGCAGGGAGATAAGGAGACACCTGAGTATAAATCGTTTATAACATGGGCAAAAAGAGTATTCTTTGCTAACGGCATACATCACCATTATTCTGCAGATAAGATGCTGCCATCATTTTCAAAGGAATTTTATACTTCACTTGTAAAAGGTAGCGACCAGTCTCTTCTTCCAGTTGGCAACGGAAAAACTGCTGATGATCTTCTGGCAGTTATTTTGCCGGTGATATTTGATCCGGACCTCTATCCGCGTAAAATAGAAAGGGGAGAAGGTAAAGATATTATTGCAGAGTCGGCAGTAAATTTTTATGAAGGGGTTACTGCAAGGGAAGTAGAATCTTTTTACAATGGAAAAATAAACCCTGCCGATCCAAGGCCTGTTGCTATAGGGCTGAACTCAAAACTCGTTAAGAAAAACGGCAGGATAGTTGAAGAGGTTTATAAATCCGGTGGTTTATACGGGGAGGCTATCGACAGGATAATTTACTGGCTGGAAAAAGCAAAAAATGTCGCAGAAAACGAAATACAGAAAAAAGAACTTGAAGTGC
The DNA here is from genome assembly GCA_029552825.1 of Bacteroidota bacterium. Lineage (GTDB taxonomy): Bacteria > Bacteroidota > Bacteroidia > Bacteroidales > VadinHA17 > LD21. The sequence goes on from JAKPDL010000107.1 coordinate 15,045, forward strand.
TTATTCAATATTACAGGACAGGGGATCTTAAGACCTGGGATGACTATAACGTTTTGTGGGCTAGAAATACTGAACCTGTTGTGGATTACGTAAATGGTTTTATTGAAGTATATGAAGACCCGATGGGTATGAAAGCCACATGGGAAGCTATTGTTGATTATAAAGACCCTGAAGCAACCAGGAGGACTGAAACGATAACAGCCAATGCGCAGTGGTTTGAGGATAACAGTCCGGTTCAACCGCAGTACAAAAAAGAGAAAGTTACCGGGGTTGCTGCTAAAGTTATCAATATCGCAATGCTTGGAGGAGATTGCTATCCTGCTTCACCTATTGGAATAAATCTGCCCAATTCTGACTGGATAAGAAAAGAAGTGGGTTCAAAGTCGGTCACTCTGGCAAACATTTCGGAAGCCTATGATGTGATGTCGGCAAGATCGGGTATGCTGGATGAGTTTGCTGCAAGTAAAGAGGAGATAGAACGTGTAAGGAAATATGCATCTATTGCAGATGCCCTGCACACCGACCTTCACGAGTGTGTGGGTCATGCAAGCGGTAAACTTGCTGAAGGAACCGACCCAAATGCCCTCAAAGAGCACCAGTCGGCTCTAGAAGAAGCACGTGCAGATCTTTTTGCCCTGTATTACATGATGGATAATAAACTTATTGAACTTGGACTTTTACCTGAAAAAGAGGCTGCAATGGCAGAATATGACAGCTATATCCGTAATGGAATGCTTACACAACTTGTCAGAATAAGACCAGGAAAACAAATCGAACAGGCACACATGAGGGCAAGAGCAATGATTGCCCGCTGGGCATATGAAAATGGCAAAGACGAAAATGTGATTGAACTATTTACCCGTGATGGCAAGACTTTTGTGAAAATAAACGATTATGAGAAACTGAGAAACCTTTTTGGCTCACTGCTGCGCGAGGTGCAAAGGATAAAATCGGAAGGCGATTACGAAGCAGGGAAAACACTAATCGAGAGTTATGGAGTAAAAGTTGATCCTGTACTTCATAATGAAATGCTTGCTCGTTATGAAAAACTGAAGCTGGCACCCTACACAGGTTTCCTTAATCCGCGACTTGTCCCTGTGTATAACGACAAGGGTGAGATCACGGATGTAAAGGTTGAATATGAACAGGATTATTTGTCGCAGATGATTTATTACGGTACAAATTATTCTTTCCTGCCAGCAATACTTAATTAATTCAGGTGAAATTAGTGTGAATAAAAATCATTCTTTAAATGAAAGAAATAAAACTTTTAGCTTCAGCAATAATCCTTGCGGCTGCTTCCTCAACGATAGCACAGGTGCCTGAAGCAGTTTTATGGAAAAAGTATGAGCTGACTTTCCCTTCGACGGTAACTTATGATAATCCGGTGCAGGATATAAAAACTTTCCAGGTGACATTTACCTCACCTACAGGAAGAGTAAAGACTATTAATGGTTTCTGGGATGGTGGGAGCACATGGAAGGCACGCTTCATGCCCGATGAAACAGGTGATTGGAAATGGGAAACAACATGCTCCGATACAAAGAATGCAGGATTACATAATGTAAAAGGGGAGTTCCGATGCATACCCAATAACGGTAAATCTGATCTTGATATTCATGGCAGAATAATCCGTCAACCTGGTTTATTCTATTTGACCCATGCTGATGGTACTCCGTTTCTTTATATAGGTTGTACTGCCTGGAACGGAGCACTTAAATCGACCGATAGTGAATGGGATCAATATCTGAAGCATAGGGCTGAAAATCAATATAGTGTAATACAGCTTGTTACTACCCAATGGCGTGGATGTGACAAAAACAGTCTGGGTCAGGTGGCATTTGAGGGTAGTGCCAGAATTCGCATTAATCCAGAATTTTTCAGGCACCTCGATAAAAAGATTGACAGGGTCAATGATTATGGTCTTGTTGCAGCGCCAGTTATTTTGTGGGCATTGCAGACTGGAGCAGGAAGGGAACTGAGCCCGGGTTACTACCTGCCTGAAGATCAGGCTATCCTGCTGGCAAAGTATATTGTTGCACGTTACGGAGCAAATCATGTTATATGGTTACTTGGGGGTGATGGTATTTATACGGGTATTTATGAGCAACGATGGAAAACAATAGGACGGGCAGTCTTTGATGGAACTCATCAGGGGATAGTAGCACAGCACCCATGCGGAAGATCATGGATTGGTGAGATTTACAGGGATGAAGAATGGCTTGATATAGTGGGTTATCAAAGCAGCCATAGCAACGATAAAGGAACAGTGGAATGGATAACAAAAGGTCCTATGAATAATAAATGGGCATCACTGCCAGCCCGGCCAATCATCAATCTTGAACCTAATTATGAACAGATTAAAACTACTATAACAGACAGGGACGTTCGAAATGCAGTATTCTGGAGCCTTTTCACAGCACCAGTGTCAGGTGTAACTTACGGTGCCAACGGTATATGGCCCTGGCTGAGAGAGGGTGATAAAATACTGAACCACAGCGATGCCCCATGGACTTATACATGGGACAAAAGCATTAACCTGCCTGGTTCGCTTCAGATGAAAAATATTGCATCATTCCTCAAAACGCTTGAATGGTGGAACCTTTATCCGGCATCTGAGATATTGATAGAGCAACCAGGTGATAAACAGTATAATGAATTCATATCAGTTACGAAAACGCCTGATAATAAAACTATTGTGTTATATGTTCCTGTCAAGACACAGGTAAAAATCCGTAAACCCTTAATGAGGCAGTATTTGGTAAAATGGTTTAATCCTGTAAGCGGGAAATATACTGACGGAGTAATTACCGATAAAGGATCAGTTATGGAATTTTCTCCTCCAGAAGAAACTGATATGGTAGCTGTTTTGAAAATAAAGAAATAAAACAAGCTTATAAGCTCCTATATTTAAGGCTAATCATAGTTCCAGGCTTAACCTTAAAGTAAACCTGATTATTTAATATACTTCCAGAATCTTTCTTCAGACTTTCTGAATTCTCTGTTCTTCTTCCGCTCAAGCATATAATAATATAGAGATATAACAATCCCAATAATAATTATTACAAGAATGATATATTTCATCACCTGTGAGATATCAAACGCTCTTTCAGGAGTCTGAACTGTTTCAACTGATTCAGAGATCTTCCGTCCAACATCAATGTTAAAAATGTTTCTTACAATGAAAAGTGAAAAGAACGATGTTAGTCCTGCTATTACAGGTGTGGCAACCCACCCGGCGGCAATCTCGCCAAGGATTTTGAAGTTAATGTTTCTGGCACCTTTATATAAACCAATTCCTATAACACAGCCAACGATTACCTGAGAACTTGAAACCGGCACCATTGGAATAGGAGGAAGCCCAATTTTAACCAGAAGATTTGAAAGAGATGTTGATGAGAAAACAAATAGTACAAGCGACTGGGCCAGAACTGTAACAAGAGCTGCTTCTGCTGTGAGATTAACTATGTTGCTTCCAACAGTTTCCATTACTTTTTTTGAATAAGTAAGAATTCCTGCGGCTATAGCCAGTCCTCCAAGTAAAAAAAGCTGCTGTGCCGAAGAGAGACTTAAAATACCAAGATTCATTTCACTGAGGTCAAAAGCAGGAACAAACACACCCATAACATTTGCTATATTGTTGGCTCCCAGTGAATAAGCCCCAAAAGCACCGACAACAACCAGTCCTGTTTTTATGTAAGATTCGAATTGGATCATATGAATCCGGGCTCTTCTTTTTATACGGCTTATCAGGATGTACAGTGGTATTGCAAACAGTGCCCCGAGTATTGGACCCGTGACCCATGTAGCAACTATTTTTGAAAGTGTACTGGTGTCGGTGGAATTTCCTGTAAACAGGTTCCATCCAATTATTGCTCCTACAATTGCTTGTGTAGTAGAAACAGGAAGCGAAAATTTTGTCATCACATACACTGTTATTGCTGCTGCCAGAGCTACAGTAAATGAACCACCGATTGCATTGACTGCGCCAAGTTTCCCCAGTGTGCCTGAAGTGCCTGCTCCCTGTATAACTGCTCCCAGAATTACAAACACAGAAGCAATTATTGCTGCCTTTCTGAAGGAAACCATCTTTGCTCCAACAGCTGAACCAAATACATTGGATGCATCATTCGCTCCCAGCGACCAGCCTAGAAATAAACCACTCGTTAGAAAAAATAGTATCATAACAGCCTGTATCAGAGTATTACTTTGACTGCCATTATCGACAGCATGTCAGCTGCTGCCTGGGCAAGGTCAGAAATATTCTCAATATGATGAACAATATACCTCAGGTGAGCCTTGTGTGCAAGGTCAAGCTCCTTCATTTCGTGAAAAACCCTCTTTTTTATACTGAATGAGATTTTATCTGTCTCACTTTCAAAATAGTACACCTTCAGGAGTTTTTCTCTTACAGTATGGGGAGCCCTGAAATAAGCTCTGGCAGCCGGAATAAGTTCTTCTGCTGCATTTGCGGAGGTCTCTGCAAGACTTATAATGTTTTCAAACAGGCTTTCAGGTATTTCAGGTAATTCGATATCAAATTCATGGAGGGAACTTTTTATTCCGTCCATAATTTCATCCATTTCATCAATAAGCCTTGTAACTTCTTCCCGGTGCTGTGGAAGAATAGAATGGGTGATCATTTCATTCTCTATTTCGCGCTGGAGTTTATCCGCATTGTTTTCAAGAGCATCTACCTTTGAAAGATGCCTGTGAAACGACTCATAATCACCTTTAACATACGACCTTATTCCTTTGCGAAAAACAAGTATTCCAAGATCAATGTTGTCGAAAAACTCATCGATCTTGATTATTGTTTGCCTGGTGGTTCTTGAAAATAATGCCATTTTTTTTCTGATTTTCAGATTTGTAAACAAAATTAGAAATCTGACCTGATTTTTCTAATTTATTTATTAACAGCTATATTTAGAATTGAACAATTTTTTCAACTCTGTTATGGTTGAGGTAGCTTTTTATTATTGAAATTATTTCGCTGTTATCGTCAGTTTCTTTAATGCATTCATGTATAGCCTCCAATCCGAAGCCGACACAGTTGATATCGAAATAGCCGTATCCTGCAAACCTTCCCCTTACAATCTTTACAACACTTCTTTCATTATCATTCCTGCCTCTGTCAATAATGAAATAGTTCCCGGGGGTGAAAATAAATTCATCCATAGCCTTTGATGCTCTCCTGTTATATTCCTGGGGTGATTCTTTTCCGCAGCAGGCTCCCCTGCAAATGCCCAGCTGGTAATGAAAACAGGCACCTTCTGTTTCATACATACCTGCAAGCTTCTGGCATAATGAATACTTTTCAATGAGTCTCTCCAGAGCCGTTTTTACACTTTCCTTTGAGTTGAAAGTTGCAAGAAAAGGTCTGGATTCTTTTACCCGGTTTATGGAGAAAACAATATATCCCTTATCGTCAATACCGTGACAGATGCCCCATCTGTTGTTCAGTCTCCTTTGGGCCCTGTTGTATAGTGGCTGAAGTGACTTAATTTCTATTGACTCTCGTATTAATGCAATCAATTCACTTCCGGTAAGCTCCCAGCTGATATCGGCAATCTCATCACGCATCTTCATTGCCCTTCCTGAAGTATTGTTTGAAAGATGAGACGAAACTCTTTCAAAAATATTATTACTCTTACCTACGTATATGACATTTCCTTTTTCATCATAAAAATAATAGATGCCGGGTTCTTCCGGAATCTGCTCCAGTTTTCTAATATCAAGCAGAGGATTCAGTTTTGCAAGTCTTGTATTTTTGAGAAGTTCAGATGATATTCCATTAAGTTCTCTGTCTTTTTCAAGGCATAATTCAAACAGGCGAACTGTTGCAAGCGCATCTCCTGCAGCCCTGTGCCTGTTTTCAATTTTGATTCCAAGTGCAGAACATATATTTCCAAGGCTGTAGGATCTGTAACCGGGAAACATCTTACGCGATAATGAATGGGTGTCTATCACTTTTCTTCTGTAATTGTAACCAAGCGATTTAAACTCCTCGCGAAGAAATGAATAATCAAACCTTGCATTATGTGCAACAATTATCCTTCCTTCAGTTATCTCAACAATATTTCTTGCTATTTCATAAAACTTAGGTGCATCCTCAACCATCTCATTTGTTATGCCGGTTAGGTTCGTAATATAGTAGGGTATTGTTCTTTCAGGATTTACCAGAGTACAGTACTCACCTGTGATTTTTTTACCGTCGTGCTGGTAAATGGCAATCTCGGTTATTTTTTCGAGTCTGGCACTGCCTCCTGTTGTTTCTATGTCGATTATGGCATACATTAACTGAATAAAGGAAAGTCAGAGAAGTTAAATTAAAAAGTTTTTATGAATCTGAAAAATATGAAAAGTAACTGAAACTTTAACCTCATAAGAAGGGCCGATTTTTAAAAGTATTCTATAATTCAGTAATTTTCAATTAATAATATTAGTTTTATAAATTTGTACGTTTAACATTTTACAACATGAGTGAATGTTTTGGTAATTATTTTATTCATAACGGAACACTTCAACCTGTTGAATTATTTGACAATTCTTTTATGTATGAAGGAGAGTCAATATATGAGGTTCTAAGAATGATCAGAGGGCTGCCTGTGTTCTTTGAAGATCATTTTAAGCGTCTTGAAACAAGCACCAGACATCAGAAAAAGTTGATGCTGGCAAACAGGGAGCAGCTCAGAAAAGACATTCTGAAACTGGCTGAAGCAGAAAAAATTAAAGATGTCAATCTTAAGATTGTATTCAATTATAATGGAGTTATAGGCAATTATCTGGTTTATTTCATCGAACCTGTTTATCCTACAGCCGAGCAGTATACAAAAGGGGTAAAAGGAGTACTTTTCTATGCTGAAAGAAAAAATCCTGAATCCAAGGTAATTAATCATAAACTTCGTTCTGAAATTTATCATAAACTTATTATCTGCGGAGCTTATGAGGCTCTTCTTGTAAATCGTGAAAACTGCATAACCGAGGGAAGCCGTTCGAACATTTTTTTCATAAAAAATAATGTCCTGTATACAGCCCCTGACAGGTATGTTCTTGGAGGGATAACACGCAAACATATTATCGAAATATGTGGCGAAAATGACATTAAAGTAGAATTTGTATGTGTGAATGCTGATAAAATTAAAGAATATGATAGTGTGTTTATGACAGGTACTTCTCCTGTGGTTTTACCTTTCAGGACAATAGAGAATTTTTCCTTTAATGTTAAACACCCATATATTGGTTTTCTCCGAAATCTGCTTCTTGAAAGGATGGAGAAGAGCCTCAGATATTTTGAAAATATTAGCGACCGGGGAACTTAATTGGGGAATAATCCTCAGGGGAATTTTTAGTCTCACAGACATAAATAAATTTCTTTATCTTTGATTCTCCAATGTTGTAAAAAATAATTGCTATGGCAAGCATACGAGAGTTAAAAAAGGAGATTGATAATCAGATATTTGGTGTTATTTCTGATTGCATGTTGTTTATGAGCCGGCATCCAGATCACGATGAAAATGAGTTGAATGCAATTGTCCAGGAGGCATATCAGCTTAGAAACAACCTTATATACAGAATATATCATTTTGACAATAAGGAAGATGCCAGGGCAGTTAAAAACCATTTCAAAGAAATAAAATCAGACCTTTCCAATGGTGTTGATCAGTTATGCATGAAGCTCAGCAGTCTCAGTTCTAAGAAGAAAAAGAAGTAACATATCTGTAAATTTCTCTGCCGCATTTTGAACAATTTTTTCCCAGTAAGCCAACATGCCTTATGTGGTAACCATCTCTTTTGGTAATCAGGTTACCGCATTGAGGACAGTATGTATTCTGACCGGTCAGTTGAACGGCATTACCTATATACACATAATCCAGATATTGTGAGGCAATTTCATATAACTGTATAAGTACTTCCGATGGTGTTGGAGGGTCATTTCTTTTGTACATTGGAAAGTACCGGCTAAGGTGAAGCGGAACATCCCTTCCCAGTTCTGTGGCAATCCATTTAGCCTCTTTTTCCATATCACCCGGGTTGTCATTCCTTCCCGGAATGACCAGAGTGGTTAACTCCAGGTGCTTGCCTGCTTTTGCAATCATCCTGATCGACTCTTTAACCGGTTCAAGTGAAGCACCTGTAAGTGATTTGTAAAAATTGTTGTCGAAAGCCTTGAGATCAACATTAAATGCATCAATAAATTGCAGATATTCTTTCAATGCTTCATGTGTCACATAACCGTTGGTGACCATCACCGTGCTCTGTCCGGCTTCTTTAACCTTAACAGCAACGTCTTTAACATATTCGAACCATATCACAGGTTCATTATATGTGAACGCAATACCTATATTATTTTTTTCTTTGAGTGAATAACTAAGAATTTCGTCGGGAGTAACTTTCTTTGAGATTCCCGCTATGACATGTTGCGATATATGGTAATTCTGACAGAAATCACATCGCATGTTGCATCCATACGAACCTATTGAAAGAATATACATTCCGGGGAAAAAGTGATACAACGGCTTCTTTTCAACAGGGTCTAGCGCAAAGCCTGAAATAACCCCGTATGTAAGGAGTTCAATTTTACCTCCGGTATTTTTCCTTACTCCGCATATGCCTGTTTTGCCCTCTGCAATTTTACAGTTGTGGGGGCAAAGTGTGCATATAAGGCGGTCATCTGCCTTTTTGTAAAAATTCATGAAATGAATAAATTTATTACAAAGATAAAGAGATACAATTTTTCATTTGTGATTAAAATAAGATTTTCAGCATTTTTATGGAGAACACTATATTTTTAAAGTTAAATTCGGTTTAAGAAAATTCTGAAGAATTTGTATTTTCACCTGAAATTATAAAGATTATAATGACCTTGAAAATAAAAAGCATTAATGAAGCAATTGCGGGTATTGTCATTTTTTTCGCAATACTACCCGAATTGGGCGGACAGGGATGGAAAGCAAACCCGGAGCTGGTTGAAAAACTCTCAAAAAGCAGAACAGACGTTAATTATTATGAAGAAAAAGTTCCAACCTATATTCTGCCCGAACTGCTTGTTACCCTGACAGGAAAAGAAATTCTCAAAAGTTCGGAGTGGGAGAGATACAGGCGACCGGAAATACTCGAACTTTTTACAATACATGTCTACGGCAGGGTCCCTCGAACACCTTACAACCTTGATTTCAAGGTTGTAAACGAAGACCCCAGAGCAATAGGAGGACTGGCAACTGCCAAACAGGTAGATATAACCGTAACTGCTCATGATAAATCCCTTGTGATACATCTATATCTGTTCGTTCCGAATAGCCTCAAAAAGCCGGCACCTGTTTTTCTGCTGATATGTAACCGGGCACCCGAAAATATTGACCCCACACGCAAAAATAAGAGCGAGTTCTGGCCCGTTGAAGAGGCCATAGCAAGAGGTTACGGCATGGCAGCCTTTTATAATGCCGACGTTGACCCTGATAAATACGATGGATTCAAGGACGGCATACACTCAATCCTCGATGTTGAACCCCGCAAAGATGATTCGTGGGGAACCCTTGCTGCCTGGGCATGGGGAGCCAGCAGATGTCTCGATTACCTTGTTACAGATAAACAGATTGACAAAAACCGGATTGCTGTTGTAGGACATTCACGTGGTGGAAAGACTGCCCTCTGGGCCGGCGCAACCGACAGGAGATTCTCTATGGTTATCGCAAATGAATCAGGATGCGGAGGCTCAGCACTTGCAAGAAGACGATATGGAGAAACCATTGATATAATCAATAAAGGATTTCCACACTGGTTTTGCCTCAACTACAGAAAGTTCAATAATAATGAGAATTCAATGCCCGTTGATATGCATATGTTAATGGCATTAATTGCACCGAGGGCACTCTATGTAGCTGCTGCCGACGAAGACCTCTGGGGCGACCCAAAAGGCTCCTACCTCTCACTTTATCACTCCTTGCCTGTATACCGGCTTTATAACAAGAAAATAACCCTCGAAAAAGATGTACCTCCTCTTAATAAACAGGTAATAAGCGGGAATGTCGGTTTTCATATACGCGAAGGAGAACATAATCTTAAACTTTACGACTGGAACATGTTTATGGATTTTGCCGACAGGGTATGGAAATAATATTTATTCCTGCTGATGAAATGAAATCCGTTTTTGCAGAAATTCTGTTAAAAAACGGTTTTCAGAACAGAAAAGCTGAAACATGCGCCGATATATTCGTTCAAAACAGCCTCGACGGAGTCATCTCACATGGAGTAAATCGGTTCCCCCGTTTCATTCAATATATAAGAGATGGATATGTAAAACCAGATGCAGAACCAACACTGATATCATCTTCAGGTGCCACTGAACAATGGGACGGAAACCTTGGACCTGGCCCCTTGAATGCATTATTTGCAACCGAAAGGGCAATGAAACTGGCAGAGAAAAACGGAATAGCCCTTGTTGCCATGGCAAATACTAACCACTGGATGAGGGGTGGTACCTATGGCTGGAATGCTGCAAAAAAAGGTTTTCTATTCATTGGATGGACAAATACTATAGCCAATATGCCGGCATGGGGTGCAAAAGACCCCCGACTCGGTAATAATCCGCTTGTTATAGCTGTTCCATATGGTAATGAAGCTATTGTACTCGATTTTGCCATGTCGTTATATTCCTGGGGGAAAATAGAAACATGCAGACTTAACGGTGAAAAACTGCCTTTTCCCGGAGGCTATGACAGACAGGGTAGACTGACGGATGACCCATCAGAAATAATCATGACTGGAAGGGTACTGCCTGCTGGATACTGGAAAGGCTCAGGACTTGCCCTCCTGCTGGATATCCTCGCAACAGTAATTTCCGGTGGTAAGCCAACTTTAGAAATAACAAAACAAAATGCTGAATACGGACTATCACAGGTGTTTATTGCAGTAAACCCGGAGAACCTTTTCAATTATCCTTCAATGGAAAACTCTGTAAGATTAATAATTGAAGACTTTAAAAAATCCATACCTGAAGTAAATAATCAACATGTTCGTTACCCTGGAGAAAAAGCTCTGAAAACCAGAAAAGAAAATCTAATAAATGGAATCCCTGTAAATAAACAGATATGGGACACTATTTTAAATCTCTGATTTTGATATTAAATTGAATTAGTGCATTAATATTTACATTTCATTTTTTATTTCTAGCAATATTTTGTTGCTCTCCGCATATTTCATTAATTCATCTTTGATATTTTCATTTCTCTCAATATCTGAAATCCCGAACCGTGTAAGTATACTTTTAGCAGACTTAAGCCTTATGATGAATTTAAGAGGATAAATAATGATTTTCTCAATTTCAGTGCTTTTTATTTCCTTAACGGGAAGAAATGAGTTGTTTTTTAATCTTATGATGTCCCTTTCAAATTCAATAAAGTTATATCCGTAACCAAATGATGTCCAGATCATGAACAATCCGAAAAGACCAAGAAACGCTGACGAGACCCATGATGACCAGTCAATTGCTGACATTTTTAAATTAAATATAATCCAATAAATAGCTATTGCTATACAAAGAACTCCCAGAATAAATTTAAAGACTTTTGTAAGTAAGTTGCTTTCATTCATTTCGAGGGAAAAAGACTTTTTCTCCATGGCAGATCTGATTCTTCCGGTTAACAAGATTTTATGCAAAATTAACCATCCTTTATGATATTCTTTATTGTGAAAATTTTTTATTTATAGTGAAATTATTACTTTTATCGTTGAAATAAGTTTTAATTCTGAAACCCAAAAATAAACCTGTTATGAAAGAAACAAACAAGATTTCAAGAAGGTCTTTTATTGGAACAACCGGTGCTGTAGCAGCCGGGTTTACTATTCTGCCAAGTTCAGTTATTAGTGGACTGGGACACAGGCCTCCCAGCGATAAGCTTAACATTGCCTGTGTGGGTATAGGGGGTATGGGTAATTCAAACCTGAGGAATGTTGCCCCCACAGAAAACATCGTTGCACTGTGCGATGTTGACTGGGAATATTCGAAGAAGGTTTTTGAAACTTACCCCAATGCCAAAAGGTACTGGGATTGGCGTAAGATGTTCGATGAAATGGGTAAATCGATCGATGCCGTTATAGTTGCAACAGCCGATCATACCCATGCAATAATTGCTGCCCACGCTATTACACTGGGTAAGCATGTGTACGTTCAGAAACCACTTACGCACACAGTTTACGAATCGAGGCTCCTTACCAAACTGGCTGCCAAATATAAGGTGGCAACACAGATGGGCAACCAGGGAGCTTCAGATGAAGGTGTAAACCTTATTATTGAATGGATTCAGAATGGTGAGATAGGCGAAGTTACAAAGGTTGAAGCTTTCACCGACCGTCCTATCTGGCCACAGGGACTGAACAAGCCTGCAAAAGGTGAATGGGTGCCCGATACACTCAACTGGGATCTCTTCATCGGTCCGGCTCCTATGCGCCCATACCACAGCATCTACCACCCATGGAACTGGAGAGGCTGGTGGGATTTTGGAACAGGCGCCCTCGGCGATATGGCTTGCCATATACTGCACCCGGTTTTCAAAGCACTGAAACTCAAATACCCCACTAAAGTTCAGGCAAGCTCAACATTGTTACTTTCCGACTGCGCTCCTAACGCAGAGATGGTACGCCTGATCTACCCTGAAAGACCCGCTCCAAAAGGTTCCAAGATAAAATATCCTCAGGTAGAGGTTACATGGTACGATGGTGGTCTTCAGCCGATGAAACCTGCCGGCTGGCCAGCTGGCAAGAATATGAACGACGGAGGTGGAGGAGTTATCTTCCACGGGACAAAAGATAAATTGATATGCGGTTGCTACGGCAGAAATCCATGGCTGCTCTCGGGTCGCGTACCTAATGTTCCTAAGACTGAGAGAAGAATTGAAAAGGCCACAAGCGGTGGCCACGAAATGGACTGGGTAAGAGCCTGCAAAGAAAGCCCGGAAAGCAGAGTTCCTACCAAGTCCGACTTTGCAGAAGCAGGCCCATTCAACGAAATGGTGGTAATGGGTGTACTGGCTGTTAGACTGCAGGGTCTCAATAAGGAACTTGAATGGGATGGCGAAAAGATGGAATTCACAAACATCTCTGACAATGACACCCTCAGAATATGCCTTGAGGATAACTTCACTGTAACAGACGGCCATCCAACATTCAACAGAAAATACACCGAACCGATGTCTGCAAAACAGTTTGCAGCCGAAATGATTAAACATACCTACCGCAAAGGATGGTCATTGCCTGATATGCCAGCATAATTTATTATGGCATAAAAATAAAGCAGGTGCTGAAATTTCATGCACCTGCTTTTATTTTTGTGTGTCTTAATATCAGGATTACGACACCGGATTTCCCTTAAGACCTATCTCTTCAGCAACCTCCCGCATACCCATAATGCAGTCAGTTATTAACTCATCCAGACTTACTCCAAGCATTTCCGCACCTTTCTCTATCACCTGCCTGTTCACACCTGCTGCAAACCTTTTATCATTCCATTTTTTCTTTACAGATTTTGCTTCCATGTCGAGAACACTTCTCGATGGCCTTACCAGAGCACTGGTAACTACTAGCCCTGTTAACTCGTCTACGGCAAACAGGGTTTTTTCCAACCGTGTAACAGGTTCAACATCAGTACAAAAACCCCAGGCATGACTCAATATTGCCCTTATATATTCTTCGGGCCAACCATTCTCCCTTAGAATCTTTTCAGTCATTTTGCAATGCTGATCCGGATACATCTCATAATCAAGGTCATGCACAAGACCAATTACTCCCCATTTTTCTTCATCTTCGCCTGCTTTCCTGGCCATATAACGCATCACACCTTCAACAGCAAGAGCATGCTTGTAAAGACTCTCCGATGTGTTGTACTTTTTAAAAAGTTCAAGAGCTTGTTTTCTGTCAGGTATATTCATATCAATCAGTTTTTAACGAAAATATTGAAAATCCGGTTAAAAATAATATGACTAATCAGTTTTAATCAATCTGACTGCCACGGAAATAGTTTTGCCTTTTATTCTTAACGTATAATAACCTGAAGTTATATCTCCTGGAGTTATTGTTATTACGTTATCGCCCGGAATTAGTTCAAACCTTCCTTTCCATAATGTATTGCCTGTTATGTCAATTAATTCCGCATTAACGTATTCATAAAATTTTGAACCGATAGAAATATCAAACCGGTCGCTGAAAGGATTGGGCATTACCCTTGCATAATTTAGCGGATCAAATATCTTTTCAACAGGAGTGTTAATGATGGTAACGGAAGCCGTATCATTATTCAGATACGAATCGTTGTTGTTGAATGAATAAACATTGATTATATATGTACCACTCTGCCACATATCAACAAGTGTTGAAAATGAAACTGTTACAGTATCACCGGGGTTAATTGTTCTTTTAAATATTTCTGTAACCGGCGGCTTGTTATTAACTGTATATGCCAGGTTGAATTGTTTTATGGTATCAAGACCAAGATTGATTATTTCAGCTGATACAACCTCTTTGTCAAGTTTTTTGTCTGCGACAGGTGAAATAATTTTTCCTGTTTTCAGATCAATTTTGTTAAAGGCATCGGGCGGAAAGCGTATAAAATCAATCCATGCACAGTCTGAACCCGAATAAACCGATTGATCTTTTTTGTAAATCCACTCAAGTATATTGAATCCTTCCTGAATTTCTATTTTCTTCTCGAGCCATTCCGTCTCTCCCGAAGCAGAAAAAATCTGATTCCCGTTATTCCTCAAGATTAGCAGGTCGTAATTCTTTTCTGATGACACTTTGTACATGAAACTTATTGTGTCGGAATGTGGTATGTTAACATTTAGTTTAAGCACTGATTCACTGTTGTTCGGGATTGCCCCTGAACGAGCGGAGAAATTCCCATCGTAAGATTGTCCGGAAGTGATTGTCCATGGATAAGTATTATCATTAACCCATGGGAAAATATTAAATGACAGATATTCAAAACTTTCAAGAATTTTTCCAACAGGGATAGGAATTGTTTTAGAATAATAATATGGATCACAATCGGCTAGAAAACTAACATTAATAAGACTTCCTTTTTTAATAGTAGGTGATAGTGTTACGGGAATAATAACATTATTGGTATCTCCGGGGTTCAACAGGCCAGTCGGAACAGAAATTATGTGAATATTCATTTCAGGAGGTGAATCTGTAATCTTTAAGACTCCTGAAACCGGACTGCTACCCCTGTTCCGAACTTTGATTATAAGGTCCATTGATTCGCCCGGGTCCGCAATAAAATCTCCGTTACCACTTCCAGAGTCATCAATAACACAGTTTAATATTTCAGGTAGAGGTGCATATAGCCTTATATCTTTGTTGTACTCTTTTACAGTTAATGAATCCCCGATTTTAATGTTCAATGTAACATAACTGCGGTCGGGAATATAAGCAGCAGTCTTTATGAGCAGCTGGTTATCTGTAATTATTTCGGATCTTCCATCTATTGTACCAATATAGACCGAGTCATTCTCAATTGTGAGCAGTTCCTGTGAAGGCGACGATATTTTAACAAATAATTTTTTAGCAGGTGAAAGTCCTAAATTACTTACAGTCAATTTAATATATATTTTTTCGTCGTAATCGGCCTTGCCATTATTATTACCCTGATTATCATTAAGTTCGAACTTGGCTAAGTTAATATATTCCCTGTCAATGTTTCTGATGTACACTTTTTTAACTAACGGTATCTTATTCTGGCCTGTCACAACTATCAGGCATGAATCATTGCTGCTTCCCGGGAGGTCAAGGGTTACTGACCCGGAAGGACTTGCAAATGATGCATCCCATAATGTATCGAAATGGGAAATTGCTATATATGAATATGGCTCTATAGTAAGAGACAAAGATTTCAGGCCATCTGGCAATGTATCCGGGAGGTTGATTTTAAAGGTGTCGGGTGTTCCAATATATGGAATTATACTAGGATCACCCATAAGGTTATAAATTTCCCAGTAATACTTCTTTCTCTGTGTGGTGCTGGCAGTTACTGACAGGTTTCCAGCATAGTTAATTTGACCCATGGTAATGTACCAGTCGGAAGCTTTTTCACCTGATTTATGGAAAAGGCGGTCGTATGCTCCAAGACCTGTTTCCTCATATTTTGGGTCAAATGATATTGCCCCAACACCTACCGACCAGTAAAAATCTTCATTCCAGTACGAATCGTTCGAACAACCGATGAATCCTATAGCTCCTTTTTCACTGGACTTTATAAGAGTGTTTCCAAAGGAATTTGAAATGGTGTATTGTCCGGTAAGGCATGCATTGCTGATTACAAACGGATACATGTTCTTATTTGTAAAGTTCACCACATCATCCGATTTAAGAGAAGGACTAAGCCAGCCGTAAGCATTACCATGACCCGAATAATTGACAAAACCAATTCCTGAATTGAAAAGTTTAATTATTGAATCTCTGGCATTAATAGATGACGGGTAATAGAAAATGTGATTTTCAATATTGTTTGAAGAATTGATGTAATATTTTTCGGCATATCTCAGCTGACCGTTCATGTAAACGGCATGTCCATCATCATTGCCTGCCGTTAGGAGTGTTCTGGTATAATATTTATTTGTATCGGCAAATTCAAATTTCTCATATTGAATTAGTTTTTTCACCACTGCCCTTAGTTCGGCTGTATCGGCTACAGGAAGCCTTCCGGTGAACATTTCCGGCAGATAATCTCCTGTTCCGTCAAATGTAGAATAATAGAGATCTGTATAATTCGATGTACCGTCTGATATGGGGATGCGGTTTACATCACCCACAATTAGAAGATATTCGGGGGGTATTCCTTTTGATTCTTCATATCTGTATATCTTCAGTAACGTATCCTTAAGCTCCGTAAATGAATTTCCTGCAAGTCCTTTACCCCTGTATAGTGTTGTTATTCTGAACCCTTTTTGTGTCTTCCATTTAATGTAAGGGTTTAATATTTTTCTGAAGGCTGTATCTGTTAAGATAACCATTTTAACAGGTTCTTCCGAATAGCCGGTTATAAGATCACCAGTATCGTAATTCAATACTCCTTTTGAAAGATTCTGGATGAATGGCAAAGATTCACTCCTAAGATTAACACTGGTGCCTTTACTGAAACTGATAATCAACTTCATAGAAGTAATAATTTCCAGCCTGTTATCGTGTGGATCATACCTTACGGGGTATATCATTAAATTGGCAAGATTAGTGTTACGGGTTTTCCCTATGTTCTCTATTTTAATTGTGTCGGAAATAATAAATCCTTTTTTCCCGTAAATCTCTTTGTCAATAAGAAGTGTTTTCTGTTGATTTTCAGATGATTTTGGTTGATCAGACTGACGCGGAAAAACTTTTCCCCTGAAATTATCTCTGGCAGGATAAATAATGCGGGTTTTTATGTCTTTTATTTTAATCTCAGGAACCTTTCCATCGGGTATAGATAGAAGTGTACTATAAACAGGAACTTCAGGTTTACCTGGTTCAGTGGTGGTATTGTGCCCGGGAATTGATAACCGGTAAAAATCACCTTCAGATGTGTTAACTGATTGAATATGAAATTGGTTAATTCTGTAATAGATAATAAGCTCGTCATCAGATTTTAAAACCTGAATTTTTTCACTGGAATCGGCAAAAAAGTACCTGTGACTCTTTACCTGTTGTCCGTAAAATTCATATGCACGAAAAAGGAAGAGAATTAAAATAATTACATATCTAATGCCTGAGAAGTACATCAGTTAAAACATATACCCATATAACCCAAATTCTTCAGCCAAATTAATAAAAAACGAAAATTAATGAAAATGAGTATAAAATTTGAAAAAAATAATAAGATTAATACCTTTATGATTAAATTTGCGTTATAACTGCAAGGCATTTAATGAAGTATTTAACTTCTATACTCGTTCTATCAGTTCTGAGCTTCAATGTAGAAGCCCAGTTGAATAAGCATGGGGTTCCATCTATTAAGAATTTTGATAACCAGATTACACACAGTTCCGATTATCACTGGAGTATTGTTAAAGATAAAACTGGCGTACTCTATTTCGGAAGTGACACCAGGGGAATAATAAGATATGATGGTCAGACATGGTCAGTAATACAGATCCCTGGAGAACCTGTTGTTAGAGCTCTTGGAGTTTCAGAAGAGGGTGTAATTTATGTTGGAGGATCCTATGAGTTTGGTTACCTGCAGCCTTCACAAAACGGTTCAATAGAGTATATTTCCCTTGCTGCTCGTCTGAAAGAAGGGAACGCCAAAGAAGTAAATGACAGTAGTGCATCTGTCACTAAATCGCAGATAGGAGAGATAAATACCCTTATTGTTACAGATACCGTAATTTATTTCATTGGTTTTGAATCATGTTTTTTGTATTACCCTGCAACCGACAGGATCGAAAATATCGATTTCAGGAATATGGGGCTCAAGCAGGTTGTTAAAGCAGCGTTGATTAATGGCAGAATATTTATTGCAGATAACATAAAGGGAATTCTGGAGTTGAGAAATAAACAACCTGTTCAACCACCGGGGGGAGAGTTCTTTTCTAGGAAAATATCACTGGTGCTGCTTCCGTATGATGAAACAAGTTTATTTGTGGGCACACATTTTAACGGAGTTTTCAGATATGATTATGTAACAGGGAAAGTTTACGATACCCCACCTGTTTCAAATGAACTAAACGAGCTTCTTAAAAATTCACAATTATATACTTCCCAGGTTTGTCCAACAGGAGACATATTGCTTGGTACACTGGCTGAAGGAATTTTCATCCTTGATAAAAATCTAAGATATAAAGGCAAATGGGATGCAGAAACATCTGATTTGCCCGATAATACTGTAACTGCCTTTTATTCCGACAATAAACAACCTACAGAAATCTGGGTTGCAACAGCTGGTTATATCTCAAAAATTCTCACCAACCTTCCTTTTTACGAACTGACACCCCGCACAGGTTATGAGGGCATAGTAAATAATATTGCTTACTTTAATAATACAACCTACCTGGCATCAGACCTGGGACTATTTAAAAGCTACATTGATAATAAGGGATTTGTAAAATTCAGCAGAGTTAGCAATATTAACCAGCAGACATTTTCATTATACTTATGTAAACTTAATAATGAGGAATTTCTGCTTGCGGGAACCATTCTGGGACTATATCAGATTTTTCCCTCTGGAAAAATTATAAAAATAGATGATGCAATATCTTATGGCGATGAAGCAAGAAAAACCACATACTCTGTAAGGGCTATTCTGCAATCAAATTTAAATCCGGAAATATTTTATATTGGTTTGAGCACCAAGGGCTTTTTAATTATTCAGTATAACGGGAAAACATGGAAGTTTATTGATCAGATTAAAACAAATATCGAAGGAAATATTACAAATCTGGTTGAAAACAGAAAAGGTGATATTTTTATTCTTGCAGGAAATCCTACAGGATTTTACCGTTTTTCTTTAAAAGATAAAATTCCAGTTAAATATTCAGAAGAAAGCTCCATCGTGCCGAACAGTATAACAAAAATTGACGACGATATTGTAATTACGACTGTAAAAGGTCTTTACCGTTACAATGAAGAATCAGACAGCTGGGTACCCTGCGATGAAATTTTAAACGGCTTTACAAGGAATGTTAATTGCAAAGATCTGTACAGGGACAGAGACGGTGATCTCTGGTTATCAATTATAAAAGATAAGGTCTATGAAATTTATTTCAGCAGGGATTCTTCAAAGGTAAAAATGTTTAGCGGAGCTCTTAACCTGCTGCCTGGAGTTGAAAAAGGGGATCTGAAACAGATTGATGACAAGATATGGATGCCCAAATCAAAGAATATTTATGTAATTGATAAAGAAAAACTTAAAGCACCTGCACCAAAAATAAACACCCTTCTAACAAAAATAGTTATTGGAAAAGATTCACTGTTTATGTCGGGTACATTTTATAAAACTCTTGGTGACGGTAAACGTATTCCCGCAGTTAATAACAGCGCCAACCCTGTACCTGAAATAAAATACAATTTCAATTCAGTATCTTTTTACTGGTCAGTCCCTTATTATGTAGATGAGGATAAGAACTTATACAGCTACAAACTTGATGGATTCGACAGATCATGGTCAAAATGGGAAAACATTCATTATAAAGATTTTACAAACCTTCCTTTTGGAAAATACACTTTCAGGGTAAAGGGTAAAACGACTACTGATATTGAAACGGAAGAAGCAGTTTTTGATTTCATTATTCTTAAGCCGTGGTATCTCACCACGGTGATGATAATCCTGTATGCAATTGCCTTTGTACTTCTGATTATCGGAATTATTAAAGCTTATACCCGGAAACTGAAAAACGAAAATATCAGACTTGAGGGCATTATTGCCGAAAGAACGGCAGTTGTTGTAAAGCAGAAGGAGGAACTTGAATCGAGTATACACTATGCCAGAAGAATTCAGATGGCACTGCTTCCTTCTGAGTCAATCCTTGCAGAAAACCTGAAAAATTACTTCATTCTTTTCAAACCGCGAGATATTGTAAGTGGTGATTTCTACTGGATGACAAAAAAAGACAACAGATTATATATAGTGGCAGCTGACTGTACAGGTCACGGAGTGCCAGGTGCATTTATGAGCCTCCTGGGAATGTCGTTTCTTGATGAGATTATAGGAGGGAAGAAAGCCCCACGCGCTGATGAGGTACTTAGTGAGCTGAGATTGCATGTAACTGAATCTCTAAAGCAGTCGGGAGGCGATGATGAGGCAAAGGACGGTATGGATATGGCCCTGCTGGTCATAGATTTCAACAGGTCGAGAGTCGAATTTTCGGGGGCATACAATCCTTGCTTCAGAGTAAGAAGACTCACAGAAAAGGAGCAGAAGGATTATCACGAAGATAATATTGAAATGCCCGACGGCTCTATGACTAATGGCGTCTATATCCTTGAAACAATATTCGCCAGCAAAATGCCCATAGGTATTTCTTCAAAAATGGATGAGAAGTTTGTGTTCTATGATTGGGAACTTGAGAAAGGCGTCTCATACTATTTATTTTCAGATGGCTATATTGACCAGTTCGGAGGGCCCCATGGACGTAAATTCATGAAGAAGAATTTCAAAAGACTTATTCTCGAAATACAGGACTTCCCCATGAAACGTCAGAAGGAAATACTTGAAGAGAGACTTAAGGAATGGATGGGACAGACACCTCAGATTGATGATATTCTGGTTATGGGAATCCGAACCGACTGAAAAAATTATCTATTCTCTTTTAAATCTGTTTTTAAATCTGTTTTTAAATCTGTTTCACCGGGGTTACGATTAAGTGCGTACCTGAACCCTTTTTCTGATGCCTTCATTATCAGCACACCGCAAAGAAGCATATTGACAATAATTTTTTCAGCCCTGTAAGCTGGTATATTTGCCAGCTTTCTGAACGAAGAAAGGCTGATGGAATCATTGTTTTTAAGATACTCCATAAGCATATTCTCTGCTTTACTGAATCTTATAAGTACCCCCGATTTTCTCTCATCTTTCTTCCATAATTTAAGCAGTATTCGATTTGCAACAAGATTCTGATCATTATTTCTGAAATATGCTTTCCACCTTCCATCATCGCCTTTGGCCAGGTAAGGACGATGTGTTCCCTTTTTTACTTCAACCTCAATTACAGTTTTGCCATTGATGTAATGTTGTTTTATTCTGACAGGAATTTCAGGCCTGCAATAAAGTTTGGCCGCAGCGTCGATCATGTAATACTCTTCTTCAGAATCAACACCGGCAATTGAGCCATTATCCCTAACCCCAAGCAGTAAAATACCACCTTCAGTATTGGCAAATGCCGATAAAGTTCTCGCTATTTTTTTTGAATCATTTATGCAATATTTGAAATCGACCCTCTGATTTTCACCGCCAGAGATTAATTTTCTCAGGTAATTGTTCATAGACGGTTATTTTTATGAAAATCAACTCACAAAAAACAAAAATCCTTCCTGGAAATGAGCCATAAAATATAACGATGTTAAAAGATGTTATATTTTGACATTTATTGTTTTTCTCCATTCGAATTTAATGTAAAAACTTATATATTTGACCTTCCAAAATTATTATTTATGAGGAAAATGAAAAACAATATCAATAGGAGAAAATTCCTTAGCACTGGAATAACAGGTTTTACTGGTGCGATGGTTTTGTCAAGCCCTTTTGCAAAGGGACAGACCTCAGAGCAAGAAAAAAAGATTGTATACCGCACACTTGGTAAGACAGGTATTAAAGTTCCAGTAATAAGTTTCGGTGTCATGAGAGCCGATAGTCCTGCGCTTTGCAAAGCAGCATATGATAACGGCATAAACTTTTTTGACACCGCCAACGTTTACCAGGGTGGTAATAACGAAACAATGCTTGGAAATTTTTTTAAGAACCTGCCACGTTCATCCTTCATTGTTGAAACAAAAGTAAAACCTGCAGGAGTGGGCAGAGACGGACTTCCAACCGCTCAGACAACTGCAGAGGATTTCCTCGGGAAATTCAAGGAAAGTTTATCAAGATTGCAACTCGATTATGTTGATATTCTCCTGATTCATGATGTAAGCAATCCCGAACTTCTCAAACATAAACCTTTGATTTCAGCATTGACACAACTGAAAAAAGAAAAGAAAACAAGGTTTGTAGGATTCAGTACCCATTCAAATATGGCTGTTATGCTCCAGGAAGCAGCTAATTCCGATTTCTGGGATGTCGTTCTAACTTCCTTTAATTTTATGTTGAATAATATTGATGAAATGAATCAAGCAATTAAAAAAGCTGCTGATGCCGGTATCGGAATTGTTGTAATGAAGTCTCTGGCCGGTGGGTTTATGGACAAAGAAAGGAAGAAACCCGTAAATGCTACACTTGCTCTAAAATGGGTGCTTTCAAATCCCAATGTCCATACCATTATACCTGGTATGACATCATTTGACCATCTTGAAACAAATCTTAAAGTACTTGCCGACCCGGTAATGACCGAGCAGGAGAAACAGGAACTTCTTGCTATGGCAGGTGAACCCGGACTATTCTGTGTAAACTGCAATAAATGCCTTAATGCATGCCCATATAACCTGCCAGTTCCTGACCTTATGAGAGCATATATGTATGCATACGGCTATGCAAATCTTCGAATGGCTTATGACCTTCTGGGTGAACTGGGTACAGGCGTATCACCATGCATAAACTGCACCGAATGCAAAGTTCAGTGTACAAAAGGATTCGATATTAGAACAAAAATTGCTGATGTTTCACGACTTGTAAGTATGCCGGCAGATCTTATTGCCTGAAATGTAAAATATTGATTATGAGGCATATATATCTGGTGATTATCCTGTGTACGATTTCAGTCATGGTGGCAAAGGCTCAGCCATATAATTTTCCACCACTGAAAGGATATAAAATCGTCTCAAAATATCCGGTGTATGAACCTGATAACCTCTGGGATTTTATTGACGGTGCAGCAGATGGTTATATTTCATACGGTTTTCAGAATGTGCACGTCAGGGAATATGTAAAAGGAAAAAATGTTATAAAAGTTGAGATCTACCGGCATAAAGACCGTGACAACACTTTCGGAATCTATGCGTCGGAACGTTCTCCATCGTACAGATATATTAACCTTGGAGCTCAGGGTTATGTGGCCGGAGGAGTGATAAACTTCTTCAAAGATTGTTATTACGTTAAACTGAGAACCTTTACCGAAAATGAAAAAGTATTGAGAGACCTCGAATCTCTGGCATACAGAGTTGCGGATATGTTACCAGGAGATCCGTCGATGCCCCGGACATTAAATGAGTTCCCTCAAAACTTCAAAGAGAAAAATACCGAAACATACATTAACGAAAGTGTCCTAGGCCATGATTTCCTTAAAGGAGCATACAGGGCAGACTATAAGCAGGAAGGAATAACATACCAGGTATATATTTTTGATAAGAATTCACCAGAGGATGCATTTCAAACAGTTAAATCGTACCTGGCACTTGCCGGGCTCGAACCTGATGATTCTGCCGAAGGAAAATATGTTTTTAAAGATGGATACAATGGCAATATTTTCCTTGCCAGGAAGGAAAACAGAATTGTAATCATTACCGGCCTTGAAAAAGACCAGACAAATATTGCTGACCGCATTACAGGGGAAATTCTTAGATAATATACTGAATAAATTAATCAGGAAATTATGAAAACCGGGAACTGTGTTATGAATACCAGTTCCTGGTTCTATTTTTCAGGCTGTTAAGTATTTCAGCAGCAATTTTCGCGTCTTCAGCTATCTGAAAGTCGAACATGCCCACACAGATGAAATCTGCACCGTTTTCGAATGCATACCTGAATCCATCCTGAGGTAATATGGCACCTGCCGCAAGCACTTTAAAAGCAATCCATGGCTTTCTTACTTCTTTCATGAATTCAGCTGTCTTATCCGGAAACAAGTCAAAAATGTTGTCATGGATCATGTTATGGTCAGTGCTTCTCTGTGATCCTATTATACTGAATTCAGTCCTGTTTTCCACCGGATGGGCAGACCAGTACCTGTCGTGATGGAATGATTTCACATAAAAATCAGCTGGAATACCTTCTTTTTCACATGCTTTGATTACTTCTATCGAATGCGCTCCTATACCAGCAGGTTTGCCATGTTTCTTTATATATTCAATTGCCCTGCCAAGCATTTCAGTTTTTCCGTCCCTTACATATCTGTCGCTCTCGGCACCCTGTATGTACAGCATGGTAGCGCCGTTTGAAACCGCCAGATCTATGTCGCCCAGGAAATTATCATCACGCAGGTATGTTTGATTAATTGTCAGCATTTTACTGCCATATTTCTCTCTGTATTTATTGAAGAGATGAAAATTGCGATTGACAACAAAAATGGCGTTTATTCCTGCAGCTTCAGCAAGACGGTATGTCTCAATAACTTTCTCTTCCGAATGGTAGACTTTGAAAAGTGTATCGGCATACCTGAGGTCCCTTGCATGAGCGTAACCGCTTATTAAGTTGCACCCCAGAATAAGTCGGCTAACATTATAACCTGCAATTTTTCCGGAAGGTAAAATATTCTGCTGGCCGGATGGTTCTTCCTTTGACGTCTCCCCTTCAGTAGAGCCAGGTTTTTTTTCTGCCGGTATTCTGAACGGTGAACCGGAGAAAAATGTTAAAAAAGGAATGCCTGCAAAGATGCCTTTAATTATATTTCGTCTCTTTGTTCCCCCTGCAGGCAATTTCTCTTTCATGTTTTTGTTTTTAAAGGTTTTCATTTTGATGCGCTCTCAAGGCGCTTTAGAATTGAAAAGATAAATGCGGCAGAAGCAAGACAGCATACTATAAATACCAGCCACAGTTGCCATAGCTCAACTCTGTCCCAGAGAAGCGTACCAACAAAGAGAAGTTTGTTTCCGACAGCTGTAGCAAGAAGCCATCCGCCCTGCATGAGACCCTGAAATCTCGAGGGAGCAACTTTTGATACAAATGAAAGCCCCATCGGACTCAGAAATAATTCAGCAATGGTAAGAATAAGATAACTACTTATAAGCCAGTAAGGCGATACCCTGTCACTGTCGGGAAGGGGAGTGCCTGCAAGAAGTTTGGGTGAAGCAAGATTGACCGATGCAATGAGAACAACCATAAAACCTGTAGCAGCAATAATCATCCCGAAACCAATCTTTTTAGGAGTGGAAGGTTCAATGCCTTTTCTGTTAAGCCACGAAAAAATTCCCATCACAGGGAAGGTGAGAGCAACAATAAACAAAGGATTGAACGACTGGAAAATCTCCGGAGATATGGCATTGCTGGGTCCAAAACTTTTGTACTTGTAAACCGAGAGAATCAATCCTGCTACCAGCAATACCAAGCCCGCAATCCTGGTTGTTTTACTCTGTTTCTTTAAAACAAGCATAATAATGCCTGCAATAACTGCTATCACTGCCAGTATCGAAAGAAGAGTAAAGAACAGGTTTGTAAACGGCCCTACCTGTTTAACTGTATAATCACGTGCAAATAATGTGAGGGTGAGACCGTTCTGATGGAAAGACATCCAGAAGAATATAACTACAGCAAAAACCAGAATCAATGCAACAACCCTGTCAATTTCCTCTTTCCTTGAACTCATTATTATCCATGTAACAAAAGCAGCAAAAAGACCAAAAGCAAAACCTGCCGTCCAGCCAACCTGCTTGATAAAATGCAACCCGTACGCAACACCTATCATTGCCAGTAATGCAGTTAACAGAGGAATAAGTCTGAATTCTATTTTTTCTGACTGAGTTGTTGAAACCTTTTCTTTCTTCGGCAGGTACCTGTTAAAAATCACATAAACAAGCAACGAAATTATCATTGCTGCTGCAGCAATGCCGAAAGCATAATTGTATCCTTTTGAGAAGACATCAAGATATTGTCTGGCAAAAGCTGCGAGGTCATTGACTGACCCTGTAAGATTTACATTATTGGCAAGCTGCTGAAAAACAGATGTATCGGTGAGTGTTCCGTTAAGATATTGATGACACAATGATGGCAGACTTCCATCATGGGCAAAACCGTTGTGCCTCAGCCACCAATTTCTCATAGCTGTCGCTGCAAACGGGGCAAAAAATGCACCTATATTAATACCCATGTAAAATATCATGTAAGCATTGTCACGGTATTTTGAATAGGTCGGATTATCATACATCTGTCCGACAACTGCCTGAAGGTTGCCCTTAAAGAGACCATTACCAAAAGCAATTGTAAACAAACCGATTATCGTAATTGTAAGCGTCATGCCGGGTATAGCCATTATTAAATAACCGGCAAACATTATAATGATACCGATTAAGATAACTGTCTTGTACTTTTTGGTAGCATCTGCCAGAACACCACCAACCAGGGCAAGAGCATATATGCTAAAATAAAACCAACTGTAAATGTCACCTGCTTTTTCTGCTGCCAGACCAAATTTGGCCTGAAGAAACAAAACCAGAATAGCCATCATGGTATAGAAACCAAACCTTTCGCCCATATTGGCAAAAAATGCCACAAGCAGACCTTTCGGATGATTTTTAAGCATAAACTTTATTTAATTGGTTCAACAATCGAGATTTCCTGTAATGGCAAATATATACAATAATTAATCAAATTTATATAATGACGATTACTGAAAATACATAACGTGTAGTGTAGTTACTTATACTTACACAGGGTAGATTGTCTTAGAAAATTATGCCCGGTTTTCTTGCATTGATTAAATTTGAAGTATCATTGAATAAAATCAGGTATGAAAATATTTACAGGAGCACAGGTAAAGGAGATTGATAATTATACCATTGAAAATGAGCCCATTCTCTCCATTGACCTGATGGAAAGGGCGGCTGGCAAACTATTTTTATGGATAACAAAACATTTTGGAAGAATTTACAGGTTTGTAATTGTTGCCGGGCCTGGAAACAATGGCGGTGACGGACTTGCTCTTGCACGGATGCTTTCAGCGGCTGGATACAATTCAGAAGTTTATTATGTGAGTTTTACTGAAAATGTTTCAGACGACTGGAAAATTAACCGAAAAAGGCTAGAAGACATAAAAAGTGTACCTTTCCATACAATTACTTCACAGGAACAATTGCCTTTTTTTGACAGGGAAGATATTATAATTGATGCAATTTTTGGTTCCGGATTAAACCGCAAGGTTAGTGGTTTGCCTGCAGAAATAATTAAAAAGATAAATATCTCATCTTCGATAAAAATTTCAATAGATGTGCCTTCTGGTCTTTTTACAGAAGATAACACCGGTAACGACCCTGAATCAATAATAAGAGCTGATTATACCCTTACTTTCCAGTATCCGAAACTGGCTTT
>JAKPDL010000140.1 GCA_029552825.1 Bacteroidota bacterium
GCAATACAGACTTTGCCGTTGACGGGAAAACGGAAATAACCAGAGTTGTTTTTTTTGAAAAGGATATGAAACTTGTTCTTTCAAAAAATAGTGAAAATGAATGGATTGCAGGCAAAAATGTTCCGGCTAGAGATGAAGCAGTCCGTTTTCTTATTAAGGTTCTGAAAGAGATGAAGGTAAAGTCACCTGTTACATCTGATACTTTCACGGAAGAGATTGTCAGGGAAAAGATTGAACCGGTGAAAGTTCATGTCTATGAGAGAAGAAGGCTCAGGAAGAGTCTCTTTGTTTACCGCACCGGCTCCAATATGTATGGAAACATAATGAAAATGAGAGCTTCGTCGAAGCCTTATATAATGTTTGTGCCTGGCTATGAAACAGATATAGGTTCATATTTTACTGCCGACCCTCTTTTCTGGCAGCCTTTCATCATTTTCAACTTTATGCCTTCTGAAATTGAGGAAGTTGTACTTCAGAATTATTCCGATACGTCAGCATCATTCAGGATAATTCACAATAACAAAAATATATCTTTGCTGACGGCAGGTGGAATACCTGCGGCTTGCTGCGACACAACGAAAGTACGCAGGTATATTTCATACTTTACGTATATTCCATTCGAGCGGTGGGCAACAGAATTGACAGGCGAGAAGAAAGAGGAAATCAAGTCGTTAGTACCACTTTTTAGAATAAACCTTAAAACGAAGGAAGGACAAAATGTTAGTCTGACGATCTGGCAGAAATCGATGACTTCAGACGAGGGCAAAGAGGTAGTTGATAACGACAGGGTGTGGGGAAAAACGGGCGATATTGATGAAATATTTGTGATGCGGTATTTCGATATTGACCCCGTTTTGAAGAAGATTTCATATTTCTGCAACGAATGATATGATGTTATTTTGTTTTTTTGTAATATTGATAGACCGGAAGAAATAAGACACTCCGTTGATATTCAGTGCCATTATTATTGATTTCTCCGGTAATTTTACCTTCGTAGTGAGGTAAGGAGGGATGATGATAAGGTGATTTTATTATAAAAAATATTGTTAAACATTAAATTCGACAATATGAAATTTGTAGTATCTAGCAGCAAACTTCTCGGACATCTGCAGTCGATAAGCAGAGTAATAAGCTCAAAAAACACACTGCCTATTCTTGATAACTTTCTTTTTAATCTCAGTGACAATGAGCTGGAAATAACAGC
>JAKPDL010000153.1 GCA_029552825.1 Bacteroidota bacterium
CTGGGTGGCATAAATATGGCGTTCAAGTGGCTTGCCAAGAAGCAGGTAATAATAGCCACGCTCGGTCAAGCAGCCACGCCGGGAAGAACCTACGCTGAAATTCTGGTCAGCAAAACGCACTCTTTCCAGGTAATCTCGATAAAATTCATTTTCAGCTGTGTCGCGATCTGGATCACGAATCTGCCAGAACATGTTGATAAAACGGTCCCTTTCCCGATCAGTTTTAAGTTTGAGAAAGACCTCTTTTTCAGTCTCAGTAATAATAGGGGTTACAATTTCCAGCCAGTCCTGATAATTCGGAGCCAGGTTTTTTATATTATCTTCTTTTTGAAGACTGGAAAAGACAGTGGCAGTCCTATTAGCTATTAAAAGAGTTCCGCTACCAAGCCAGCCAAAAATCACAATGAGGCTTAAGGCCGCGGCACTAAACCTGAACTCAGTTTTCAACATTCAACTCCTGTCTGATTAGAATTTTACCATAATTTAAAGGCTTTAATACTCTCAATCTCTTCCTGGCAGCAGGAGAAGCCTCCTGTCATTAAATCACAACATTATAATTAACTATAATAACTTAAACTTTTACCTGAGCGTTACTCTTCGGCCTCTAATACCCGATTAAGATTCGGCGCTATTCAATAAAATGGATTTATCTCGTTCAAATAAATGGATTTACTTGTTGGAATTACCTAAGCTTCAGCTTATCTCATTAAAATACAATAAGTTACAAAAAATACAGTTCTGGCATAAAAATTGCAGCGCAACATGGGAACTTATATATTCGAGGAGGTGAAAAAAGAAAGGATACATAACAGCTTACAAAAAAGTTGATGTTGGTTTTCTACTAGACCGTAGATAGAAAAAAAAGGAGGATTGAAAGTGGCTAAAAAATTTCTGATTGCATTCATATCGATTCTACTATTTTCTCCTCTAGTTTTTGCCCAATCAAGAGAAACAGGTGCTATTACCGGCACAATCACAGACGAAGCCGGGGCCCCTTTGCCCGGGGTTACTGTCACCCTGTCGGGGCCGAGCTTGATGGGCACCAGAACCTATGTGACAGACGCCAGAGGAGTGTATAGATTTCCAGCTTTACCGCCTGGAAACTACACCATTAAAGCCGAGCTACAGGGTTTTACGACTGTAGTTAATGAGAATGTCCGTTTGAGCACCACCACCACTCTGACTGTAGATATCACCATGAAGCAAGCCACCCTG
>JAKPDL010000170.1 GCA_029552825.1 Bacteroidota bacterium
GCAAAAAAAGAATTTGCTGAACGGGGCTACAGTGGTGCGCGGATGAGCTCAATAGCAAAGCGTGCAGGTGTCAACCAGGCGCTCATACACTATTACTTTTCTAGTAAGGAAAAGCTATACAGGGAGGTTCTTGAATTTTTGTTTCATCATGAGGAGTCAAAAATAGTTGAAGAGTATTTTAAACAAGACGTGCTAACTCCCCCTGAGGCGTTGTATGTGGCAATCTATATTCTTGTGTACCTGCATCACGATGCAATAGATCCTGAAACAAACAGGATAATATCATGGGAAATTGCAGAAGGCGGGGAAACATTTAAAAAGCTTTTAATAGAATATCTTTATCCACAATTAGATAGAATTACATTGATAATTCAACAGGGTATTGAACAGGGGTATTTTGAAACCAGTGATCCTTTTTTGATAGTTTTTAATCTGGTCAATTTTGTAATAGCTTTTGAAAATAATAAGCAGTTTTTGAAAGATACTCCGTGGTATGCCCGATTTTATGGCGGTGATGACGACAGGCGGTTGTTTGAATATACACTCACGGCCACTTTTAAGGCTCTGACCCCCAAGGGGAAGCTCTTTACGTTGCCACATATAAGCAACGAATTACAGCAAAAATTACATTCAATTATTGAAAAGCTTAAAAGTACACAGGGAGAACGGTATGCATTGTCAAAAGAGGTATAAACATTTATTCCAAACAAGTAGCGTTCTTTCACTCATGGCAGTGATTATTATTTTCAGTGTATCGGTGGTAAATGCACAACCGCTTACACTAAAGCAGGCAATTACTACTGCCATACAGAATAATAATACTTATAAAGCTGCTCTTTTAAAAGTTGAGGAAAACCGCTATAAGGTGCGTGAAAGCTGGGGGATGCTCTGGCCACAGCTTTCAACTGATGTTGCTTATACACGGCAGTGGTATGAAGCTGGATTTCAGTCACAGATTGCAGGGCAATATGATGTAAAGATAATAAATGGACAGATAGCAGTTAATCCCGGTGCATTCTATAACAGCCTGCAGGCTTCACGCAATGGCTATATTGCCAGTGAATATGAGGCGCGGTCAATCAAGGCAAATACTATCATTACCACACTGAGGCTGTACTACCAGGTACTGTTAACAAAAGAGTTAATCAGCATGCATGAGGAATCGCTGAAGGCGCTGGAAGAAAACTTAAGAGTTGTAACGGTGGGGTATCAGAAAGGCACGTTTTCCAAGTTAGATTTTCTGCGAGCAAAGGTTGCCTACAATAATGAAAAGACGCAGCTCATTAATGCTAAGAATGATTATTTGACGGTGTGTGCAACGTTCAATATACAGTTAAACAGGGATATTAATGAACCAGTGGAATTAGATGAATCAGTATTAATGGTAAATAATGATGAATTACAGTATCTATCACTTGAAGAGGAAAAGGAGATAGCTCTTATTAAGGAGCTTGTTGCACTATCACTAAAAAACAGACCTGAGCTATTGCAATTAACACACTCCAAAAAGGCTTTAGAATATGCATCAGATGCAGCAGCATCGGTGTATCTTTGGCCAAGTTTATTTGTAAGTGGCAATTACGGGACAAGTAAAAGTATATCTAAAGATGGTGAGCAATTTACACCAACTGGGAACCCGGCAATAGATCCTATTTTAGAAGCCATGAGCCAGGGTATGTCTGAAAGCTTTGCACCCAAAGGCTGGAACGATCACTGGATGATCACCTTTGGTGCTACCTATCAGTGGGGTGCGTTGTCACCCATTAATTCGTCACATGCAAAGGCAAAGCAACTGGAAAGCCAGGCAAATCAGCTTGATTTGCAGTTAGAGGATTTTGTAAAAAGCGTCAGGCTTGATATACAGCGTGGTTTTTTAAAACTCAAGTCAGCTTCCAATTCAATCTATTCACAACAGGGGAATGTTGAAACAGCCGAAGAGTCATTGAAGACAGCAACTGCTCAGTTTAGAAATGGTATCATTGATAACTCAAAGTTTTTAGAAGCAAATGTTGCGCTTATTCAGGCAAAAACCTTATACATACAGTCTCTGTATGATTACAAGGTTTCACAGGCAGAATTGAATAAATCAATTGGTGTAGATTATTTCAAGATTTATTAATTTATTGGGAGAGTTACCATGAAAAGGGGAACAAAAACAATACTTATTGTAATCGTTGTTATCATAGCAATTATAGCTACCTATAGGCTGGTAGTTTTTATTGGAAATAAAATAAAGCCCAATCAGATTACAGAAGAAGAGCGTGTCATACCGGTAAAAGCTTCTAAAGCAATTCGTATGGATATAACAAAAACTCTTACTTTAAGCGGTGATATTGTGGGTAAAGAGGTTGTGAATGTCTTTTCACAGGTGCCGGGCAAGGTTATGGAAATCCTTGTAAAGGAAGGCCAGTTTGTAAAAAAAGGGCAGGTACTTTTCAGGGTTGATCGTGACATCGTTGGTATGGAATACATGCCCGCAGTTGTTGAATCGCCACTCTCAGGATATGTAGGCACCGTGATGGTTGATAGGGGAATGTCCATAAGCCCGCAGACTCC
>JAKPDL010000173.1 GCA_029552825.1 Bacteroidota bacterium
TCCGTCGGGCGAAAACCTTACGTTGACCTCCTCTGCATTGTCGTTTGTAAGACGCCGCAGTTCCCTGTCACCTATTCTGAAGAAGTATAGATCGTTATTTTTAATGAATACTGCACTCTTAGAGTCTGGGCTAAGTACATCTGAAAGGCCC
Organism: Bacteroidota bacterium; assembly: GCA_029552825.1. Lineage (GTDB taxonomy): Bacteria > Bacteroidota > Bacteroidia > Bacteroidales > VadinHA17 > LD21. Next base: position 152 of record JAKPDL010000173.1, read on the forward strand.
AGGTTTACACCACGGGGAAGAGATTTGATAAATAAATCTCTCGGAGATTCTAGCTCTGTATATGGTGTGCTTTTGCCTGTACGGATATCCACGCTCAGTGTAATTGGCATGTTATCCCTGTCAAGAGTCTGAAAGATGAAATGAGTGTCGTCAACCCATCCCGTTACTCGGTGTTGGCCACTTCCGCCTCGCTGAAACTGGGCAAAGAGATTAATTGTAAGGGCTGAAATAATTATCAGCAGTAACGAAAACCTTAGTTTGAATATATACTTCATGGCGATAATGAGAGTTTAATAAGTGTTTCAGAAAATGCAAAAATAGTTATTTCGGTGAATTGGTTTCCAATAATATAATCAATGATATACGAACAATTTAAATAAAATTGATTATCAGATATTTAGTCGTTTCTAATGTTTATTCACAACTACTTTATGGTTCAAAAAATTTCATTGAATTCTGATTTTTTTTTATTTTTGAAAAGGCACCATGTTTGCAGTCATTATGAAATGCGGGGAGGAATTTATTAATAGATAATTTTTTTATTTTATGAGTTTAATTTCAGTCGTCGTGGTTGACGATGAGAAACCAGCCTGCGACCGGTTGTCAAAACTGCTGGCAAGGTTTAAAGAGGTGGAGCTGCTCGGCTCATTTACTGATTCCCTGAGTGCAGTAGCATTTATTAAAAAAAACAATCCCGATATTGTTTTCCTCGATGTTGAGCTCGAAAACGGAATATCTGCATTTGATATAATCTCAGAAATAAGGAATGAAGCAGAGAAGGGCCCCCATTTTGTAATTGTAACAGCACATCCGCATTATGCAATAAAGGCCATTAAAAATGAAGCATTTGATTATCTGCTCAAACCCGTCGACATTGACGAACTGAAGGATGCCATTGAGAGGTTTCGTAAAAAGACTGATGAGAATTCGGATTTCATTGAAAGGAAATTCAGCAATCTTACAAAGCGTGAGATTGAGATACTCAAACTGATTCTGCAGGGAAAGAAGTCAAAAGATATTGCCAGAAAATTCTATCTGAGCGTAAATACGGTAAATACACACAGAAGGAATATACTTAAAAAAGCAGGGGTAAAGTCGATAATTGAACTTGTTAAAATTTTCAGACCGGATGAGAATTAGTCATAATCTGGTTGAAAAATTGCTTCATCCGGCTTTTCTGGGCCTGGTAATCTGGGTGATTATTTTATCTTTTCATCCTGTAAGGTTCGACAAATTTAAGATTACAAAAACGGCTTCAGAGATTCTACACAATAATGTAACCTTTTATTACTTCGATCCTGACAACGACGGCAACAGCGAAAAACTGATGGTTGACCTTGCTGATCCAGGTATAACAAAACTGATATTTTTCAGAGGCGACAGAATTATAGACCAGTACAATTTCAGATTCCAGCCTGTTCATATTTTATATAATATTTATTTTGCCGATTACAACCACGATGGCTTTTCCGAATGTTTTCTGTTTACCGCCAATGATGATTCAATTTTCTTAAACATTGTAGACCCGCTTGGGTTAAGAAAAGTTATTATAAATAACCGCTTTATTGATTTCAGGAACAGGGCGCGCGACAGTACCAATCCTCCTTCAATTAATCCTGCAGGGATGTACAACAGAAAAGACGGAGTGTCAGATTTAATTTTTCATATAGGCTCTGGGTTCTGCCTGCAGCCGCGGAATGTCTACAGGTATATGATAAAGGAAGACTCTCTTCTCAAATCCATTAGAAGCGGAGCTTCAATAACATTCTCGGTTCTGACTGATATTACCGGTGATATTGTACCTGAAATAATTACCGGACAGATTGCCTCAGGAAATTTGGAATTTGATTTTCCATTCACCGATCAGTATACATGGCTGATGGTATATGATATTAATATGAAATTTCTCTTTGAGCCCCTGCGTTTGGGAAAGCATCCCGGATTTCTTAATGTTGTACCTGTAAGAAAAGGAAATATATGCAACCTTGCCGTTCTAAACACCTATTCAGGCGCTGATACAACTGAAAAATCATTCCTCCACATTTTCTCTCCGGAAGGAAAAGAACTACTGCGGAAGCCATTTTTCGACTATGATAAAACAAATAATTACCTGTTACCCGGTAAATATCCTGCAGGCGGGACTTTTTATTTAGTCAGAAACTGCAATGGCGAGATTTACGAATTTGACGGTGAACTTAATGTCATAAAACAAAAAAAGATGCCTGAAGTTGAAGCTTCGCATAAACCAGTGGTCTTAGATGCAAATGGAGATGGTAATCCGGAGTATATATTTAATGGTAAGGGCACCCGGTCTATTGTAATTACACAGGAAAACCTTGAGGATGCTGTAGTTTACAGGCATAATGCTCCCGTGTTACCGGTGATAACCAGGCTTCAGAGGAAAGGTTTTCCACCGGAACTTTATCTCCATTTTACCGACCATGGCGATTATATAAGATTTGAAAAAAACAAACTCTTTTATTTCCGGTATCCTTTTTATGCAGGTATATATTTATTGATTTTCGGTTTGCTGTCGTTGCTCTCCTATTTGCAGAAAATCCGTCTTGATCACAGGCGTCAGACCGAACTGCAGATAGCATCGCTTCAGATGAGGGCAATAAAAAGCCAGCTCGATCCTCATTTCACCCTTAACATGCTTAATTCAATCGGAGGATTGTATGCTACAGTAAAGAACCGGCAGAAGGCCGATTACATCTTCGGGAAGTTTGCAAAGCTGATAAGGGATACGGTAATAAGTTCCGACAAGGTATCTGTAACGATATCGGAGGAAATTGAGTTTGTAAGGAATTACATTGAGCTTGAGAGGTTCAGGTGCGACAACAGGTTTGATTACAGCATTGATGCTGAGCCATCATTTGATATGAATATTGAGATACCGAGGATGCTCATACACACCTTGGCCGAGAATGCCGTAAAGCATGGTGTAAAGGCCCTGCCCGGGGGCGGAATGATTAAGATATCTCTCAGAAAAGAGGGTAATGATTATCTGATTGAAATTGAAAACAACTGCCCGGGCGATGCTGATAAGGAACAGACTGTTAACAGCACCGGCAAAGGTTTGAAGTTAATCAGTGAGATGATTGATTTGTTTTACAAGTTAAAGAAGGTTAGCATCAGTTACAAGGTAGATGATTATATTTCAAAGGAAGGTGAAAGGTGGAGGAAGGTGAGTGTGGTGGTGTCGGTAAGCAGAGTTTAAGGGTTAGCTGGTTAACGGGTTAACGGGTTAACTGGTTTAAAGGTTAGCTGGTTTAAGGGTTAACTGGTTTAAGGGTTAGCTGGTTTAAGGGTTTAAGGGCTGAGGTACAGGTTTAATGGAACAAATCGCTATGACTCATAAAAAGGCATGCCCTTGCCCGCCGTACTGCCATTTGGCAGTTATGCGGGGATTAACGCAAATCCCGATTAAAATAGTGAACGCGGATTGACGCTGATTTTTACCAATTGCGCCGGGAACGAAGCTTTCGTTTTCAATTAAACATCTCGTCCCGGCGCCAAAAATTGTTTGAATCCTTCGCTACAAACATGTCGCTCCTGCGGAGCTATTTATTTAGAAATGAAAGATATTCAAGCCCCCTCTCAGGGGGTTTGGGGGTGATTTGAAACTTTCGCTTCGAACAGGTCGCTCCTACGGAGCTGACAGTAAAGTAACATACAGTTTATTTTTGCCTTCAAATCTTTTTTGGAAAAAGATTGGCATTATGAGGTCTGCGAAGCGAAGGGATTGAGCCAGCAATACTGTTTGAACCCCGACACGCTTCGTGTCGGGGTGAGTTGTATTGCGTAGGCAGACCGAATAATGGCAATCCCAAAAAAGATTTGCGGCTGCCTTTTCTTTGTTACTTTGACTTCGTCGAGCTCGCCCCTGTCAAAACTTCGCTTTGCCAGAGGCTCGGTTCTTTGGGCAAGCAAAGAAAGTAAGAGTAATTATCCTTAACCTCTACGAGGTAAAAAACAATCATTTTTAACATTATCTCTTACAAAACCTTATGCCCTACGGGCAATTATACAATCAATTGAGAATTTTTACAATATACCCCGCAGGGGTTACGGTCTTGTAGAATAACGGAATCCAATAACAATCTGTATTCCCCGTAGGGGATATGGAAAAATACAATGGTTTAACGGGATTGATTAAAAAAATAATCAAAGAATAATTAAAAATCATTATAAAATCACAATTTTTCTCATTATAAATAATGATGCAGTTTTTTAAACGTTTCAGTAATTTTATCTTATTATAATAGTTGCAACTATGATAAGGACCAGAAACCTTTTTTATGCCGGATTGATTTTGACAGCAAGCGCTCTTTTTACAGGATGCGAACCTGAAAACTATCCTCCTGTTGCAAAGCTGGAAGTAAGTCCTCTTGTTGGAGAAGCTCCAATGAATGTAAGGGCAAAACTTGATGGGGAAGACCCTAATGGAAAAAAGGACATCCGCTGGTATGATTTATATTTAGGCGGCAAACTTATAAGAAAAAATTCTCCTATTGATACTAACTTAGTATTAACAAAATCAGGAATTACTAAAATTTATGGAGCAGTCACAGACAGAAAAGGAGAAACAAGCAAGACAAAGGATTATTATCTTGAAACAATTGGAGAGCCATTTGTAGATGAAGAAGCAAATGTGATTGAGTTCAATGGGCAGGCTGCAATATCTTATACAGCAAGACTAGGGATAGTTAAAGAAGCAGATTTAAGTGTTGAAAAGAATGGTGTGGAAATTCTCACAAGAAAAATTCAAAATACAAATATAATTGGAACTGATTATGAGGAAATTTTCACTTACTCTAATGGGCTTTTCACAAAAGGAGAGTATAAGTTCAAACTAAAATCAGGAAACCTTGAAAAAGAGATTATTGCGACAATACCAAATTATAATCCAACAATACCAAATATACCTAAATTAAACATCTTTCAGCAATTAGACACAATAATTGCTTTGCCAAAAATAAGTGATTTAAATCCAGAAGATAATCCAAAATACATCAATATTGTTTCTCTTAATGAGAATATTCTATTAAAACAACTCCCAAATGACAGCTTAAAGGTAATTTCCAGATGGGATGATTTAGGAGAGTATAAAATTGAACTTGAATTTGGAAGCAATGAGGGAGGAATTTCAAAAAGAACAATTTTAGGAGAAGTTTTAGAAGGCAAATTTCCTATAAATCCTTTTCTCTCAACAAACATTAATGGAAACGAGTGGGACCTTCTTGAAACAAGAGCACAGAGAGATGCTTATGTTCAGGAAAAATTAAATGAAGATTGGACGAGTGAGATTCCTCCAAGAATTATAGAACCAATATGGGATTGCACAGAATATGCTAGACAATTAACAATAAATTTTCATGGATTTCCTGGACTTGAAAAATATTCTGGAGATAATTTAGATTCAATATACTTTTATCATGGAACATTTAAAGATAATGGAAAGTATGGATTACCTGTATATGGAATATATATACTTCCATTCACACCTGGACATTCAATGAATGCTATATTAACAGGAGATAATGCTGAAAATTTTTCAGATTGGAATTTTATAGAAGCCCAAAGAGATCGTATAAATGTCCAACCAGGACAAGTATATATGCCAGAAAATTGTGAAATCATAATATGGTTTAAATATGTAGAAGAAAATGAGGTTCAAGGAAAGTTTTTAACTTCAATACCAATTTTAAAATTCAAAATAGTAGATGGAAATCCTACTTTAATTTGGAAAAATGATGATTCAGATTTAAATTTTAAAACTCAAAGATAAAATCAAATTTAATTAATCAGAAAAACATTTATAAAACCTTATTCATTAGTTTAATGAATGGAAAAGAGGAGTATTAGTTTTGTTTTATTATTTGTATTTTTAATTTTCTTATTAGAATTTGTTTCTTCTGCAACTTGTTCTGTTAAAACATCTTGTAATGAGGATAATTTAGTTATGAAATTATATTCAAATATAAATTCTCATGGAGCATTATATAACGAGCAAGTAGCATATAATTATTATCTTTGTTGTGATTTTACTGGAACTCATACTTGCGATGAATCTAAACCCAATATCGTTTTAATATTATCTGCCCCTTATAACGCTCATGCTCAAGGACCCTCAAAATCTACTTATACACATTCTGTTTGTTTTGGAAATTTAACTTGCACATCTACTACTGGTTCTTGCAATAATGATTTTCCAATTCCAATGGTTTCATTAAGTGCAGAAACTAATGCTCATATTGCAGAATTTGATTATTCTTATCCATATAAAATATGTTGTGCTTTTGCAACATCTGAAGTTCGTTGTGGGAACGGGAAAATTAATGAAGGAGAAAAATGTGATGATGGAAATAATGCAAATGGAGATGGATGTTCTTATCCGGGTTGTACAATTGAACGACCTGATTGGGAATGTAGGACTGAGAGTGGAGAATCGAGTGATTACTACCTTATAAATCCTGAAACAAAATGGCGGAAAAATGGAGCAGTACCCCGCAGGGGTTCAGGTATTGTAGAACAACGGAATCAATAACTATCTGCATTCCTTATAGGGGATATGGAATATCTTCCAACCAGAATTGCCCGGCTGATGAAAATGAGACAGGTCACAGGGGGAAACACAGGCCGCCTCTACGGAACTGAAAACATTGTATAATACTGGAGTTAAGGAATCAGGTGTGAGGAATGAGGAGTGAGTTTAAAGAAAGATGAATCCTTACAGATATAATATTATTTACGATTTAAAACATACCCTATTTAATGACACAGTTTAATGAATAAAGCTGAAGATCCCGATAGCTCAGCCTATCGGGATCTATTGAATTTCGAGGTCCCGCTTTGCGGGATAAATTCCACGAAAATCCTGACAGCGAAGCGTGTCGGGAACAATTGAATTACTATTGAATTACAATCGAATTACTATCGAATCCCCGCCGAGCGAAGCGAAGCGCAAATGACAACTGAATGACTACTGAATGACACTCCTAGCCCAGAGAAGCATAAATGACCTTAAAAATTAGCACACAGATAAACGCTGATTCCGTCTTCGCCAGAAACGCAGGTTGACGCGGATCAAAACCAATTGCGCCGGGTATGAAGATTCAGTTTTCAATTAAACATCTCGTCCCGGCGCCAAAAATTGTTTGAATCCTTCGCTACAAACATGTCGCTCCTGCGGAGCTATTTATTTAGAAATGAAAGATATTCAAGCCCCCTCTCAGGGGGTTTGGGGTTAAAGCCCAGCACAGGGCTCAGAGCTCAATGCTCAGACCGCACGAAGCGAAGCGACATCCTGCGAATCGAGAGTACCTGATTCTTCGGAACAGCAAAAAAAAAGTAAATACCAACTAATCAATTCTCACTAAAAAATCATCAAAAAATCACATACCCGATACTTATTATTGATGATGTTTATTTGCAATTTATATTTTTAACTTTATATGGCATTTTTGGATATAATATTAAGGAAAAAAGAATAAAAAATAGTATTAATCTTTTTTACAGATGAAATAAAAATTTTAAAAAGAATTAAGATTTAGGTTGTAGACAGAATAAAAAAGATAGTTTCCCCGATCATCCCGGCAGTCTGCTTAATAGTTCCCCCCCTTCCCCGCAGCAGCCTGCCGGGATTCATTTTTCTCTTAGTATTAATGCCTGCCTGCTGTAATAAAGTATTCTAACCCTGATTTGAAAACCCCTTAAATTATCATCTGATAGATCTATGGAATCAATCACCAAACTGAACCCAGTCTACTTCAACCGGATTGTCTCCTTTTAATATAACCACAAGATGATGTACTCCTTTTGGAGAATTCTTTATTCTGCTCCTCACTGTTGTCCACTCCACGCCCGATGGTATCTTTACCTCTCCCAGAAGCAGGCCATCTGCACTGTCAACCTTTATCTGAAGAACCGAACCTGACAGAGAAAAAACCCTTACATTAACTGATTTCAGCTTTTTATTCCCGAAATCCACCGAATTGTATTTCACCCACGCATTCTGCATCCCTAATCTGATTTTCCAACCCTTGAAAGTGTTTAGTGTATCAATAAATGCCAGGGAAACACCTTTGTCACTGATCTGACTGTACCTGTCAATCTCTATCCTGTCACGCGCCGATGTCAACCCCACACCTCTCAATGTTGGCACCACTTTCCTGATCGTGCCATCAGCATTGAAAAAGAGGGAATCAATTCTTGCAGACCTGTTCTTGTCGAACTTCGGCGAATAATCATTATGATGATAAAAAAGATACCACTGCCCGTTATACTCAACTATTGAATGATGATTTGTCCAGCAACCTGTGGGAGATTCGTCCATTATCACACCAGCAACTTTAAAAGGCCCCATCGGACTATCTGCTATGGCATACTCCAGCCTTTCTGTCTTGTTTTCAACATGAGGATATGTAAGATAATATATGCCGTTTCTTTCAAAAACAAATGGTCCTTCAATCAAACCCTTAGCCGGCAGATTAGCTATTACGACCGGTTCTGAATCGAGTTCAAGCATATTCTCCTTAAGCTTTGCCACAAAAATTCTGTTCAATGAATAATAGAGATATGCCTGTCCATCTTCGTCAATCAATACACAGGGATCGATTCCTCGAACACCTTTAATAGGTTCAGGTTGAGGAACATATGGACCTTCAGGTTTGTCTGCAACCGCAACTCCAATGCCGAAACCTTTTCCATACTTTGCATTGACATTGGCCGGAAAATAGAAATAATATTTACCGTTTCTCTCCACACAATCAGGAGCCCACATGCTGAACGAGTTAGTATCAACCCAGTTTACATTGTACTGACTGACAATAACCCCGTGATCAGTCCATTCTGTCAGGTTTGAAGAAGAAAATACATGATAGTCTTCCATACAGAACCAATCCTTGCGCGGAAAACGTTCAGGTGCAGGAATATCATGAGATGGAAACAAATAAACTTTTCCGTTAAAAACCCTTGCAGTAGGGTCGGCAGTAAACTGGTTTCTTATTATCGGATTTTGTGCATATAATCCAATAAATAGCCCAGAAGTGAGCACATAAAAGATAAATGAGATAAGTATAAACTTTTTCATATCAAGCTGAATTAGAATTAACTACTGAATTATTTCCTTACTCACCCTGAACCAGTCAAAATCGGCATACCCGCCCGGACTCCTGGTGGCATAATTGAATAGCCCGAACCTGTAACCCATGAAATGAGGCATGGTGTATTCCATCTTCAACTGATTTCCAATGGATTTCCAGGTCTTACCATCGGTACTGTAATAAAACCACGCTACATCGGCCAGGTTTCTGAAATCGCATTCTGCTTTCAGATAGACCTTTTTCCCCATTAAGGGAACTCTTTCAATCTCAACCGGTTTACCCGACTGAGCATTTACCATCACGACATATTTTGCACCATTCTCATATTTCACCCCCACCTGTCCAAACTTGCGCTGAAGGAGTGCCAGTCCTGCAAAATCACCCTCTTTCATTCCTGACACGTCAAGGCAGGTTGAGCCTGAGCACACTGGCCCGAATGTCCTCTGGGTGAGAGTGTTTCTTGCCATCAGAAAAAGTGTATCAACCCTGCCTGTCTTAAGTCTCAGCCAGCCTTTTCTCTCAATAACCGACCAAAGACTATTATCCGGGTTATGGTTCCATTGCCATACAGGAGGTAACGGTGGTTCGCCTTTACGCCTTTTGAACTCATCTGATGCCACAATGCCAGGTATCAATCCCCTGCTTGCAGGAAGCTCTAAAATATCAGGCACTTTACCATCTATTCCCAACACAGGCCAATCGTTCTCCCATTTAACCGGCACAAGATAAGGTATGCGCCCCACAGAGCCATAATCCCTGAAAAGATATGCAAACCATCTCCCATCGGGTGTGTCAATCAGTCCGCCCTGCGCCACTCCCTTGTCCTGCAATACCATCTTGCCTTCCCATGGACCAGTTATCCTGTCTGCTCTGTGAACCACAACAGTGCGCATACTTCCCTTTGGCCATGTTATATTAAACAAATAAAACTTGTCATTTATCTTAAATAGCTGAGAACCCTCCCCCAACCCGCTTCCAGAACCTGATGGGATACTCGAATCCTCAATAATAACCTGATTCACTCCGCCCGCCTTTATGCCTGATAGATCAGCATTAAGCTCAACAAGCGTCAACCTCCTGTTACCATAAATCATGTAAACGCGACCGTCGTCATCGAAGAATAACGTATGGTCATGAAGGGCCGGACTGAATGAATGTACCTTCCATGGCCCTTTCTCTATATTCTTAGTTAAATATATGTATGTTTTATTGGTCGTCTGAGAGAAGGTTGAAACATAGAAAGTGCCATCATGATATCTTATGCAGCTTGCCCACGAACCTCTTCCGTAAGCATTTTTACCATTCTCAAGATTCAGGGCATCGACGTTATCGAGAATATCGTAGGCATAATTCACTATCTCCCAGTTGACAAGATCCCGTGATTTCATTATTGGTACACCAGGACTCATGTGCATGGTGGTACTGGTCATGTAGTACGTGTCTCCCACCCTCACCATTGACATATCCGGGACATCCGCCCATATTACCGGGTTATGTGCCTGATCCTGGCTGTTTAGAATAGTTGCTGGCAGGATACTGAAAATGAGAAACGACAGAATGACTTTATATCTGAAATCCATGTTTAAATATTTTCATGTAAATTTAATCAGTATCAGATTTAATAGCACACGAACAACAACATTTATCACGAATTTTATCCTTGAAAAAAGTGCTGCCTCTTAAACCATAATCCTGAAGTACAATTGGCCAGGTGATATTAAAAAACAATATATTTGGTTCTCAAATTTCATAACCATGAAAAAATTTGCTTTCATTCTTTCAGCTTCAATCCTTACCACTTCCATAATAAATTCCCAGCAGATTAAAACTCCTGAGCAGTTTCTCGGCTATGAACCTGGTACGCAATTCACCTATCATCATAAAGCAGTTGAATATTTTAAATATGTGGCAGATTCTTCTCCACTTGCCGAATACTGGAGTTACGGTGAAAGTTATGAGGGTCGTCCACTGGGGGTATGCATAGTATCATCAGAAGAGAACCTTAAAAACCTTGATGAACTGCGGAAAAACAATCTTGTAAAAACTGGCCTTCATAAAGGAGAATACACAGGCAAACAGGTGCCTTTTATATGGCTGGCATACAATGTTCATGGCAATGAAGCTGCCGGCATGGAAACCGCAATGAAAGTTTTATATACACTTGTTTCAGGATATTATCCTGGTGTGAAGGATTGGCTCAATGCATGTGTTATAATTATTGACCCCTGCCAGAATCCCGACGGTCGCGAGATGTACACTGCCCGTTACAGATCGTCGCAGAACCTCTCTCCCAATCCCGACCGCAATGCATGGGAACATAACCAGGGCTGGCCAGGCACAAGAGCAAATCACTATATGTTCGATCTTAACCGCGACTGGGTATGGCAGACGCAGATCGAGACACAACAACGTATAGCACTCTACCAGAAATTTATGCCACATGTCCATGCTGATTTCCACGAAATGAGTGCAGAATCGACATTCTTTTTTCCACCCTCGGCTGAGCCATGGCATGAAGTGATAACACCCTGGCAAAGAGAATTCCACAAACTGATGGGCTCAGGGAATGCAAAACTGTTTGATGAAAAATTTCGCCTCTATTACACAAAAGAAACTTACGACCTCTTTGCTCCCAATTACGGCGATACCTGGCCAATGTTTAACGGTGCTGCAGGCTTTACTTACGAGCAGGGCGGCGGAGGTGCTTCTGGTCTGGCTTTCACTCTGAGAAGCGGAGATACACTGACACTCAAAACACGAATTGAAGGTCATTTCCTTGCTTCAATGGCTACAATACAGGTTTCTTATGAAAACAGAGAAAAACTTATCAGCGAATTCAACAAGTATTTTGAGGAAAACTCCAGAAAACCACAGTTTGAATATAAATCGGTGGTTATCAAAGGAAATAACGAGAAATCAGCAATCGAAAGCCTGTTGAATCTTCTTGAGAAAAATCAGATAGATTATTCTTTTGTAAAACCTTCAGATAAAAAATACAAAGGGTTCGATTATCTCAATAACAAAGAAACCGAGGTAACAGTCGAGAAGGGAGATATTCTAATCTCAGCATACCAGCCCATGTCGCGACTACTTAAAGTTTTGTTTGAACCCCACAGCAAAGCTTCCGACTCCATCACCTACGACCTTACCGCATGGGCATTGCCTTATCTCTATAATATCAAAGCTTTTGCCATAAAGGATGAGCTGAAAAAAGATGATAGCAAACCTGAACCAGGGAAAATTAAAAACAATCTACCTGCTGGCAATAAACCATATGCATACATAGCTGATTTTAAAGGCTTTAACGAACTCAGACTGATGGCACAGCTGTACAAAAACCAGATAAGGCTGAGATATGCTCTCAAACCCTTCGAAATGAACGGAATGAAATTTTCAGCGGGTACTATTATTGTTGCCCGTGGCGATAACAGGCAGAAAGGAGATGATTTCGACAGAATCGTTAATGAATGCGCTGACCGCTGCCAGGTTTTGTTGAAGAATTCCTCATCAGGAGTTGTCGACACTGGAAAAGATTTCGGCTCACCCTATTCTGAACTAAAAAAATCACCGCAGATAGCAATGTTAATTGGTGAAAATATCTCCTCTACTGGTACCGGTGAACTCTGGTACTTCATGGAAAGAGAACTTGAATACCCGTTTTCCCTGATAAATATTGCCAATGCAGAAAGTACCGATTTTTCGAATTATAATATCCTTATCCTGCCATCAGGAAGCTATTCAAAGATTAAAGACAAAATATCTGAATTTGCAAGAAAAGGAGGAAAGGTAATTGCAATAGAAAGCGCCATTTCGTTATTCGCAGAAGAAAAAACCACTGCTCTCAACAAAGCAATTGAGGCAAAGAATGCTGAGCAGAAGGCTGCTGAGAAAAAGCTTAAAAGCGATGATACAACTTTTCTCAGAAAATACGCTGATGAGAGAAGATATGCTCTGAGTGAAAGATCGGCCGGAAGTATATACAGGGTCAAAATTGATGATACTCATCCATATGCCTTCGGACTCGGTAAAGAGTGGTTTATCATGAAACGCTCTGAAGGGTATCCCTTCCTTCAAAGCGGATATAATATAGGTTATATAACAGAAAAAGAGCCTGTTTCAGGTTTTGCAGGATTCAGGTTCAAAGACAAAATCAAAAACACACTTGTTATCGGAGCAGAGAGGATCGGACAGGGAGAAGTTATATATATTTCTGATAATCCATATTTTAGAGCGTTCTGGAAAAGTGGAAGAATCCTTCTGGGAAACTTACTGATGAGATAAATCATTGTGTTGTACATTTATTAACAATAAAATTGTATCGCTTTAAATAAAGTCTCAAGTTCTCTAATAATATTTTTGTGTTATTTTATTAACAATGTTATTTATTTAACAATTTTTTTTATTTTTGCATTGTCATATAAAATGCTTATATTTCTAAATAATTATATCTTAATAAGATACAAAATATATGAAAAAGATTAAATCTTTTGCCGAACTCCAGAAACTCAGGAATGACCTGATTACAGGCAGAAAAGAATCTTATAACGCCGAACCTTTATCTGGCTCGGTGAGAGTAAGGGTCCATATGGGCACAAGTGGTATCGCCTCAGGTGCTGCAGAAATATACAATTTCTTCAAAACCGAACTCGAAAAACGCAACATCCAGGGGCATGTAATTAAAACAGGCGACATGGGTTACTGCTTTGCTGAACCCACAATAGAAGTTACGCTCCCGGGAAAAGAACCTGTTGTTTTCGGTAACGTCGATAAATTTAAAGCCGACGAAATTATCGAAAAATATATAAAATACGGCGAGCTGGTTGACGGCGTCATACCGGTTAACTACCAGACAATCACAATTTAAAAACCGGAGGAAACACTATGGGAGAATATCAGATGCAAATACTTGTTTGCGGAGGGTATAACTGCAAAAACAAACAGAGCAGTGATATCATTGACAGCCTTAAACTTGAGCTGGAAGCTGTTGCGCTCGATAAAAAAGTAAAAGTAGTGAAGAGCAACTGCTTCGGCCTGTGCACACATGGACCTGTAGTCAAAATTCTGCCCGACGGGACCGTCTATACCGGCGTGAAAACAGAAGATATCAACGATATAATCAATGAGCACATACTTAAAGGCCGAAAAGTTGAGAGGCTTCTCTTCCATGACCCCGTCTCAGGCAAAACCCTGACTGATGAAATAGAGCTTTCGCCGCTTAAAAAACAGCTGAGGATAGTACTCAGGAATTGCGGAATAATTGACCCTGAAAATATTGAGGATGCCATAGCACGAGGAGCTTATATGGCACTGGGGAAAGTGCTCACCACCATGCAGCCTGACGAAGCCATAAAAATAATCAAGGACTCCGGCCTCAGGGGCAGAGGAGGTGGCGGCTTCCCCACCGGTGTTAAATGGGAAATTGC
>JAKPDL010000174.1 GCA_029552825.1 Bacteroidota bacterium
CACATCATCCGGCTTCACATCTTAGCCATTATGCCAGCAACTGTTGGCCTGAACCTTGACAATCATGTATAATATCATCCGGACTTGGAAGGTGTGTGTTTCACCTCCTGGGACGGACCTTAGCGGGCCGATTACCCGTAAAAAAGAGTATTTATCCATTCCGGTAAGTCTACATGATTTGGCTGGTTGAGGCCAGCTTTTTAGCTGGTTCCTCGTGTCACATGCAAGGTTGTTTGCTTACATGGGAAGGAATGGAGACTTTTAAGTCCATTCATCTTGTAAAGGTTATGATGAGGAAAAAGTAGATGATTATGATAACTTCTTTACAGACATACCATGGTATGAATTAAGAGAGCCAAAGGATTATTTTCCTGTATTTCCTCAGGAAAAAATGAAATCTATTCCCGGTGAAAAATTTTCTTATTGCAATAGTGGATTTATTCTACTGGCAGCTATAGTTCATGAAGCATCAGGAATCCCATATGCAAGATTTGTAGAGGAGAATATATTCAAAGAAATTGGCATGAACAGTTCTGGCTTCTTTGAATTAAACAGATTGCCTGGAAATACTGCCCTGGGTTATATTAAAGATGAAAATGGATGGCGTTCGAATATTTATAACTTACCGATAATAGATGGCGGTGATGGTGGAGCATTTACCAGAGCTGAAGACTTGTACATACTATGGGATGCCTTTTTTAATTATAAAGTATTGTCTGAAGATATGACTGAATTATATATCAAGCCTTATATTGAAGCTGAGTCAGAAGGAAAAAACCTATATTATGGACACGGTATCTGGATACGGAAGAAAGAAGATAAATCAGAAGAATATATCATTGGATATGATGCCGGTATATCATTTAAATCTGCTGTTATCAGGAAGAACGAAGTCGTTTATACCGTAATATCAAATACCAGTGATGGAGCATGGCCTTTAATCAGAGCTATAGAAAATCACTTTTTTCTCTGAGCTGTATGTGATTAAAATAAAATTCCAGGATGAGGTATAAATTATGCAAATTTCATTTAATAACGGAAACAACAAAGAATATCAATTTAAGCTCAATAACCTGTTAAAGGATATTTTCTAGGTAACGATATCCGCACCTTTGTCTAATAAGTGTTGTCCAGCTTATGCAGGGCTTCCTCAAGGCTCGATACAAAAAAGATGCTGTTCCCTTTATTGCTTTCGTATATAAAGTCTTTCAAGGGTTTGCTGGTGTATTTTGAATAATCTCCGACAATGGCGATTTTTACATGATAGTTGATAAACTTCTGCAATATTTCGCCTGCGATTCCGGTACTTAAAATAAAGAAATCATCAATCACGCATGACTTATATACTATAAGTTTATCACGACCTGTTTCATATTGAGCGGTTGCAATCAGATCCAGTGCGGATTGGGTATCCTTTATAACTACCTCATCTGAAACAATCAGAGCGATATCATTTCTCTTGCCTAATATTTTGAATTCCATATTCTTCTCCCCTTTAGCCTTACATCAATACGATATCATCGCTGGTAACTATTTTAACATATTGAAATAATTCTGCCTCGATCTTCATGGTATCTGGCGGAACCGGATCCTGTATAACGGCAGCTTTCAGCTTTAAGCCCAAAATACCTGTGGGTCTGTCCGGCCGAAGTATGAACCCTATGGTGCTGTTTCTGAGCGAAGGCTTTGAATCCAAAAAAGATTTGGAATAAAATTGTACCGACATATCTTCCTCGCACTCGTACTCTATTACAGGAAAACACATACCCCTTGGGCATATTTCTGCAAAATGCTTCTCAAAACTTGATCTTGCCTGAGCAATCTTCTCGGAAGACATATGTTCCAGGATTCTGGGATCGGTAAAGGTCTTTTCAGCTTCTTCCCACATATCTGCCAAATATACCCTGTTGATCTGAATCCAATGTTCCGAGCCTGTAGTGGCATCCCTGAATGTCAGTCTGTCGGGATAATCGTCTCCTACTTCTAAAGTTACGGGCATCTCAACCTGATGTTCTGTACTGTATTGCCCCATTTTAAATCGTATCTTGGTGTCGTCATTGAAGTCCGGAATGGAATCATAGTCACCTTCAAGTTTCAGGATCGCAAAAAACAACATGTCAATGCTTTTATAGTCGAGTTCGCTCTGCTTCCACCCATTGTTCAGGAATTTGGTGATAAGCAAAATATTGTCCCAGTCCTGCGGATTTAGTCTTCTGTGTTCTGTACCATTCACTGTAAACTCTCGGTCACCAATGAATACTTTCAATACAGACCTGAAAGGATTTACTGCATCGATTCTTCTGTTGTTCCGTATCAATATACGGTTACTCCCGGCATCCCGGGGATAGCATAGCTCTGCTGCTTCCATTTCCCCGATCTGTTGCTCATAGCTTTCATCATATAGCAATATTATGATCCGCAACTCCATACCACGGCGAACTATTCCCATTACATTACAGATCACATTGTCTATTTCAACAGTTTTCCCTATTACTTTTATCTCCTCTTTGCGATTTAAAATTTCTTGCAGGTATAAAATATTCATAA
>JAKPDL010000181.1 GCA_029552825.1 Bacteroidota bacterium
TGAGTCGCGGCACAGGAAATTGACCTTAATCTGCATTGGATAATCTAACCAGCCGCGTATGTCAATGTTGTCCCAGCTTTCCTTGTTGTCGCCACGAGGTGGGTAGTAGTTAATTCTGACAACATGGTGATAGCCGTCATACAGTGCAGGGTATTCATCAGGCTGGAAAATATTATCCAGAACTGAAAGTTTACTTACTTCTTTAGTTTTGAATGATTCAGGGTCATCAAGAACTTCGCCATCACGGTTACCTAAAATGTTAGTTGAATACCAGCCATCAACACCAATCATTCTGGCTTTAAGTCCAGGGGCAATAATAGTTTTCATCAATGTCTGGCCTGTCTTGAAATCCCTGCCGCCCATTGGCACTTTGTTCTTTTCAGCTAACTGACGCAATGCAGGTATTTCATTACACAGGTTTGGAGCACCATTGGCAAATGGTATTCCTAAATCAAGTGCTGCATACGCATATATCATGCTGGGAGCAATGTATTTGTTGCTTTCTTTAAGAGCTTTCTCAAAATTTTCAATTGTATCATGCACTCCTGGCTTCATTTCCTGGTATATCTCGGTGCTGGCACACCACACCATTACCATGCGGGAAATATTTTTCTCTTTCTTAAAATTGAGAATATCTTCTTTAACCATCTGGGCTAAGTCCCAGTAGCTGGGAGCTTTTTTTACCCATGTTCCATGAAGCTTCTTCACATAATTATTAAAAAAAACTGCTTTCCATGGTTTAACTGAAGATAATTCTTCCTTTATTGGCTCAAGGTCCGGTTTCTGTAATACGCCTGCTTTAACTGCTGCTTCATATGCATTATCTTCAAAAATGTCCCATCCGCCTAATTCCATATCTTTTAAATCAGCCAGTGGAACAAAATCTTTGATTGGCACATACTGTGCATCATCACCTTTACCTATTCTGAGCTTTCCCATCATTGCTACAGAGCCTTTGGGAAGCTTTAATCCTTTACGAATAAGCATTACACCTGCAATAAAAGTGGTGCTAACAGCACCAAGCCCGGGGATAAGCACCCCTAATTTGCCTTCGGCTTTTTGAATTTCAGTATTTTTTAGTGTCAAGGTACGCCTCTCTTATCATTTAAAAGATTTATCTGAAAAATTAATAGGTTTTTAATGCCATTCCATATTTATAGCAAC
>JAKPDL010000191.1 GCA_029552825.1 Bacteroidota bacterium
AAAGAGAACAATATTAATTAACCCCTGGCCTTCCCGACCTGAGGTCGGGACGCTCTAGCCTCCCGATAGTCATCGGGATGAGCTATATCCCCGAAAAAGAGAACAATATTAATTAACCCCTGGCCTTCCCAACCTGAGGTCAGGAAGCTCAAGCCTCACGATCCCGATAACTATCGGGACTATCAGGGTGAGCTATATACCCTTTCGGGCACGGCAAAAGTACAAAAAAATAAAAAAAGAAAAAATCCATTATTTTGTTAGTTTTGCGGAGTTGTATCAGAATTAAGGTTTTAACCGTTTTTATTTAGAGCAAAATTATTTGTCTGGCATAAAAATTGGTAAGAAATTTAATCTGTTATTTAATAAAAAGAGTCTGAAGAAAGGAAGACAGTGAATAAATGGGAAGACGTAGGGAAATAATGAGTTTTGACGAGATTGTCTTTGAAAACAGAAATAAGGAATACGGCGCATATATACTCCGGAAGAAGTACAATTCATTGTTAATTAAGGCCTTGATTGTAACTATGATAATATCTGCTGCTGCCGTGGTTATTCCTTATTATTTATTGCTCAACAAAACATATAAGGGTGGAGCCGGTTCAGGCAGAAAATTTGTTGCGGTGAGTATGGAAAATATTGCTCCTCCTCCCCGTGAAATAATAGTTCCTCCTGATATACCTCCGCCACCGGCACCACCCCAGTCGGTTGTAAAATACACTGCGCCCGTTATTGTTGATAGTGTTACCAATGATAAAACAACTCTTCCAACAACAGATGAAGCCAGAAATCTGGAGAATAAGGATGGGGAAGCGATAGCCATAGCTGAAGGCTCAGGCGGGGATGAACTTTTCGGAGAGGGAAGGGGAGATACACCGTATGATTTCTTCATACTTGAAGAGCCTCCCAAATTCAGAGGTGGAGACCTTGACAAATTCAGGGAATGGCTGCAGCGGAGAATCATTTATCCTCCTGAGGCCCAGGAAAAAGGAATACAGGGAAAGGTAATCCTGACATTTGTAGTCGAACGTGACGGAACAGTGACAAACGTAAATATCGTTAAAGGAGTTCACAAACTTCTCGACGAAGAAGCCAAACGAGCCATCGAGTCCTCTCCCCAGTGGACTCCAGGTATGCAGAAGGGCAGGCCGGTGAGGGTGAGATTTAAAATTGACCTGAATTTTGTGCTATGATCACTCAAATGATAATTAATTTTTTAACAACACATTTGTTAAAATCATTTTATTAAATTTATATTCAGAATATACATTTATAAATCATGAAAAAAATTATACCTCTTTTAATTACAGCTCTGTTATTTGCAGGGTGTGCATCCTCTAAAAAGCATCTTGTAAAAGGAAACTATGATGCTGCTATAGAAAAAGCCGTAAAGCAGCTTCGCAAAGATCCTGATGATAAGAACCAGAAAGCAATTCTTGAAGATGCATACAAAATTGCCAATGAACAGGATAATGAAAGAATAAGATTCCTGAAAATGGAAGGGAAACCAGATAACTGGGACGAAATTTACCTTATTTACAAACGTATGTACGACAGGCAGGCACTTGTACGTACTGTTCCAAATCTGAACATGCCTTATGTCGACTATATGCAGGAAATGGTTGCTGCAAAACGAAAAGCCGCAGATTATTATTATGCCCATGGTATGGAACTCATGAAAAACCAGACAAAAGAATCTTATCGTAAGGCTTATGCTGAATTTGTGAGGGCAAAAGAGTATGCCGGCGATTATGAAGGAATCGACGAAAAGATTATGGAGTCAAAATACCTTGGTATGAGCAGGGTTCTGGTATCGGTTCAGAACAAATCTATTATAAGATTCCCAAAAGAATTTGAAGATGACCTTCTTGCATTAAATCTACCAGCTCTTAATTCAGAGTGGGTTGAATACCACACCCAGGTTCTTGATCCCAATATTCAGTTTGATTATCTTGTAAATGTGAACATAATCAATGTTATGGTAAGCCCGGATCAGACTGTTCAACGTGATTCGGTCATAAAGAAAGAAATTGAGGACGGATTTACATATGTGCTGGATAAAAAAGGCAATGTAATGAAGGATTCTCTTGGAAATGATATCAAGATGCCAAAATATAAAACGGTTCAGTGTGCTCTGATCGAAACTATTCAAAGGAAGTCGTGCCGCATTGAGGGAGATGTGGAGATTCTTCAGCTTAATCCCTCAAAGGTTCTGAAAAAGGATCCGATAGGAGCACAGTCGGATTTCGAACATATCTCTGCCCGAGCACTTGGAGATTTGCAGGCTCTTTCACCGCAGCAGCTCGAAAGAACAAAATCACAACCTGTTCCTTTCCCTTCAGATATCGACATGGTGATAAGATGCTCAGAATCTCTGAAGATGGCTATCAGGGGAGCAATTATGAATAACAGAAGATTTATTAATTGATATTTCAGAAATAAAAAACAGCCCGGGGAAAGAAAATGATTAGTACTGAGAGGAGGGCAGAAAGAGCTGTTCTGGTAGGGGTTATTCACCCTGGACAAAGTGATACTGAAGTTAAGGATTACCTTGATGAACTTGAATTTCTTGCCGATACAGCAGGAGCTGTTACGTTGAAAAGGTTCATTCAACGGATAGAGGCACCCAACCCCCGCACATATATTGGCACGGGAAAAGTTCTGGAAATAGCCGAATTTGTTAATGTAAACAAGGTTGATATAGTAATTTTTGATGACGACCTCTCACCCAGCCAGGTACGTAACATTGAAAATAGTATTGGGTGCAGGGTTCTCGACAGAACAAATCTGATTCTTGATATTTTCGCCGGCAGGGCCAAGACATCTTATGCACGTACACAGGTTGAACTGGCACAATACCAGTACCTTTTACCCCGTCTGGCTGGCATGTGGAAACACCTTGAACGCCAGAGGGGAGGTATAGGCTTGAGGGGACCGGGTGAGACAGAAATCGAAACCGACAGGCGAAGGATAAGGAAAAGAATAGCCCATCTGAAAGAACAGCTTGAAAAGATAGATATTCAAATGTCTGTTCAGCGTAAAAACCGTAGCAGGCTTGTCAGGGTTGCACTCGTAGGCTATACTAACGTTGGTAAATCAACACTGATGAATCTGTTGAGTAAATCGGATGTTTTTGCTGAAAACAAACTGTTCGCCACACTCGATACTACTGTAAGAAAAGTTGTTATACAGAACCTGCCGTTCCTGATTTCTGATACTGTAGGCTTTATTAGAAAACTGCCACATCATCTTATAGAATCATTCAAATCAACCCTCGATGAAGTAAGAGAATCTGATATACTTCTTCATGTTGTGGATATATCACATCCGGGTTTCGAGGAACAAATACAGGTGGTAAATGAGACCCTTAAGGAGATAAACTCTTCAGATAAACCTATTATACTTGTGTTCAATAAAACAGACATCTTCACTTATATAAAGAAAGACGATGACGACCTCACCCCTGTTACAAAAGAAAATTATTCCCTTGAAGACCTGAAAAAGACATGGATGGCAACCGCTAGCAACTTACCTGTGGTATTTATTTCGGCAAAAGAAAAACATAACATTGATGAGCTCAGGGAAATTCTTTACCGGGAGGTAAGGAAAATTCACATAACCAGGTACCCCTACGACAATTTTTTATATAATTCAGACCACACCGATAATTAATTTATTCACCTGTCAATACAGATTATTTGCCAGCATATACTCTGCTATCTGAATCGCATTTGTAGCAGCACCTTTTCTTATATTGTCTGCAACTATCCAGAGATTAAGGCATTTTTCACGTGAATGATCTCTTCTGAGCCTGCCAACAAAAACCTCATCGCGGTTGTGTGCCAGTATTGGCATAGGATATTTATGTTCATCAGGATTATCATATAACACCACACCGGGAAAGCTGCTTATCAGCTTTCTCACATCATCAAGCTCATATTCTTTTTCAAATTCAACATTTACTGCTTCGGAATGGCCGCCTATAACAGGTATGCGAACTACGGTAGCTGTTACCTGTATTGTTTTATCACCCAGAATTTTACGTGTTTCATCAACCAGTTTCTGCTCTTCAGTTGTATAACCTGATGGCAGGAATTTTCCACCGAATGGGAAGCAGTTAAGGTCAATAGGATGCGGGTAAGCCATTTCGCCCTTGATACCTTTTCGTTCGTTTTCAAGCTGGATGACGGCCCTGACTCCTGTTCCGGTAACCGACTGATATGTTGCAACAACTATTCTTTTGATTTTGTATTCTTTATGCAATGGTGCAAGTGCCATTACCATCTGAATGGTCGAACAGTTGGGATTAGCAATTATCCTGTCACCTTTTTTTATAACATGACTGTTTATTTCGGGTACAACAAGAGGAATATTGTCATCCATCCTCCAGGCAGATGAGTTGTCGACCACAACAGTTCCATTATTTGCAAAAACTGGTGCCCACTCTTTCGATACATCTGCTCCGGCTGAAAAAATGGCAAAAACCGGTTTTGACTCAACTGCCTGCTTCACGCTTATAACTTTAACAGGCTTTCCTTTGAAAATTATCTCTTTGCCAACTGATTTATCTGAGGCTGCAAGGATTAATTCCGAAACAGGAAAATTTCTCTCTTCAAGTAATTTTACCATTACTCGACCAACCATACCGGTTGCACCTATAACTGCAGTTTTTACCATGATAATTTTAAATTATTAAATAAATTATGCTATATTTATTTCAGAAATAAAAGGTCAAAAATAGTTTTTTTTTCATTCTGTCGCGCTGCATGAAAATTCTTGTTTCTTTTCTGGTTATGCTACCACTGGCTGCATTTGGGCAGGTTTACAATGATTTTGAAATATCAGGTTTGCAAGGCTGGATCCAGAGTCCGGCCGGTCAATGGGGGATTGATTCGGCTTCTCCTTTATCGGGCAGATTCTCATTATGGCATTGTTTCGATAACTCTGAAGCAGGATCAGCACAGGCTGCTGTCAGACTTATGAATCTGAAACCAGATCGTGGAACTATTAAATGGTCTTTTCAGGTACGTCATGGCTGCGACCCATCATCTTCTAATAACTGGTCCGTATTTCTTATGTCGGATGCCCCTGCCAGCGAAATGAAGCCGGGCGGAAAAGTCAACGGGTACGCCGCAGGAGTTAATTTTACAGGTTATGATGATACTCTGAGGGTGTGGAAAATAAAAAATGGTTCGGCAGTTACAGTGGTGAAAACAGATATTAACTGGCAGGCAATCATTGGAACCACACAACCTGCAACAATTTTTATTGAGCGCACCCCTGGAGGAGTATGGAGTATTAAAATCATATTGCCTGGAGGGGAAGAGAAAGGTGTATACAAGGGTATTGATAATGAGATATTTGAAGTGGAATGGTTCGGAATATTTTACCGATATACATCAACCCGCGACAGACTTTTATGGTTTGATAATCTTATAATAGATGGTCCTTTCTTTCAGGATACAGAACCACCACAACCTGTAAGCTGCACTATAAAAAGCAGAAGAACTATTGAACTGATTTTTAACGAAAAAATATTGCCCGGGTTTTTAAACAGGTCAAATTTTCTCCTGAATAGTACCTTTTATCCTGTAGATGATGCACAAAGCACAGGCACTTTATCGTACCTTCTAAATTTTGATTCTGACTTTATCAACCGGCAGCCATCAGAGTTATTGATAAAAAACTTGTGTGACAGAGATTCAAACTGCATCTCTGACCTTGCAATCAGTTTTATCCCATTATGGGCAGAGCACGGCGATGTAGTAATATCTGAAATAATGGCTGATCCCACACCGGCTGTGTCACTGCCGGTTAAAGAATATCTGGAAATCACTTCGCGGTCGGAACAGCCAATTTCACTTAAAGGCTGGGCACTTTGCGCTGAAGGGCAGAAATCTTATTTCCCTGATGTTACAATAAATAATGGAGATTATATTATTTTATGTTCTGTTGCCGATACAGGTTTATTTAAACAATATGGGTCAGTGGTGGGTCTTAAATCTTTTCCTGCACTGACTGATTCAGGTAAATGCTTATGGATAGCCGACAGCTCCGGAGTTATGATTCACGGCATTGAATACAATTCTTCCTGGTATGGAGATAGAATGAAAGCTGAAGGTGGCTGGTCGCTTGAAATGATAGACATAAGCTGTCCTTTCAATTATGAAGGAAACTGGAAAGCATCAGTTTCACCATCAGGGGGTACGCCCGGTAGGCCGAATTCAGTTTTAGGTAATTATACCGACAGGTATTTTGAAGGAATCACCAATGTGTTTCCAGCTGATTCTTTTATGATTAAAGTCTCTTTTTCAGAACCCGTAAAAAACTTTGAAAGGTTACGTGAAGCAGTTAGAATTAATGGAAAAGTTGTAAATTCTATTCAAGCTCTGGATCCTTTACAAAGAGAATTTATAATTATTCCGTCAGAGCCTTTTGTCAGGCGCAGGCAGTACACGCTTACTCTTCTCGATGATGTTACGGATTACGCAGGAAACAGAGCATCAAAAAATTCTTTTATTTTCGGACTTCCCGAACCTGTTACCACAAGAGATGTTGTTTTCAATGAACTTCTTTTTAATTCTCTTCCGGGTGATGCCGATTTTATTGAGTTTTATAATGTTTCGGATAAAATAATTGACATTTCATCATTATCAGTGGCGTCGGGGAATATAAAGGACGGTACTGTTTCATCATCAACTCCTTTGTCTGAGAAGGGAAGATGTCTTCTACCTGGTGCCTATTATGCCATCACCACCGACAGGAAGGCTGTTGTGGAGAGATATTTTTCATCGGATGAAAAAAATATTTTTAATGTTCCCAGATTTCCTTCAATGCCTGATGATGAAGGTCATTTGATTCTTTTCAATAAAAGTCTGGAGGTAGTTGATGAGGCCTATTATAGTGAAAAGCAGCATTTTGCGCTTTTAACTTCAGTTGAGGGGGTTTCTCTTGAAAAAATAATGCCCCAGGCTGAATCTTCTTCCAGATCGAACTGGTATTCGGCATCAGAGAGTTCCGGATGGGGGACTCCCGGAGCCAGAAACTCTGTTTTTACCGGAAAACAGTCAGATGACCAGATGATTACTCTTTCATCTTCCAGGCTAACACCCGACAACGATGGGGAAGAAGATCTACTGGTTATTAGTTTCAGTTTCCCAGGAACTGGCAATGTGGTCAGTGTAATAATTTTTGATGAAAACGGCAGTGAGGTAAAGAGACTTGCAACAAATTATTTTATTGGCTCGGAAGGAATGCTTGTTTGGGATGGTACTGCCTCTGACGGCTCAGTTGTGAGAAGGGGAATTTACATCATATATATTTCGTCGTTCGACGATAAGGGAAAAACAGGAAAGTGGAAAAAAGTATGTTCAGTACTCAGGTGAAAATTCAGAACAATTTTATCTGGATGCTTAATTAAGTTGGTATGTAATTTTATAATGAAGCAATCAGGTCTGTCATTAACCTTGTCATTCTTTCTTCTGTTTTTGCAGCCTCCTGTATTACAGTCTCATGAGTTGTATATTTTATTTTACCTTCAACGCCGAGGTCAGTAATAATGCTTACGGCAAAGCATGGGAGACCCATATGTCTGGCAGTTATAACCTCGGGGGTGGTTGACATTCCAACAGCATCGGCTCCGATAATTCTGAAATGCCTGTATTCAGCAGGTGTTTCGAATGTAGGACCCGTTGTTGCAAGGTAAACACCCCTGTGTACTTTGATGCCATGATTTTGGGCTATCATAAGAGCTTTGTTTATCAAATAGCTGTCGTATGCTTCTCCCATATCCGGGAAACGCGGGCCGATTCGGTCGTCATTTTGCCCGATAAGAGGATTGGGAAGCAGGTTGATATGGTCAGTTATAATCATTATGTCTCCGATTTCAAAATCGGGATTGAGCCCTCCAGCAGCATTGCTCAGAAAAAGACACTTTATTCCGAGGTATTTGAGCACCCTGACCGGAAAGGTAATTTGCTCTGACCTGTATCCCTCGTAATAGTGAAATCTGCCTTTCATGGCAACGATTTTCTTTTTACCGAAGTCACCGTAGATGAGTTTCCCTTCATGTCCTTTCACTGTAGGAACAGGAAAGTTTGGAATGTCGCGGTAGTCAATTTCTATGCTGTTGGTAATTTTTTCAGTAAGTCCACCAAGTCCGGTTCCCAGTATTATTCCGGCATCGGGCGAATTAAATCCTCTGCTTTTAAGAAAATCTATTGTTTCTTTTATTTTTTCCAACATAGTTGATTATCAGATTATTAAAATCTTTTTCGTTGTTATTTAAAAAGTTAATTCTAACAGGTATATAATAAAAAAATGCTCTCAGTTCATCAGGAACAATATTAAACATTTCTTTCAGACGAACTGCGTCCTTTTCAGTTGTCAGGATAATTTTTTCCCCGGGAGGGAGATTTCTGAATGCTTCTTCAATTCTGGAAATATCTTTTTTCGAATAAGTGTGGTGATCAGGGAAGCAGAGATGTTTAACTTCCCTGGACTTATTATTAAGATATTTTGCCAGAGGTTCCGGATCAGCTATTCCTGTAACAAGTAAAACGTTCAGATATTTTTTTGATTTATCCGGAGAGAACAATAAAGATGAGTCTGAATCAGAATTAAAAACGGGAAGAGGATTGTCGTAACTGATAGAAGTAAAGAACAGATTCTGATAAGGAGCTTTTTTTATCTCTCTCTGAACTATTCTTCGTTGAATAGGAGTTATATCGTCAGGGCACTTGCTTACAATTATAATATCAGCTCTATATATGTTTTTAATACTTTCTCTGAGTTCTCCGAAAGGCAGAAGGTGATCATGATTCATTGGCCTGTTGTAATCTGTCAGCAATATTGAAAGGCCTGGTTTAAGTTTCCTGTGCTGAAATCCGTCATCGAGAATTATAACTTCTGTATCGGGTTTCTGGTTCAGGATATTTTTAATTCCCCTTATTCTGTTACCGTCAACAGCAACAAGAATATCAGGATTTTTCATAAATATCTGCATGGGCTCATCACCTATTTCTTTAGTTGTTGAAGAAGGAGTGGCGATGATAAATCCCCGTGTCTTTCTTTTGTAACCGCGGCTGAGGAAAGCAACCCTGAATTTGTTTTTAAGAAGGTTGATTAGAAATTCGCAATGTGGGGTTTTTCCTGTTCCTCCAACAGTTATATTACCCACGCATATAACAGGAATATTAAATTCTTTAGCTTTGAGAATGTCACTGTTATACAAAAAATTTCTTAACCCGGTTATAAAACCATAGGCAACAGAAAGAGGATAGAGCAGTATGTTTTTTCTTACGGCCAATGTCAGTGGATATCTATCAGATAAGGCATTCGTGCCTGAATTCCGGTCATTGTCTGAATTTCGTTTAGTTGCTCGAGAATTCGTGCTGTTTCACCAAACTTTCTTATTGCGGTTTTCAACCTGACATCTCCTGTAAGCTGCGCAATGAGCCTTTTGTAGGGGTCCTCACGCTCCGGATATTCTTTAATTGAATATTCCTTAATGTTTGCAAGTGAGGCAGCGACGCTGATTGATTTTTCCAGTCCTCCGAATTCATCGATGAGGCCCAGGTTAAGCGCACTTACACCTTCCCACACTCTTCCTTCTCCTATTTCAAGCACACGTTCCAGAGCGATCTTTCGTCCTTCAGAGACCTTTCTGGTAAATTCATTGTATGTGTTTTCAATGTTTTTCTGCATCACTTCTTTTTCATAGGTGCTCATAGGCCTGAAGACCGAAGGGAAGTCGGACCATTTATTTGTATTGACCGTTTCAGTATTGATGCCCAGTTTGTTTTTCATCAGTTTTTCAGTGTTTGGCACAAGGCCGAAAACACCAATAGAACCTGAGATTGTAACCGGGCTTGCCACTATTCTGGTAGCTGGTGCTGAAATATAATATCCTCCCGATGCCGCATAGTTGCCCATAGAGACCACTACAGGTTTTGAAGCGGCGGCCAGTGCTACTTCACGCCAGATGACTTCCGATGCAATTGCATTACCCCCCGGTGAATTCACTCTGAGAACTATAGCTTTTACTGTTGAATCTTTCCTCTGTTCCCTTATTATATCGGCATAATAATTGCCACCGATATTGGTAGGGTTGCCTTTCCCGGTCACTATTGTTCCTTCGGCAAAAATTACTGATATCTTATTTTTTGAGAAAGATTTTTTATCAGTGTCAGGTACTTTTGTGTATTTCATCATTGAAACGAGGCCTATTTTGTCGGTTGTTTTGAGCCCTGACCAGATCTTTATTGTGTCAATTAGTTCATCGCGGTACAGAAAGCCGTCAATAAGTCCGTTCTCCACAGCAGCTTGCGGATTGAATGCTGCAAGTTCATCAGCCAATCTGTTAAGTTTATCAACCGGTATATTTCTGGCAGCCGAGATATTCCCAAGAACATATTTCCAAATTGAGCCCACATAAGCTTCTATTTGCTCTCTGTTTTCTTTACTGAGGCCGTTCAGCACATATGGTTCGACAGCACCTTTGAATTTTCCGTGACGAACAACCTGAACCTCCACCCCCAGTTTTTCGAGGGCGTCTTTATAGAACATAACCTCACCGCTGAGACCTTTAAATTCCATTGTTGATTCAGGATTAATATAAATTCTGTCGGCAGATGTCGAGAGGAAATATCCTTCCTGTGTAAGAACGTAATCAGAATAGGCCAGCACAAACATGCCGCATTCCCTGAATTTTAAAAGAGCATCCCTTATCTCGTTGGCGGTTGCCCAGCCCGAAGGTAGCAAGCCGTTCTCAATAAGTATACCTGAAATGGCAGGATCGTGCTGAGCTTTCTTTATATTTTTCAGGATATCGTTAAGGCCCGGTGCAGGAGAAAAACTCATATTAAGTATATCAAATCCAGCCCATGGGTCGGGATTGGTTCTGTCGGGAATTGGCACTCCAGCATTAAGTACAAGAATATTTTTACCGCTGAGTTGCACAGGTTTTTCACCGGCGGCAATAAGTGCACCGAGACTGCCAATGAATATCAGAAAGAAGATAAATGAGCTTAAAATAATTCCGGTAATTGTTGCGAGAGTATAGATCAGGAAATTTTTCATTTTGCAAAATTTTATCTGAAATTTCAGGCATCTAAAGATAATTACAAATAAAACAAAAAGATAATAATTTTATACTGCATGCAAACGGCAGAAGTTGTATATCTCGGAATTGGTTCCAGCCAGGGCGACAGACCTGGTAACCTGCGCAGGGCAACAGAAATGATTGAAAGCCTTATTGGAAAGATAATTCGCTCTTCAGAAGTTTATGAGACATCTCCATGGGGTTTTGAAAGTCTGGAGAATTTTCTCAATATGGTACTGATTGCAGAAACTTTTCTGGCACCTGATGAATTACTTGATAAAATACATAGTATCGAATCGGCTCTCGGAAGAAAGAGAACTGGAAACAGATATTCTCACAGGGTGATAGACATTGATATTTTGTTTTATGGGAACAGAGTGATTAAGACGGATGCTCTGACTGTACCGCACCCATTGCTTCATAGGAGAAAATTCGTTCTGGTGCCACTATGTTCTATTGCTCCGGAAATGGTACATCCGGTTAAAGGAAAGACCATAAGGGCACTCCTTGATGAATGCACTGATGAGGGAATGGTGGTGCTCTTTAATCAAAATGCCTGACTCATATTAATCCGTTATCGGCGAAGCTATAATAATCTTTTTCTGATATAATGAGATGATCAAGCAGCTGGATGTCTATCAGTTCACCTGCTTCCTTTATCTTTTTGGTAATCTTTATGTCAGCATCACTTGGAGTAAGGTTTCCCGAGGGGTGATTATGGCAGACGATTATTCCTGAGGCAAGGAAGTCAAGGGCTTTCTTCATGATTATCCTTACATCGGTAACCGTGCCGCTCACGCCGCCCTGGCTAAGTTTCATCTGATGGATTACCCTGTTCGCCCGGTTGAGGAAGAGTATCCAGAATTCTTCATGTTTAAGGTCGGCAAGGATAGGTTCAGTAATATCAAATACGTCTTTTGATGACTTTATCTGAATTCCTGATGGCACTTCTGCAAGTTTCCTCCGCCGTCCAAGTTCAAGAGCAGCAGCTATTGCCACAGCCCTTGCCGTACCTATTCCCCTGATTTTCCTGATGTCAGGAATACTTAGCTTG
This sequence comes from Bacteroidota bacterium, assembly GCA_029552825.1. Taxonomy (GTDB): domain Bacteria; phylum Bacteroidota; class Bacteroidia; order Bacteroidales; family VadinHA17; genus LD21. The sequence goes on from JAKPDL010000191.1 coordinate 12,153, forward strand.
CCAAGGTTGTTGAGGTTATTTCCTGCCATGGCAAGTAACTCACGTCCCAGATCCACAGCCGACCTGTGCTTTGTTCCGGAACCAATCAGAATGCCAAGTAGCTCAGCATCACTCAATGCTGAGGGACCTTTTTTGTAAAGCTTTTCTCTGGGTCTGTCCTCAACAGCCCAGTCGGTAATTTTCAATGACATACAGCGAGACGTTTAAAAATTTTATTCCTTATAAAAATAATAATTTTAAAATAAAAAAGCCGTCACATTTGACGGCTTTTCTTAATATTTTTAATAGTCCTGATGTTTACTGTGCCAGACTATTTACATGTTTTGTTATGGAAGATTTAAGGTTTGCTGCCTTGTTGGGGTGGATAATGCTCTTCTTTGCCATCTTGTCGATGAGGCTTGTCAATTTTGGCAGCATTGCTACGGCTTCTTCTTTGCTGGTGGTTGTGCGTATCCTCTTGAGTGCCGTGCGCATGGTACGGACATAGTACCTGTTTGACAGTTTACGTTTTAATGACTGTCTTGCTCTTTTCTCTGCTGACTTATGGTTTGCCATGTTAATGTTTTAAATTTTTCACTTTGCATTTTTGTAGTCCATAGGGGAATCGAACCCCTGTTACCAGGTTGAAAACCTGACGTCCTAACCACTAGACGAATGGACCATAAAAAGAACGCAAAAATGCGGATGCAAAGAAAATATCTTTTTTCCTATCTTCAAAATTTTTTATAAAGTTTTAACAGGAAAAATTTCAATTTTTTACTTGCATCAATTTAAATAAAAATGCTAAAATACATATCTGATCGACAGTGCACCGCCAATTCCTCCCCATCCTGTAGCACCAAAAATGTTGAATGATGGTAATATATCGAGAGAGAGGTTCAGAGGTATTTCGTCAAAAGTGTACTCGAGTCCAAGAATGCCGTCGAGACCTATCACAGAACCTGTAGTATTTACGTGCGGATTGTCATCCCAGAAACCGACATGTGCCCCAACACCCCAGAACCAGTTAAGTCCAGGATAGCTCCCTGTCCAGTTTTCATTTTCATAAAGTCCTGTAACAACAAAGCCGTGCCAGCTGCTTGCAAGAATACCTTCAACTGCATTGTTCCTGCTCATGAAATGTTTGATTGTCAGTCCATAAGGCCAGCCTGCTCTGAGACCCAGACTGGTCTTGTATTCCTGAGCAAATGTTGAAAAAGATATTAACGCAATAAAAACAACAAATACAAAAATTTTTTTCATGTCTGCCTTGTTTGATTTTGCGGGGCAAAGATAGTAATTCAAATCTAATTTACAGAATCATTCTGCAACCTTATGGATTACACCAGTTCATCTGCCAGCTTTTTTAGGTTGTAGCCGTCGAAATTACCGGAACTCATAAAAAGATATATTGTATCATTCTGCTTTTCTCTGAGAATATCACTGAAAAGGTCATCGGCATTACTGAAAACCCTTAAACTATTATTGCAAAACGCGCCAGTAATTATATCCGGATTAAGTGGAGGAAGCTTTTTTAGTTCCACAGCATGAGGACTGAAAAACACATAAGGCACCGATGCCCTGTCCATTGTGTTTCTGTATTGGGGCAGAAATCCAGCATTCAGGCTGGAATACGTGTGCAACTCAAGACATGCAACGATTCTTTTTCCTGCAAATGTCTCTGCAACTGCCTCTATGGTTGCTTTTACCTTTGAGGGTGAATGAGCGAAATCGTAAAAGACAATTCCCCTGTCAGATTTTTTCAGGATCTGAAGCCTTCCGGCAGCTCCTTCAAATGACTGAATAGCTTCATAAAACTGGTCTTCGGTTATTCCTGCCTGAAAACATGCTTCTCTGGCTGCAGAAAGATTCTGCATATTGTGTTCACCGAAAAATTTAAGTGGAATGACCCTATTATGTGTTGCACCGAAAACACCTATTTTATTTATAAAATATCCATGCACCCTGTAGGGGATTTTATTAATATCACCCTTCACTTCTGAGGCTATCCGGTTAACCAGAGGGTCATCCTTGAAATAAATAAGTGTTCCTCCTTCACTAACTGATTCTGCAAAAATTCTGAACTGATGAATGTATTCTTCTTCAGTTTTGTAAACATTCATGTGATCCCATGAAATACCGTTAAGTATAGCAATATCAGGCTTATAAAGTAGAAATTTAGGCCGTTTATCGAGAGCTGAAGCAGGATATTCATCACCTTCAAAAACTGCTATTTCAGAGTCGTCAGAAAGGCCGACCATAAGGTCGAAACCTTTCAGGGATGAACCTGCCATATAACTGAATTTCATTCCGGCATGGCGAAATACGTGCATTATCATCGATGTGACTGTTGTTTTGCCGTGGCTGCCTGCAACAACAATTCTTTTCTTGTTTCTTGTCTGGTCATAAAGGAATTCCGGAAAGGACATAATTTTAATTCCGAGTTCCTGTGCCCTTTTCAGTTCCGGATTGTCAGACCTTGCATGCATGCCGAGTATTACAGCATCCAAGTCTGAATGAATCTTGTCGGGAAACCAGCCTGCTGATGGAGGAAGAAGCCCGTATGTTGCAAGATTTGAGCGGGAGGGTTCGTAAATTTCGTCATCAGAGCCAGTCACCATATGTCCGTTCCTGTGCAGCGCGATTGCCAGATTATGCATAACTGCTCCGCCTATAGCGATAAAATGAATTCTCATCAGGGATTATTGTTTCAGAATAATAATGTTTTTACCAGTCTTAAGTGATATTCTGTTTATTGTGGCGTCATATTTTTTGCCGTTCAAAACTATCCATTTGTAGAGGGATGGTGGAGGTACAAATTCAGCCTTCATCCCTTCGGGAATATCAATCAAATATTTTTCGGAACCTCTCTTCTTTCTGAATGATGCTTTTATCTGGCCTTTTATTGTTGGAGCGGTTATTGTTGACCACTTCAGGCTTCCGGGCTGAGGCTTTATTTCTGCCCTGGCGAAGCCAGGTTCGAGGGGTTTTATTCCCCAGAGATATCGTACAATGATATTTGCTGGTGCTGAACCCCATGCATGATTCCAGTCGGAGTTGGGCTTATATTTCATGTCCCATGCTTCCATGGTTATTGTTGAGCCTGATCTTATCATGTTCCACCAGCTACGGTCGGTTGTAGAGGTCAGAAGGCTTAGAGCATAATCAGCTTCACCTGCATTGTAAAGACCTTCAAGAAGATACTGGGCCCCGTAAACACTGCATGCCATACCTCTCGACTTAATGAAATTTAGTACTGAATTAATTGCATTTTCCGGGACTATTCCAAAAGCAAGTGGAAGCATATTTGCATGGATTGATGAGTGTTCAGACCCTTCACCGTCGATATAAATACCTTTCCTGCTGTCGAAAAGTTTGTTGTTAATGGAAGCCTTCACAAGGGCAGCACGGTTTGCAAACCATAAAGAATCTTCCCTTTTGCCAAGCCTGCCAGCAATTTCTGACATTATTTCAAGATTGATATAATGGAAGCAGTTTACGACAGTATTTATATCCTTCATGTCATAACCATCGCGCTCACCCTCAGGAGTTGCAAGTTTCCAACCTGTATCCTTTTGTGCCGGAGGCCAGTCGACAATATCGCGAATACGCTGAGTTGTATCCCTGAAGCCAAGCCTCCTCATCATTTCACCGTTAAGCTTTGGCGATTTTGAACTTATCAACCCATCGTCGCGTGCAAGGTCAACAAGTGTTTTGGTTTTAAGTTGCTCATAATATTTTAAAAAGAGGGAAATGTCTCCGGTGTACATATAATCCTGGTAGAACATCATTACTGTGTGCAAAATCCATTCAGTAGGCCAGGTGGGATTATTAATGAAATGTTCCATTGTTCTCCGGGCAAGAGTATATTCGCTATCGACTGCATAATGGCTCAACTGGTTAATGTATGCATCAGCTTCATAAGGAATTCTCTCGCGGTCGCCATCAATATAAAGGCCGGCAAAACTGGTAGCCTTGATGGAATATTTGCACAAATCCCATACCCTGTTCAGGATTGTGTCGGATGATGAGAAGGCGCTGGCTTCAGGGTTGAATTTCCAGAAATATGCCTTTTGTCTGATATTGTCTTCTGTAATTACCCCGTTGTAATTTTCTATTTCACAGTACCTGAAGGGCATAATAACACCGAAGGTATCGGGCAGGGCCACTGCCGGAGGTGAAGTATTACGTTTATCTGCCGGCAATTTGATGATATACTTTTCACGGGATGGATCAACCGGAAGCTTAACTTCGGCGTATCTGACTGATCCCCCGGGCTTTCTGTCTATTTTGCAGGGTTCTGTAAGTTTTTCTCCAAGGCGAACAATAAGTGTGTCGGGCAGTTTGACTTTCAGGTTCAGGACGAGTGTTCCGAAGGCGTCTTTTCCGAAATCGGCGAACCATGCATCTTCTGCCACTTTGACCACTCTTACCGGAGGAATGAACTCCGTAACAAATTGTGCCTCTGTATGTAAGGAAACGGCGATTATTAAAAAGAGTGCAAACAGAACCTGTTTCATTGCTCAGAACTGGTGAAAGCTCATTGAAACAAATTCGAGTACTGTTGGTAAGGCGCTTCTCCAGTATGTCCAGGTGTGTCCTCCGTCGCGGATTCTGAATTCATGAGGTATTTCCTTTTTGCGCATGGCTATGTGCACGAGGGAGTTCCCTTCATAGAGGAAGTCATCATCACCACAGTCGATATACCATCTGACTGCACGTTTCTGATTGTCGGGCATATTTTCGATGAGGTACAGGGTGCTATATTTTTTGAAGTATGCTTCTTTCTGTTCCTGAGTAACATTGTCAGCCAAACCCCAGAGCCTGTAGTTTTGCATTTCCTCGACATTGCGGGGACCTGTTGCAGCGCTGAGAGGGCATGCAGATGAAAATAGCTCAGGATGATGCAGTGCATATATGAAAGTGCCTTCCCCTCCCATTGATAATCCGGCAATTGCCCTGTACCTTTTTTCGCTTTTTATCCGGTAAGTTTTTTCGACATAAGGCATGAACTCTTCAAAGAAGAAATCTTCGTATCTCCATTCATTTTTAATATCATTCACATAGCCTCTTCTTCCGGTATTTGCATCGGGCATGATAATGACCATGGGGGTTGCCTTTCCGTTCCTGATGGCTTCATCTGCAATATGGAGAACCTCTCCGAATTGCACCCAACCGGTCTGGTCGTCACCTGCACCGTGAAGAAGATAAAGCACCGGATAGCTTCTTTGTGATGTCTCATAATCAGGAGGCAGGTAAACAGCATATTTCCTGTCCATGTTTAAAATTTTGCTTTTCATTACAAGGTTATCCATAACCTTGCCCGTCTGGGCATTGATGCACTGCACGGTAAAAATTACCGCCAGCAAAATTGCAGTATTTTTCATATGCCTGATTTTAATGTTTTCTTTTTTCAAAGGTATTTATATTTTTTGCAAACTTTGAATTGTTAAAATTGGAATACCAAACAGGCAAATGGGAAACTGAAAATTATATGACATGAGGATAAATCGGATATGGCATATAAACATTGTTTTTAATCCCTAATGATCAATAACATAAGTATTATCAAAGTGCTGTAAAGAACTTAAGAAAATTATTGCTCACATGAAGTTACATCTTTTTAATATTTCAAATTTTAAAGTTGATGGCGGGGCCATGTTCGGAGTAATTCCCAAAGCTCTATGGTCGAAGGCTTATCCTGCCGATGAAAATAATCTTGTAACACTGGCATTGCGTTCTTTGGTAATAGAAACTGGCGGCCGTGTAATACTTGTTGACACTGGATGGGGCAACAAACAGGATGAACGGTTTTTCAGATATCTGCATATTCATGACGGGGAGGGTCTACTCGAAGGGCTTGCTGCCAGGGGGTTTGCTCCGGAAGATATTACAGATGTGTTTCTTACACACCTTCATGCTGATCACTGCGGAGGAGCGGTAAGAAACGGCCCAAGGCAGGGAAGCTATGAGCTCACCTTTCCGGAGGCAACATATCATGTGAGCAGGGCACAGTGGGAATGGGCAGTAAAAGGTAATCCGAGGGAAGAAGATGCCTATCCGGAAGAAAACTTTTTACCACTGGCGCAAAACGGACATCTGAATCTTGTTGATAATGAAGGAGAGCTTTTTCCGGGTGTTTCTGTAATTTTTTGCTATGGTCATACTCCGGGGCTAATGATACCAATAATTAAATATAAGGACAGGACAATAGTATATACCGGCGACCTTATTCCAACAGCAGCCCATATACCATTATTGTGGAATATGAGTTACGACATTGAATCATTAAAAACCATCGCTGAAAAAGAACGTCTCTGCCGGGAAGCAATTAAATTTGGATATATTCTTCTTTTTCAGCATGATATTTTTGTTGAATGCTGTAATCTTAAAGATACACCAAAGGGTGCAAGGATGAATGAGAAATTTCATCTTGAAGAACTTCTGTGATTTTTCCCGGTGAGAGATAACTGTCCTTTTTTATTGTTTTCCTTCTTTATAATTTCTACATTTGGTTAAACCCTTTTACCCGGGAACATTAAAATATTGTTTTATGGCAGGATTTATTTACGAGAAAATGTTTCAGACAGGAGAAGACCGAACTTTATACCGTCTTCTCACGGAAGATTTCGTCAGTACCATTGAATTTGACGGACGAAAGATACTTAAAGTGGATCCTGAAGGCCTGGTTTTGCTGGCGAGGGAGGCAATTAATGACCTGTCATTTTTTCTCCGTTCGTCACATCTTGAGAAGTTGAGGAGGATAATAGATGATCCCGAAGCTTCGTCGAATGACAGGTTTGTAGCCTATACCATGCTGAAGAATTCGGTCATCTCCGCAAAAGGAGTGTTACCATGGTGCCAGGATACCGGAACTGCTATTGTAATTGCTAAGAAGGGCGAAAATGTATATACCGGGGTGGATGACGCCTATTATCTCTCAAAAGGTATTTTTGAAACCTACAGGGATAAAAATCTCAGGTATTCACAGATTATTCCGCTTTCAATGTTTGATGAAAAGAATTCCGGAACAAACCTTCCGGCACAGATAGATATTTACTCCACAGAAGGAGACACTTATGAGTTTTTGTTTATCACAAAGGGCGGGGGCTCTGCGAACAAGTCGCTTCTTTACCAGCAGTCGAAGGCTTTGCTAAATGAGGAATCACTTACAAAGTTTATAAAGGAAAAAATTAAAGAGCTAGGTACTTCAGCTTGCCCACCATATCACCTCGCTGTTGTGATAGGTGGTACATCTGCTGAGATGACCCTGAAGACAGTGAAGGAAGCCTCAGCAGGATTCCTTGATGACCTTCCCACAACGGGGAATGAAAGCGGCAGGGCTTTCAGAGACATTGAATGGGAGAAGAAAATTGAAAAGATATGCCAGGAGTACGGGGTTGGTGCACAGTTTGGCGGAAAGTATTTTGTTCATGATGTCAGGGTGATAAGACTACCGAGGCATGCCGCATCATGCCCTGTAGGCATAGGAGTCAGCTGCAGTGCCCATAGAAATCTGAAAGCCAGGATTACTTCCGAAGGTATTTTTATTGAGAAACTTGAAAAAGACCCGGCAAGGTTTATGCCTGAAAGTGTTCCGGAGACAGATAAACCTGTTGAGATCAATCTCGACCGCCCAATGAAGGAAATTCTTGCTGAACTCTCAAAATATCCGGTAAAGACCAGGTTAAGTCTTACCGGAACACTTATCGTAGCAAGAGATGCTGCCCATGCGAGAATCAAGAAAATGCTTGATGAAGGCAAACCAATGCCCGAATACTTCAAGAATCATCCTGTATATTATGCAGGACCGGCAAAGACACCCGCAGGGATGCCTTCCGGCTCGTTTGGTCCTACCACTGCCGGACGCATGGATGACTATGTGGAGCTTTTCCAGAGCCATGGAGGCTCGATGATCATGCTCGCAAAAGGAAACCGAAGCAGAAAGGTAATTGAATCCTGCAGAAAATACGGTGGATTTTATCTGGGCTCAATAGGAGGCCCTGCAGCAATTCTTGCGGAAGAAAATATAAAATCGACAGAACTTGTAGATTTTGAGGACCTTGGGATGGAGGCAGTAAGAAAAATATGGGTCAAGAATATGCCAGCCTTTATCCTAACCGATGATAAAGGAAATGACTTTTTTGATGAATATAATAAATAAGGTGTAAAGGTTCAAAGGTTCAATGGTTCGATGGTTCAATGGTTCAAAGGTTCAATGGTTCAAAGGTTCAATTGTTCAATGGTTCAATGGTTCAATGGTTCAATTGTTCAATGGTTCAATTGTTCAATGGTTCAAAGGTTCAATTGTTCAATTGTTCGAAGGTTCAATTGTTCAATTGTTCAATTGTTCAATTGTTCGAAGGTTCAATTGTTCAATTGTTCAATTGTTCAATTGTTCAATTGTTCAATTGTTCAAAGGTTCAATTGTTCAAAGGTTCAATTGTTCAATTGTTCAATTGTTCAAAGGTTCAAAGGTTCAATTGTTCAATTGTTCAATTGTTCAATTGTTCTAAGGTTCAATTGTTCGAAGGTTCAATTGTTCAAAGGTTCATTTTTATAACTCTTCGATAATGAATATATCGTGGCGGTCGAAGTCGCGCCAGTATTTTATGGCTTTTTCTCTTACCAGTTCCCAGTAAATATTGCTGTCGAGGCCGTAAACAAAATTAAGTTCCTTAAGTTCGCCAGCCACTTTCTGATTGATTTCGGGCTTAAGGGTGATTCTGATTTTTTTATTCAGGTAACTGAACTCAGCTACTGGAGCAGGTGAATCATTCTTAACGGTCAGTAGGCCGTGACCGGGGGTTGCACCGGTACTCAGCTGAATGCCATCATTCATACAACTCAGTGGTGAAACGGAACCTGCCCACGTTACAACTTCAAACTCATCAACACCGGTGTTGAAATATTCTCTTACCCTGATACCCATCTTTACGCCTATAATTGCATATACTCCGAGATGTCTGTGCATCTCACAGGCAAGTACACCCGATTGCCACTCTTCCATTCCATATTTGCCTATTATCTCAGTAACATAAGGGTTTATATCGTCGTAATAGAAAGACGGATCAACGGGAAACTTCTTAATAACCTGATACCGGTTGACAGTTTCTCCTTTAATAATTCTCAGATATCCTTCCGATATGCCCGATATATTTTCAGCTATGCACTCTAAGTTATTACCTGATGGTGTAGTTCTGAAATTTTCGGGATAGTGAAGATACACAGGTATCAGTTCATCGTTTATCTCATAAGAAAAGCTATGGTTTTTTGCTGTAGATGACTGCATAAAAGTGTTAACCTTTTCGCTATAAGGGTTTTTAATTGATGCAATTTCTGACAGAAGATTATCATTATAGAAAAAACGGTTGCCGGATGTATTAACAGTTATAACTGGAACACTACCTTTCAGGACCGACCCTGCCGATTTGCTATCGAGTGCATAATTAAATCCTTTTATGTCATTAAGCCCATTGCTGCTCCAGACTATATTTTTTATCTGGGAAGAAAAGCCGGGAATTGTTCTGATTGCATTGTAGGCGCTATTCAGACCTCCGAGGCAGATGAATGTTATTTTTGTTTTTTCATAACTTAGAATATCAGATATCACCTTAAGGTAATCAGGAGCTTTGCCCGGGTCTATGTCTTTTTCATTTCCCCATTCATAATTAAGGGCAGTAGCAAGGTTCTGTGCAGAACTGGCATTATTTCGATTTATACCTACAGGAATACCTTCATGGTAGAATGAGTTCAACAGACTTTTAATCTTTACGTATGCATTATCCGGGCTGAGAACACCTGAAGAAACGGTAATTGCAAGCACTCTCACATCAGGGGATGCCAGCAGCAAGCATATTGCTCTGATATCGTCAATACCAGCGTCGGTATCAATAATAACATAATTTGATGGTTTCCATGGATGTGAATGGAGCTGGAAATTAAGGATTACTGCGAGTAAAAGCGCAAAGAATTTTTTCATTTTAAGGGTATTACGATTTTCGGTAAAAGTAATACTTTTTCAAAATATTTTAATGAAATTAATCCATAAGGTAGAAAAAGGCATGATGCAGAAAAAATTTTCTTATATTCATGCCCTTGATTTTTCAGATTTATCAGATTTATGAAAAAGTTTTTGAAATGGTTTTTCCCCGGGCTTTTAGTCGGTTTGCTGATTTACTGGGGATTTGAAAAAGCTCTTGTCTTGACGTCAACTAACAGTTTCTGCATGTCGTGTCATATTCACCCCGAGGCTGATAATTCATGGAAAAGGTCGACACATTATGAGACCCGGTCGGGATACCGGATTGCGTGTGTAGAGTGTCATCTTCCGCCGAAGGGGGAGGGGTATCTGATTGAAAAAGCAAAAACAGGGCTAAGGGATTTGTGGAGTTACTGGACAAAAGATTCTGCATCGTTTGACTGGGTAGAGCGGCGCCGCCTTGAGAATGCGAGGGAGTACACATATGAAAGCAGTTGCCTGAAATGCCACGAAAATCTTTTTCCGTTAACCCTCAGCAAAGAAGGGGCTGATGCACATTTATACTATAAACAGACAAAGAAGACTCCGGATCTACACTGCATTAACTGTCATCTGAATGCGGGGCACTACATAGAGGGTTACACTCACGGAAGCAACAAAACTTTTGGTCAGGTTTCTTCGGCGCCGAAAGAGATTTTTACTGAGCCTGCAAAAGTTACGAAGTTCGAGTCATTTACCGAAAAGATACCGGGCAGTTCAGTTTCTTTCAGGATGATTGCGATACCGGGAGGCAGGTTTTTGATGGGCAGTCCGCCTGATGAGCCATACCGCCGGAGCGATGAAGGCCCGGTTCGGGAGGTACAGGTAAGTCCTTTCTTTATGGGAGAAATTGAAGTTACATGGGATGAATACCTTGCTTTTTATGCGCAGACGGCAGCTGAGGGAAGGAGTACTGATACAGAAGGTATACGTTCGAAGGGGGCTTCTGCAGATGTTGATGCTATAACAGGTCCTACACCACCATACGGTCAGCCTGACCAGGGTTGGGGAATGGGACAGCGGCCGGCAATTTCCATGACATATCATGCTGCAGAGACATACTGCAGGTGGCTGTCAAAGGTAACAGGCAAGACTTACCGACTGCCAACCGAGGCAGAGTGGGAGTATGCATGCAGAGGAGGGACGACCACTCCATATTTCTTCCCGGGAGACCCAGAGAAATTCCAGAGAACAGGATTTAAAGCCAGAATATTGAAAAACGATACAACTGTGATTAATTCATATGTTATATATAGGGATAACAGTGGTTTAAGAACCCATTTACCTGAGAGGGTAAAGCCAAATCCTTTCGGGCTGAAAAACATGCTCGGCAATGTGGCTGAGTTCTGTTCCGACTGGTACCAGCCCGACGCATTTGCTCAGTATCCGGAAGGTTTGATAATTGACCCGAAAGGGCCTGAATCGGGAGAAGAACATGTTGTAAGGGGCGGCTCTTACCTCGACATGGCAGGCAGGACAAGATGTGCAGCCCGTGATAATACAAAAACAGAAGAGTGGCTTAAGACCGACCCTCAAATGCCCAAAAGTATCTGGTGGTATTCCGATTGTTTTTACGTGGGATTCAGAGTTGTATGCGAATTTGATGAAAAAACGGGCAATACCGAATCCGGAAATCAATAGGATCTGAAATGTTAAATTTTATATCAGATTTGCTTTTTTTATTTATGTATACTAATTTCGAGGATTAGTAAAAATTTTTAAGGTATTATAATAAGTGTTAATTTTACAATATTAATCCCGGGGGAAAGTTTTTAAAGCAAAAAATGGCGTATATGGGATTTTAAATCGGATATTATGAGAAATATATAATATCATTTTTTAATTATTTTTTCCTAACCAATTAACGATGTTACGTTATGAAAAAAACGATCTGTTTTTTTTGACCCTCAGGGCCAGGAAATAACTTTCATAAGCTATTAAGGCTTATGAAGGTGGTTGTTCTTTTTCTGGCGGTTGGTCTGGTAGTTCAGCCGGCTTATTCGGCTGGCGGGATTGACGATCAACAGCAGATAAGAATAACCGGAACGGTTACTGACACTGAAACCGGCAACCCGATGCCTGGAGTGAACATTCAGGTTAAGGGGACCACAATTGGTGCAATTACCGATGCAGATGGGAAATATGTTATCAATGTAACAGACAGG
>JAKPDL010000223.1 GCA_029552825.1 Bacteroidota bacterium
TATTATGACCGGGACACTTCTGGAAGTAGGGTTTGGAAGGATGAAGCCTGAACAGGTTAAAGAAATTCTGGAGGCAGGCGATCGCAAACTGGCAGGACCGACAGTAAAGCCATGCGGACTGTGTCTGATGGAAGTTGATTATTGAGAAATTGATACTATTTGTTGCGGGGAACAGATGATGAACCTGATACAGAAAATCTCAGGATTTTTTTTGAAAGATGTGGAAAATAATAACGAGACAAAGCAGGCAGCGGTTCTTGTAAGAACTCTGTCTTTTGTCATGGGGATTTATTTCCTTTTCCAGGTAATTGTTTTTTGCATAACGGGAGACCTGCTGCTGGATGTACTTTCGGTAGTCTGTCTTGCCGGATATGTACATTCATTTATTGGAACCTACAAAGAGCGAACCAGAGAAGTAAGATATTTTATTATTGCGCTTACGCTTCTTTGGATTGTAATATATGTATATCTGCTGGGCTGGGATTTTGGGGTGCAGCATTTTCTGTTTGTTCTTTTGATTTTCATTCTACTGACCAGCTATTTTGGAACAGCTAAAAAGGTGCTGGTTACGGTTGGGTTGTGCGCTATCCGGTTATCCTTGTATTTATATACGTTTTTTTATCTTCCTGTTAAAGCAATCGAGAACGGTAATGGCATTTTCTTTCAGAGTGTCAATACGATTTTGATCTTTACAGCAGTTGCATGGATGATCATATTTGTAAGCGGACATTCCCTGGTGATGGAAAAAAAACTGATCGACTACAATGAAAAAATTCGTCAGCTTGCAGATATCGATCCATTGACGGGATTATTGAATCGGCGGGGAATTATTGAAAAACTGATGCAAATTGCACCGGAAGGGAAACGCTGGGATACAGAATACATTAATATTGCGATCGGGGATATTGATTTTTTCAAACAGGTCAATGATACCTATGGACATGAGGCAGGAGATGTTGTTTTACAGAAACTTGGAGAAATATTACAGGACTTTATGAGTAAGAACGGGTTTATTGCAAGATGGGGAGGAGAAGAGTTTCTTTTTGTTTTTCATGGAATAAATGGCGATGACAGTATGCATAAGCTGGAAGAACTTCGTAAAATAATTGCAGCCATGCAGATCGAGCATGAAAATCAGATTATCAGAATTACAATAACGATAGGATTGCAGGAGCATATGGCTGGTGACAGTGTGGAACATACGATTATTGAGGCAGATAAAAAACCAATGTCATTTAGTTAACCAATTTCAAATTAAAATCCAGTGGTTTTCTTTCAGAGAGAGCCACTGTTTTTTTTCGTCAAAAACTTAAAAAATATTACGAAAATAGTTGACAAGATAGCCAAAATATGTTGCGCGAGCCTTGATTATAAACATTTTTCAAGGAGGCGCCCTATGGCTCAAAATTTTTTATCTGATTTAAAACTGACCCTCGACAACTGTATTGCAGACCTTGATGAGATTCACTTCATGTTCTGCCAAAATCCGGAGGCTGATTTTACAAGAAATCGTAAACTCTCTTTCCATGATTATATTCAGCTCATGCTTCAAATGCAGAGTAAGTCTGTTTCAAATGAAATCCTGGATTTCTTCGAACATTCTCTTTCAGCTCCTACAAAATCTGCTTTTACACAGCAGCGATTCAAACTTCAACCAGAAGGATGGAATTTCCTGTTCCATATATTTGTGGAACAGTGCAGGGAACTGTCTGATCAGCTCTATTGCGGCTATCGCCTTTTAGCATGCGATGGTTCTGATGTCAACATAGCACGCAACCCAGAGGATGAAAGAACTTTTATCCATGAAGGTGAAAAAGGTTACAATGCAATTCACGTCAATGCACTTTATGATATCACTAACCATACATACTGTGATTTTCTGGTTCAGGGCAAAAAGAAGCTTCATGAACGTGCTGCACTAAATTCCATGATTGACCGTTACTCCGATCCTGTACCAGCTATTTTAATGGCAGATCGGGGATATGAAAGCTTCAATGTCTTTGCTCACCTTATTCAAAAAGATATGAAATTTGTTATCCGTATGAAGGACATCAACAGTAATGGCATCCTTTCCACTTACAGTCTTCCTGACAGTGAGTTTGATACCTATATAAGAACTACGCTTACCAGACGACATACGAAGGAAACACTCGAAAATCCGAATACGTATACCATTCTTCAGCCGATTACCGATTTTGATTTCTTTGATGATGGTTGTACTTATTTTGCTATTGAATTTCGCATTGTTCGTATTCTTCTTGATAATGGAACTTACATTTGTATTGCAACCAATCTATCAGAAGAAGAATTTCCTTTGGAAGAGATTAAAAAGCTTTACAGAATGAGATGGAGCGTGGAAACAAGTTTTCGGGAACTGAAATATACGATTGGTCTCGTCAACTGGCACAGTAGCAAGTATGACGGAATTCTTCAAGAAATCAATGCGCGCATGATACTTTATAACTTCTGCGAACTTGTAATCGCTCATGCTGTAGTAAAAACAAGGGACAACACGAAACATACGTATAAAATAAATTTCGCCACTGCAGTCAACATATGCAGAGCATATCTAAAACAGGGCAGTGACGAAATAAAGACCATGCTTCTCATACAAAATCATCTGACACCAGTCAGATGCAACCGTAAATATCCTATCAACCTCCGACCAAAGAGAAATAGGGATTTCATGTATCGAGCGGCTTAAATCTCGTTACCATTATACTTCCTTTTTAGGCAGATTTGCAATCTGTCTATTTGACATACGCCAATATATTTTTGAAACCGTCAGATTTGTTTTCCTGATTCAAATCTCAACCGTTTTCACATGCCTTTTCTTAACTAAACAGATTTTTCAGAGGCTTGTAACCTGTGAGATACCTTTCCTAACAGACGAAATGCTTATCTAAATGACATTGATGAATTCATAACGTTCAGCAAGCTCTGATAGCTGTCAACGTCGTGGTAAACCACATTCTCCGTGGATATTTCGTTGAACAGCTTCCGTGCACAGCGGATTTTTGCCTGCTCTATCGGCTTGAGTTGGAGTGTCTCCATTGTTCCCTTTGTTTCGGCGACAAAGAAAATGTGCTTCACTTTTCCGGCGTAAAATGCAATCGCCCAGTCCGGCGAGTAATTGCCGACAGGCGTTGGAATCTGGAAGCCTTTTGGCAGTTTGGCATAGACACAGACCTCATTTGCGGCTTCGAGGTCTTGCGCGAACCGGCGCTCAACGCTCTGTTCCGCAATACCGTCCGTGAAAACATAATCCTGTATGTGCTTTTGAACGCGGAATGCCCTGTCAATGCCCTGTGAACGCTTTTCGGCAGTAAAAATATCGCTTTCGTAACTGCCTTGAATGCGATCGTAAGTGATATGCTCAACGATCATCGTCGCCTTCTGCTCTTTAATCAGGCGAATGACTTTGTTGATGAATTCCTCGGGGTTGTATTTGAACATGGCGAGCTTCGCCGGGCTGATGCCGGATAGGATGGCGGCAGCCGTTCTGCGTGTCAGAATTGTCCCTTCGGCGACCTTGCCGATCAAGTCATACTTCACTTGGCTGGTTTCCGAAT
>JAKPDL010000230.1 GCA_029552825.1 Bacteroidota bacterium
TTTTTCTTCTGTCCTGCACCGATACGTGCCCCGCCGCGGTTGGTACCGTCCTTTGCCATACACATCACCTCGATTCATGTAAAAATAAACAGGGGATATACCCCGTTTGAAACTGCGATTTTTCGCGCGTGACCCCCCGCCCGTTGCACGAAACTGCTTCACCAGAGATTTTGACCCCCCTTCGTCGCAGCGCCCTCCGCTCATCGCTTTCACGCAAGCGCGAAAGGCTTACCGCTTCAGGGCTGCTCCTCTCCCCAAAAAGTCAAAGACTTTTCGGGGACCCCATTATTTTCTTGCCCACCGCTCTCCTTCGCGGGCAGTGATCGAAGAGTGACATCTTTTACACAGGCTCATAAGGTTGCTGTCTGCATTGGTTCCGCCTTTAGATAAAGGGATGATATGATGTACCTCCTCTGCTGGCGTAAGCCTTCCGTACTTTTTGCACTCCTGGCAAAGCGGATGCTCTGAGATATATCTGTCCCGGATGCGTCTCCATCTCCGGTCATAGCGTTTTCTTGTCTGGGGATCTCGTTCGCATTTGTTGTAATAAGCATCAACTTGCTTTTGATGCGTGTCGCAGTACCTTCCGTCCGTCAGCTCAGGACAGCCGGGAAAGGAGCAAGGCCTTTTTGGCTTTCTTGGCATCTGGCCACCTCCTTTACGGGTATAAAAAAGCCCTCACGGGTTCATCCCATGAAGGCTTATCCATAACTTTTCACAATACCATTATATTAGGATTTTTAATGGATTTCATCTCATAAAAATCTCATCTGGAATATTAAACAGCACATTTACTTTTCGCCCATGGCATCCTGCCGTTATAATACTTATCCGAAATATATCGCTGCATATCTGGTGGTAAAGCTGCCAGCAAAATATAAACCTTTTTCCTGTCTTCCTCTAAATCTTGGATGCTTTTATAGAATGAACATTTCTCTTCCTGACATTTGGGTACAGTCAGTATATTGCAGCCATTCCTTCCGTTACTGCCAAAACATTTATCGACCATTTTTCCTCACTCCTGTTTTATGGCATAAAAAAAGCCCCGAAGGGCTTATGAATTTTTATGTCATTTTCCACGATATCATTATATATGGATTATCTGTGTTTTGCATCTCATAAAAATCTCATTTCTACTTCCCGTATAAAAGCAGGGCCAGATGATTAAGCGCCTTGTCCTTCCTGCGGTACACCTGTGCTCTTTCAAGAAACAGCTTCTCACCGATGTTTGCTACGGCTTCTGTTTTACTTACATCATTGACGAA
>JAKPDL010000011.1 GCA_029552825.1 Bacteroidota bacterium
TAGGTGCTGGTAACACTTAACGTTAAAACTCAAAGCTCTCTTTATTTCCTCCTCATATTTTTTTGAGGAAATATTAACATATTCTTAAACGGTCATGCAACTTGAGCAACTCCGGGACATTTATCCGGGGCAGAAACAGTAGAAGTATATTTTGAAAAGGAAAATATCTATACAATGGATAGCAAAGGAGAGCTTTTAATCACCATTATGAGTTCATTAGCACAAGAAGAATCAAGGTCAATAAGTGAAAATGTAACATGGGGCCAAAGAAAAAGATTTGCAGATGGGAAGTTTAGTCTGCCATATAAAAGGTTTTTAGGGTATACAAAGGGAGAAGATGGATATCCAAAGATTGTTGAGGAAGAAGCAAAGATTGTAAGGCTTATATATAGAATGTTTTTAGAAGGCAAAACAGCATTAAGCATAGCAAAGTATTTAACTGAAAATAAAGTTCCAACACCAGCAGGTAAAAAAGTATGGCACCAGAGCACAGTTTTAAGTATTCTTCAGAATGAAAAGTATAAAGGGGATGCAATACTTCAAAAGAAGTTTACAGTAGATTTTCTAACAAAGAAGATAAAAAGAAACGAAGGGGAAGTTCCACAGTATTATGTTGAAAACAGCCACCCTGCAATTATCTCACCTGAAGTGTTTGATATGGTTCAAATGGAGATAAAAAATAGAAAAGGTGCAAAAGGGTATAAGACAAGTAGAAACTACTTTTCAGGAAAGATTATATGTGGCGACTGTGGAAGTTTTTATGGCAGAAAGGTTTGGCATTCAAATGATAAGTATAGAAAAATAATTTATCAGTGCAATTCTAAGTATAAAAATGAGAAAAAGTGCAAGACACCAGTTATAAGTGAGGAAGAACTAAAGAGGGCATTTGTAGAGGTATTTAGTAGGGTTATAAGTAATAAGGAAGAAATTTTAAAAGGGTATGAGGAAGTTATAAAGAAACTTGTTGATACCAAAGATTTAGATGATAGGATAAATGAACTTGAAAAGGAAGCAGAAGAAATTTTAGATGAGATAAATAGGTGTATTCGTGATAATGCAACTAAAGCACAGGACCAAGAGGAGTATATGAAAAGATACAATGATTTAGTTGAAAGGTATGAGAGTGTTAGAAAGTCAATTGAAGATGTTGAAAATGAGAGGTTTGAAAGGCTTGTAAAGAAGGATAAAATAGAGGAATTTATGAATGTTTTAAGAGATAGGGATGGGTTACTTGATGAGTTTGATGGTGAGCTTTGGAATATGGTTATTGAGGTGGTTAAGGTTTATGAAGATGGGAAGATGGTATTTGTGTTTAAGGATGGGATGGAGGTGGAGTGGGGGTATATAGGGTAGTTATTTGGTCATATATATAAACTTAAGTAGCATATATTGTCGGAAGGGTTTATAATATATTTAAAAGTAGTAGAATAAATAATAAAGACGTATAAACTGAATTTTTAACTTTAACCTGGAATAGGCAGTTCTTTTTTTAAAAAGCGTTAGGGGAAAAGTGTTTTTTTATTAGCTTAATTAGCCCTAAACTGATATTATGTGATATAATCTGTGCAGTATGCATAAAGTTTATGCTTGCCTTTTGCTTAAGAATATGATAAACTCAAATTAAGGTAAAAAATACCAATTAGAGGAGTGATACAAGTGGGGAAAGACAAATTCCTCAAAATAAAAAATTCACTTCTTTTTATGAGAAATTTAATTTTAACTTCTGCGGCATGGACTGTAATCTTGTATTTAATAAAAAATGTAATAATTACAATTGGTTGGTTTTTAATATCTCTTTTATGGAAAAAAGAATTGTTAATACCACAAAGTATGAGATATACTGTCTATACAATTTTTAAAATACTGATTTACGCAATTGCAGTATTTCTAACGATGATTTTATGGGCAAAGTATAATTATAAAAATTATTATTCTAAAAATAAAAGGAAGTTAGAAAATTTGAACTCAGATAATTCGACAACAAACTTATCGTGGAAAGAAGCAGTTTTCGATGTAAATACGAAAGAAATAAAAAGAGATAATTCCTTAGAGTAAATTAAAGATAAAAGGGGGACATTAAGTTTGCTTCATTATTATGTAAAAAATATTTCTGATATATTGGCTTATTTTATTTTCTTTTATCCAATTATAATGAGCATTGTTTGGATGATAGGTGGGCTTTATTTTTGGGCAAGGAGAGAAAGAAAAGAAACAAAAAAACCAGAATTTAATATTAATTATCCACCTATTACAATATTAGTACCCTGCTATAACGAAGAAAAAACAATTGCTAATTTATGTACAAGATTGACTACGCTTAAATATCCTGACTATCATGTAATATTCATTGATGACGCATCAACGGATTCTACTGCTGATATTATTAGAAAATTCGTTGATAACACTGATAATTTTCATTTATTAAGGTTAACTCAAAACAGCGGAAAAGCGAAGGCATTAAATTATGCCTTATTTAATTTTGTAAATACGCCAATTACCGTTATTATTGACGCAGATACTATAATCGGAGAAAATTCACTATATGAGATAGTGAAGCCCTTTCTTTTTCAACCGAGACTTGGGGCAGTGACGGGAAATCCTATCGTAATGAATAGAGAATATTTTTTAGAAAAACTCCAAGCTGCCGAATTTGCTTCAATAATTAGCCTAATAAAAAGGTCACAGAGGGTAATTGGTAGAGTTTTTACAGTTTCAGGTTGTTTTGCTGCTTATAACACCAAAGTTTTGAGGGAGATTGGAGGTTTTTCACCGTTGACTGCGACAGAAGATATAGATATAACTTGGAGAATACAAAAGCATTTTTATGAAGTATGGTTTGTGCCACAAGCAATTGCCTATATACAAGTGCCGTCAAATTTAAAAGAGTTTTTTAAACAGAGAAGAAGGTGGGCTTTAGGTGGTTGGCAATTGTTAAGAACTCATAAAGATGTTTTTACATCTTGGAAATACCGAAGGCTTTGGCCTATATATATTGAGAGCATTTTGAGTGCTGTATGGGGTATTGCGTTTGTGATTGGTTCAATTATTTGGCTTATAAATTTTATTTTTCACACGAATTTTTATTTTTTTGTTTCTCCTTTACCACAATGGTATGGTTCTATAATATCTTTAGTATGTATAACTCAATTTATTGTAGCAATTTTTGTTAATCATCAGTATGACAAAAATCTTTGGAAGGAGCTTTTTTGGATTCCTTGGTATCCACTCTTTTTCTTCTGCTTTGGAGCATTATTTATAGTTGCAACATTGCCCAAAGGACTTTTTGGTAGCATGGAAAAAGCTGGCATATGGAAGAGCCCTGAACGGAAAAAAATTAATGTTTCAATTTAAGAAGTAAGTATGTAATTTACTGACTTCTTTATTTAAATTGAATGATTAAGAATATAAAATTATGTTAGATACCGATTTAAAGCAGGGGGTCTTCTTTTATGAATGACGTTGTGCCTAAAAAAATCCTGATTGTAGAAGACAGCAGGCTTAATGCACAGATAACAGCAGGTATTTTGAGCAAATACGGATATGAAGTGGAAACAGTGCGCACAGGTGAAGAAGCTGTAGAAAAAGTCAAAAGCGACCAAAGCCCAGAGCTAATTCTTATGGATATAGAGCTTATGGGTAAATTAGACGGCATAGAAACAGCTCGCATAATCCAGCAATTTAAAGACATTCCTATTGTATTCCTTACTGCAAATACCAATAAAGAAATTATGGAGAAAATCAAATCAGTTACTGGCTACGGTTACATACTGAAAGGCGTAGATGAATATGTACTTATATCCACAGTTGAAATGGCTCTTAAACTTCACGAAACAAGTACAATGCTTAAGCAAAGGGAAAGAATGTTTCAATTTTACCATCATCTCGTATAGAGGAGCAAGAAATTCCTTAAAGCTTTGCATGTCTATCTCAGGCTTTAAATCAAGGGGGGTCATTTCTTTCAGTTCTTCTAAACTGTATCCCAAATTTTCTCTTGCCCTGTGATTTGCAGAGATAAATTTAAATGTTTCAGAGTGGAATATGTATATTTCGTTTGGAGAATTCTCAAAGAGACAAACGGTAAAATGTCAAGGGGGTTTTTTAAAAAAAGGCTCTTTGTCAATTGTTGGGGCGGGTATTCAATTAGAATGCCTGTCTTTTATAATTCTATAAAATGAACTATTGTATCAACATCATCGTTCAAAGACAAAAGCGAGCCAGACGAAGATAAATCTTTCGTCTGGCTCGTGTTCGTTTAAGGTATCTTTTGCCCCACCGATTTTATACTTGTCCGCTCAATATTTTATCGTAAATCGCGAATACCTGCCCGTGAGCAAACTTCCTTTGTTTGGATCACTCCAGCGTGAGCAGGAGCGCCATCTTAAACTTTTCAGCAGCTTTTACAGAATGAAGTCCTCCCTTTGCAAAATGAAAATTCTCTCCTGCCTTTATTGGATGCTCCTTACCTTCATATCCGATTATCGCTTCGCCGTCCAGTGCAAAGATGAGTGCTTCTCCTGGAGCTGCGTGCTCGGAAAGTCCGGTACCTTTGTCAAAGGACATGACAACAAACTTCATCTTGTCGTTGTGTACTACATCCATATTTATGATCTTACCTTCCTGATAGGGAATAAGATCTGCCATCTGAAATACTTCTCCTGCTTTAATTACGTTATTCATAATATCCTCCTTTTGGACCAAAATTTCCGTATAGACAGTGCCTTCGGCTGTTCGTATGCCTACCGGTTCATCAGTCCGTGTTAATATGCTTTCTCCGGCACTTAAATTTCTTTGCCAGTCATCCATACCGTATACTTCAAGGCTCCCTTTTGCCACAAGGATCAGCTTGTGATACGGGGACATCTCTGCGCTGATATCCGTCTCAGGTGCCATGGAAAAATACGTGATATAGTTTTTTCCATCGTAAATTGATTTTGAGATCGTGCACCCCGGTACCGGCGGATTATCTTTTGCTATTGAAAACACTTTTCCAACAATTTCTTTCATAAGCTCACTCTTTCTGAATCGTATTGTTATAAGGGCCACTCATGATCATAGTATAATCTGTTCCATAGAGCATCCCTGCCACCTTGCGGAGACTGTAATATGTGTCTTACCGTCTGCGAATGTATTTTCCATAATTGACCTCCTGTTTCTTGACTCTCTGACTATATAATAATATAATATGCCAAACAAATATGTTGTTTAAACAACACGAGGGTGATATAATGAATTACTTTTTCTTATCTAATACCCCTTTGTTCCATGGAATAAAAGAAAATGAGATCAGCCATGTACTTTCCTGCCTCGGTGCCCGAGAAAGGACATATAGGAAGAATGAAACCATTTTTCGTGCTGGTGATACGGTCCACGAAATAGGTCTTGTGGAATCAGGAAGTGTCAATATCATCGTGAACTTCTACTGGGGAAGCAGTAATATCTTCGGGCACATAGAAAAAGGAATGATTTTTGCAGAGAACTATGCCGCCATTCCCGGCAAAGAGCTTATATGCGATGTCGTTGCAGCAGAAGATTCAGAGATCCTGTTCCTTGACTTAACGAAGCTGCTGACCACCTGCCAACATGGATGTAACTATCATCAGAGACTGATACACAACCTGCTGCGCATCTCCGCTCAAAAGAGCCTGGATCTTTCCAGCCGTATGATGCACACAGCTCCCAAATCTATACGGGACCGTCTTCTTTCGTATTTATCCGAACAGGCAATGATCAACGGAAGTACTCGCTTTACCATTCCTTTTGACCGACAACAGCTTGCAGATTACTTAGGTGTAGACAGAAGTGCCATGTCGAATGAGCTAAGCAAAATGCAGAAGGACGGGCTCATCTCTTTCAGAAAGAACGTATTCATACTGAACGATATTAAATAGCTTGAAACCTTGCGCTTATTTTCTTTTTTGGTAAAATATATAAAATAATTTCTGTTATATAAGGGAGTTTGCGGAATAGCTTCAAACGAAAAAAATACTATCGCCAGGTATGGCGACGGGATGCGGGAAGAGAACAGAAGCTCCGAGTGGATTTTACTCTTATACCTGATATGTATAACCTGCCTGTTGACAAAAAAGAAGCCTGGGAAGAACTAAACGATTTCATTTGCTCTAGTAAGTCATGTACGGGTTTTGCCAATCATGCAGTAATAGTTTGCAGAAAAAAATAGTACTGATGAGGAAAACAAAAGTTTGTAATTATTTTCCCATGCCAGTGATGCAATATCCGGTTTGCTTTGTGAGAAAGGAAAAACTTTACCTTATTTAATCTCGTATCATAGTATAGATGTGTGATTTCTATACATTTCATAAAATGTATTATTTTTGTATCTGCTAAGTTCAGCATTGGCTGAATTAGGAGATCACTTCCGAATGGAATGAGGGGGTTTTTGTGAAAAAGACGATCTGTTTCATATTGATACTCAGCCTTGCTGTTGGATTCAGCCTGGTTATCATGGATCTGTCGGACTGGGATGGTTTCAATGTACCGTCAAGGTTTGAGAAAGTGACTGTTGACCTGAGCGATCAGTTTGGGACTGATGTCCTGCTTTTCAGAAAAGAGCTGAATGTTCCATCTACCGTGGAGTTCTTTATACAATCAAATGATGACAGTGCAAAAAATGTAAAAATCGTATGCGAGTCGGAAATTTTGGGCTTCAGCAGCAACGAGATCGGATATACGGTCACGAAGCTGACCGGAAACTCATGTATAGCGAGCACTTTATCGATGAATAAAGGCGGGTATTCTGTTTACCTTACAAGCGAGAAGGCTGAAGGGAAACTTGTGATCGGCCACCAGGAAAAAGCCGCGGATCCTTCTGAATTCGAGAGGCTGTATAAAATACATAACGGCGATTTGAACAACCCGCCGGAAGGCTATGAGAAAATATATTCGACCAGCCTTGCCGGAAAAAGCCGCAAAGATGAGGTCATCTATACACTTTCTCTTGATACGGCCAGAAATATCGGCCTGTCGGTCTACACATCGGCGAAGCAGGGAACGGTCAGTGTCGACTTTATTGGGGAGTATTCGAATTTCACAGGTTTGGTCCATCCCCAGTACGGCAGGATATGTGATCAACTGGAAGCTACACTGGCGCCGGGTGAGTACCGGATGAAACTCACATGTGAAAATGCAGATGGCCAGTTGTATGTATTTATAAAAAAATAAACTTACAGGAGGATTTTATGGCTAAACGGAAAGCTCCTACCATCGCACAGGCTAATATCATGTTTTTCATAACGGCAGTTGTAACTCTTGCAGGCAGCGTTTTTTTCCAACCAAGGCTGGGGATAGGGACAAATTTGTGGATCAATGAATTTGTATATATCCTTTTTCCGCCGCTTTTAATGGCCTGGATAAATGGCTGGCCAATAGAGAATGTATACAGGTTCAGGAAAATATCTGCCAAAAGTAAGTTGATCAGTATACTTTCAGGTTTTGCCATATGGCCGATGGCGTTTACTGTCTCCAGAATCACTCGAATGCTTTTGGATAATAAAATTGGCGTGATTGAGAGTTCCGGTTCATTGAAACTCTCTATTTACCAGAGCTTGCTCATTATGATAGGAACAGTCATTCTTGCCCCAATTTGCGAAGAAATATTTTTCAGAGGTTTTGTACAGCGAGCTTATGAAAGCCGCGGCAATAAGCAGGGATTTGTGATAGCCGCATTGCTTTTCGGATTTTACCATATTTTGAACGGTATCAGCGAGGTCATTCCTGCCTGTATTCTTGGGCTTTGCCTGGGTTTCCTGGTATACAGGACAGGTTCGCTTGCATCGTCAATGCTTTTCCATGGGACCGCTAATTTATGTGCTGTACTATTTGGAGGGGTTCTTGCGGTCCATACGTCGGAGACGATCCCCGCATGGCTGTATATTGTTGCTTTGGCAGGCCTTTGTATCTCCGTGGCCCTGCTGAAGAGTATCAGGGAAGAGGCACATGATCCCGAAGATAATGAAGAGGCTGACAGAGACAAAAAAACAACTGCAGCAGGCATACTCTTTTTAGTACTGACAGCAGTATACCTGGCTGCAGTAGGTGTTTTTGAAATCATCGGCAGGCTGGGTATTGTATAATAAATTACTCACATTTCTTTGTTCTTGCTGCGTGAGTGATTAAATTCTTATCGCTAAATGCCATTATGTTGCCGGCGATCGTGTAACTGGATATCTTCCGGAAAACTCTAGTCACAAACCTTACGCAAGACGCACTCTGTAACAGTTCCATCCAGACGGGCATTTCGATAATATTGAAAAATTTTTTATATGAATAAAATGAACGTGACAGTAAACTGCAAATCATTATATTCTAAAGAAGTCATATGAAAATCACATGATCCACAGTCGGGAATGACTGCCGCAGGAGGGCGAACCTGCGTTGCTCTCCGGGAAACAGGAGGATAATATGCCTATTGGCTGGGTCGATCTGAATGATTATTCCTTTAACAGTTTGCTGTTGCTTGAGCGTTTTGAGATAAGGGTAATGTTTTGCATCGATAAAGAAGAATGGAAAAGGTGCATGGGTATAGCCCTGGCTGCAAATACTGAAGTCAGGTGGTACCTGGAACATCGCTGTCCTGAGTGTGCAGGGCTGATAGAAGAACTTGTTGCAGGTGCTCCAAAAGCTTCTGACAAGGAACAGGTCCGGGCAGCAGAGGTTTATGTAATGGAGGGCATAGAGGACTTTATCGTTTATACCGCACCGGAAGTCATGGCGGAAAAATGTGATTTCATACGGGGATGGTCAAAAGAGCGCCTGTTTGACCTTGTCGACCTGGCAGGCAAAACCGTGCTTGATATCGGCGCCGGTTCAGGGCGTTTGACTTTCGCTGCAGCAGAAAAAGCAGCCTGGGTTTATGCGAGCGAACCTGTCGGGACGCTGCGCGAGTTCATGCGTGACAAAATCAAAAAGGAAGGTATCAGGAACGTCCGGGTAATGGATGGATTTGTAACGGATCTGCCGTTTCCCGACGATACATTTGACGTCGTGATGTCAGGCCACGTCATCGGAGATGACCTGGACGCAGAAATTGCTGAAATGACCCGCGTGTGTAAACCCGGCGGATGGCTGATAGACTGTCCCGGTGATTCAAAATGGGATATGCATCAGAAGCCGGAGTTAACATCACGCGGCTGGGAAGAATTCCATTATATCGGCAGTTATGGAAAGAATGTCTTCATTCACCGTAAACAGGTCGTCAAATGAACTGAGGACATGTATTCAGAAATGCTCGCTCATTACCCACCGTAACCTCCTGACCCATTCGTTTTTTACGTGGTCAGGTAGATTGAGTGTCCTTTTCATAATAGACAACACTTTATAGATGCAAAATGCCATGAGCAGGTCTTCATCCCTGACGGGTGCATTTTCCGCATAAGCACTTATGAAATGCCGGCAGCGCTCCTTCGCGTCTTCTTTGGAGTGGAGATGTGTCCAGAAATATATATTGGCGATATCATTAAGAGGGTGGTTTAGTTCTGCGAACTCCCAGTCGATCAGTATTGCCGTTCCATCCTCCGCAATAATAGTGTTGTGATATCCGAAATCTCCATGTGTCAGTATCAAATCACAATCATTAAGCTTGATGTTTTTCAGCATACTGACGGCTTCATCGAATAGTTCCCGGGGCACATAGTCGACCTCCAGGAGGTCTTCAGTATCAGGAACAGCAATTTTTCTTATCACATTGCCCTTTCTTACTGCATTTGCATTGCTCAGGTACTGCGAATGGAGATTCGACAATGCTAGACTCGATTTAGTGCTTTTTACATTGTACGGCAATATCTGATATGATACAAATATGGACATATAATCATTCACCTGACAAGTATCTGGTTAAATAAGCAAGAAGTCGATCTGCCCATCAAAATTAAGCAAATGCTGCTAAGCGATACCATGATATCTCTGATAAAATACAGTCAAACGGCTGTATCCTGGCGGGAAAGGAGAATGCGGATGAGCAGTTTTGAAAGGATATCCCTGGCGATGAAATATATTGACAGCCACCTTGCTGAAGATATCAGCATAGAGCGGCTTGCAGACATGTTCTACCTGTCCCCGTATTATTTCCACCGTACGTTCTCTGCGATCGTCGGCAAAGCCATAGCCGAATACATCAGGGACAGGAGACTGGAGCACGCGGCAGTGCTGCTTTCAGAGAATGACAAACCAGTCATCGAGATCGGCCTTGAGTGCGGCTATGATTCGGCGCAGGCTTTTTCACGGGCGTTCAAAAACTGCTATGGCATGCCTCCGACGGAATACCGCAAACGGGGTTTATATCCGATGGTCACGACTGTCGGCGAACTGATCGTAAAATTCACGAACAGGTTAAGAGGAGGAGTTTTTGTGAACCCGAGAATCATCCGGAAGGAAAAACTCATAATTGCCGGAGCGTCCGGCGACGGGAACAGGACGGGCGAGGTATGGGAGCAGTTCATGAAACTGTACGAGACAGTTGAAATGCCGAATAAGCTTTCAGATAACGGTTACGAGGTCAGGATCTATGACAATGACAAATGCACGGTCCACGTGGGCGTCGCGGTATCGGACGCCAACGTCGATGGAAGATTCTCAGTAACGGAACTGCCTGCTTCGCATTACGCCTCGTTCGACGTATATCCTGCCAGGGGCTATGAAAGCGAAAACAGCGCAATGGATGAGTGGCTTGCGAACAATGACAGAGGCTGGTCGCAAAAGTTGCTCGGCGGCAAGCCCTACGTGGTTGAGTTCTATGATGAGCGCTATACGGGCAATGACGACGCCGAATCGATCGTGGAGATTTGGGTACCGGTCAGGAAAGCATAACGCTGCATGCGATTTGGCTTATTATTTTGTTACAATAAAAACTTTATCGACTTTTAGTACTTGTCCTGTGATCGCGTAAACACGTACTTCATACGCTCCAAACTTAAAAACCTTCCGTAAAGTGTATTTTTCTGGTATTTTCTAATTGTGAGACCTTGATCGATCAACAATACATGAAGGGAGATTCATATTGAGAAACGTCGGTTGCCCGCCGATGGTATTGGTGATAGATAAGCAGTGATACTGGCAAGTATGCTTTGCAGTAATGAAGTCAGATCGACATGTGGATATTACCATTATTTTACAGCTATCTGTTTCCCGAAAATTTTACTAAGCTTTTCAGCTCCCCGTTACTATATAGTTGAGAGCATCTGAAGGGGGTGGCAGCGTGGACAGGGAAGTGCTGTTTGAACAGGTTGCAGAGGAGAACCTGAGGAAGGTCCTGGCCTGGGCGGTCAGGAAGACCGGTAACCGCAGCGAAGGGGAAGACCTGGCCCAGGAGGTATTCGTGCAGTTTTACGACGCCGTGTCTAAAGCTGAGACAGTCGACAGGCCCGAGAATCTCCTGTGGAAGGTGGCATACCACTGTTGGTGCAATTACCTGCGGAGCAAATCGAGGAATTCGCGGACGACCGTCCTGGATGCCAATATCCCGGACGGCATCGATTATGCGAATGAGACGATATCCGCAGCTATGAAAAACGAGCGCATCAGCAGGATGCGCCGCGAGATCATGAACCTCAGCTTTATCCAGCGTGAAGCCATGATCCTGCATCACCTTGACGGCCTGACCGTCGCAGAAACGGCAGCAAAGCTCGGCACGACCGAAAGCGCTGTCACATGGCACCTTTTCGATGCCCGCAAAAAAGTCAGGAGGGAGATTGAGAGCATGAGTATTCCAAGGACCAATTATGTTTATCGCCCGGGCAGGCTCAGGGTCGGCATTTCCGGCGGCTACACCGACGACCCTGACACAAAGCGCATCAACGACAGCCTGGTGCGCCAGAACCTTTGTCTTTTGTGCTACCGGGAGCCGAAGACGATCGATGAGCTTGTGGAACTGACCGGGATCCCGAGACCTTATATCGAATTTGACCTGGACTGGCTCGTAAACCGCGAATTCATGACACTTGAGGGCAAGAAGTATGCGACGGCGTTTCCGATCATCGGCAGACGCCATATGCAGGAAATTGCCACGCTTTACATGGAGACGCGCGGGGAACTGATCGATAAGATAATCGATTACCTGTGGTCGCATGAAAACGAGATCAGGTCGATAGGGTTCTACGGCTGCGAATTCCCGACGGAAAGGCTGATGTGGCCCGTTATAGTGATGTTCATCAGCTTCGTCAGCCGCAACAGCTCGTTGCTTACAAGGCTTAAGAATATTGACCGCCCGGTCCGGCCGGACGGAGGTAAGTATATAGTCATGGCAAGCGATGCGTCCGACGGGCAGGAACTCGATCCGGACGGCTTCCAGGGAGAACTGCTGTGGGGAGGCTATTACGGTATCGTTTCGGACAGCTGCATTCCCGGCAGCAATACCGACATGTATTACTGGCTTGGAGTGAATTGTTTTGCCGATGAAAGATACCATCCGGAGATCGTCCATGCCGACAGCGCTAAACGTTCACTGCTGCACAGGGTCTATACAATGGTCATTGAACCCGGTTTTTCCGAAGATAAACTGGACACGCAGGAAAAGGAAGCGCTTGCCGAAGCTGTTGCTGATGGCCTGATCACAAAGGAGGAAAGCCGATATAAGCCCAACTTCGTTATCTTTGCCAATGAGCAGATAGAAAGGCTGCGTGAGTTTGTATACCGTCCGCTGATGGAAGAAATCGAGCCTGTATTGACCAGGCTTGGTGAAAAGATATCAGCCATGCATAAAGCGAACTTCCCGAAGATAACTAGGAGCTATGCAGACTACTACACCTATGTCGACCTGTGGGATTTCGGCATATATACGCTGATGTTTGCGGTACAGGACGGGAAGCTCTGCATGCCGGAAAATCCTGAGCGGGGAGTGCCTTTGACGCTTGTGCTGATCAAATAAGTTTTCAGGGCTAAATACCTCGATGGGATCAGTAGCAGCATTGATCTGATATTGATTCAAATACGAGCCGGCCTTTCAGGGCTGGCTCTTGTCGTGCATATCCTGGGCCAGAAACGTGTGATGCTTAATAGCTTATAGTATTCCTGAGTATCAGATCGTAAAGACAAAGGTTTATACAAAAAGAACGATCAGAAATGGATGGTCTTTATAGTATTTATTGGCATAAAATATTAAATTGTGGCATGATTCATAATGTCAGGGCATTAGAAAAATTTGCGGGGGTATTGCTATATGGAACTGATCGATATTTATGACGAATTAGGTCAGAAATGCGGCACCGAAGAAAAATACGAAGCTCATAGAAAAGCACTTATTCATAAAGGTGTTTGTGTATGGATCATTAATTCAAATAATGAGATAC